>NZ_SOGT01000012.1:0-508022 GCF_004403345.1 Cryobacterium lyxosi
CCAACCGATCGGCTGGGTGGCAGACAGTACTTCACGTTCACTTTCACCTCGTCCCTCGCTCCGACGACGACGGCTTAGTTCCTTCGTGGACGAAACAGGATGGTGACGTCGATGAGCTCGCTGTTATCGCTGGCAAGCTGAAGTAACATTGCGGATCCCCTTGAGGCATAATTCCGATGCCCCGCTCAAGGTTCGGCTTACGGGGCCGGCCGATACTCCCAGCGACTAACCGCCGGATCGCTTTAGGGGTACGGAAGACCTCTTAAGCTCGAGCTATGGCTTTCCCTCATTCAGACCGGTTGAATTTTCGAAACATGACCGACGATGATCTCGAGGTCATGTCTGCCATGCTGGCTGACTCAGACGTGATGGAGTTTTACCCTCGACTAAAGAGCCGCAAGGAGACCCAGGCCTGGATCGACTGGAACAAGAGCAACTACGCCGAACACGGCTACGGTCTTTGGGTCATCGAGACGAAGACAGGTGAGTTTGCCGGTGACTGCGGCCTGACTTGGCAGGGCGTCAACGGCCGACCCGAACTTGAGGTTGGCTACCACGTCCGGACAGAGATGCAGGGACGGGGGTATGCAACCGAGGCTGCACAGGCTTGCCGGGACTTCGCGCGAGATGTCTTGGAGGCCGCTCACCTAGAAGCGATCATCCACCCCGACAATATTGCTTCGAGACGAGTAGCAGAAAAAATCGGACTTGAATTCGAAGAGGATGATCATGGCGGAGCAATAGATGTCCGATCGGTATACGGCTCACATCTTTGACGTCCGCAAACCGTTCACCATTCGGGCAGTGCTCAAACAGCTCTGTAATCTGCCAAAATGGGCCATGTCCAACTGGGAAGAACGCATCACAGGATTCTGGCTTGAGGCCAGTGACGCCGACGCAGAAGCCACCCTCGGTTCACTGCATCTCTTGATCGCAGAGCGGGACGGCGATGATCCGGCGGCCATCTACGAGTGGGCATCGGTGCATGACTTTCTTGGACGGGAGGCGGAAGCGATCCCACTCTACCGACGTGCGCTGGACCTAGGTCTTGACCCTGTCCGTCGATCTCAAGCTCTCATTCAGTTGGCCAGCTCACTTCGCAATGTCGGTGAGACCACCGAAGCGATAAGGATTCTGGAAGGCATTCGACCCGACGCTACAGTCGGCGCCTCAGGCGAGGCATTCTTGGCGTTGTCGCTCTTCGACGCAGGGCGCCCCGGTGACGCTTTACGAGTCGCCCTCAAGGCGTTGGGGAAGACCCTGCCCGTCTATCGCGGCGTCGTTGACCAATATGCCGACGCTATTGTCGATCCCAAGTAACCGCCAGCACGCGCGATGAACGGACGATTCGCCCGTCCCGTCGGGGTTCCGGCTTGCGGGCAGCGTTCCCAGGCTCGTCGTAGGCTTAGGCGATGGATTCTCCGTGCCTCGAGTAGGCGCGACTCAGCGCAGCAGCCCGTTCTCGTAGGCGTGCGCGACGATCTGCACGCGTGACGTGAGTGACAGTTTTGCCAGAATGTTGCGTATGTGGCTCTTGACCGTCGCCTCGCTGATATAGGCGGTTTGGGCGATGTCCGCGTTGCTGAGGCCGCGCGCTGCGATCAGGAAGACCTCTTTCTCGCGTGCGGAGAGCGCTGAGATTGATTCGGCGGTTGGCTCCCTGTATTTCTGGGACGTCTGCGCCCGGATGATGTCGGCTGTGTCGCTGGGCGCGATCACGGAGTGCCCGGCGTAGACCGTGCGGATCGAAGCGAGTACGAACTCGGGTGTGGTGTCCTTCATAATGAAACCGTCTGCGCCGGCATGGATTGCGCGAACGACCGCTTCATCGCGTTGGAACGTCGTGAGCATGATTACCTTGGGCTGCGCGTCGAGAATGGTGGCGCAGTCATCGGAGCTGCATTCTCTGGTGTCCGTGTCGGGTGCGTTGGGTTTGTCGGTGGCGTCCAGGATGCGCGCCGTCGCCTCAATGCCGTCGAGCAGCGGCATCCGGATGTCCATCAACATGACGTCGGGGCGCGCCGCGCGAGCGAGGGCGATAGCGGCTTCTCCGTCGTAGGCGGCACCGACGAACTTTAGGTCGGGCTGTGACTCGATGAGCATCTGGATCCCAGAACAGAACAGTTGCTGGTCATCGGCAATCGCAACTCGGATGGCTCTCACCGCGAGCCTGCTTCTGCTGCCAGGAGTGCGGCTTCCGTTGCCTCGGTTGTCTCTTCGACAACGCACGCCGTTGGAACGAATGCAGTGACCAGGAAGCCCCCCAGTGCTTCATCGTCCACGTCCGCGGTCAGCCAGCCACCGGCCAGCCGTGCGCGTTCGCGCATCCCATAGATCCCGCGGCAGTGCCCGTGCCCGCGCGCGTTCGAGTCTGGGTATTGCCGGGGCTCCCCGGTAGAGGCGACCGTCAAGGCAAGTCCTGGTCCGCGCCAGTCGAGCGTGAGCCGAGCAGCGGAATGGGCTCCTGCGTGTTTGAGCGCGTTCGTCAGGCTCTCCTGAAGGATGCGGTACACCGCCAGTTGCTGTCCAGACGTGAGCGGGGTGGGGTCTCCGAAGCGGTTGACGGTGATGGTGAGGCCGGCGCCGCGCATCCGTTGTACAAGATCGTCCAGGTTCTCGAGGGTGGGATTCGAGTGGCCGTCCGGATCTTCGACAAGTGACTCGATCAGCATTCGCACCTCGGCCAGCGACGTGCGGGCGGAAGCAGCGATTCGTTCCAGGGATTCGCTGATCGCATCCGGCCGTTGCGGGCCGATGAAACGTGCGCCGTCGGCTTGCGCGATGATTACTGCCAGTGAATGCGCCATGATGTCGTGCACGTCCTGGGCGATGCGGTCGCGCTCGCTTGCGACGATCAAGTCGATCTCGGCCGAGCGGAGTTCGTCGACGGTTGCGCCGAGCTTGGCGTCGGCGGCTCGTTTCAACTGCGATGCACGAAGGCCAAAACCGATGAACCAGGCGGCTGCCGTGAGGAGGAGACCGACCACGAGGACACCGACGAAGCTTTTGAAGACGTTGTCGCCTGAATTTCCAGCGCCGACCCATGACGTCCAGCCGTAGCCGTCTGACAGCGTGGGAACGGTCATCAGCGTCGTAATCACGACGACATACACGGACGCAATCGGCAGAGACAGCCAGCGGATGCGCCGATCTGCGGTCGCACTCACGATCAGGCAGGTGATGAGAACGGCGAAGTACACGGGCCAGGTCGTCGAACTGAACCGGGTGGGAATTGCGAAGAGTTGAATCGCAAGCACGACGCCGGGCAGCGCGACCGCAACCCGGGGATACGTTCGGGCGACGGCGATCGACGCAGCGAGAAGGCTGAGGGTGAAGGGAAAAGATGGCCATGAAGAACTGCCGGAACGACCGGCTTCGGCGATGATCCAGAGCACATAGAAGGCGACGGCGATGGCTGGCTCTAGCACGGGGCGCAGCGGAAGCAGCACCCGTTGGGCGATGCTGATTATCGGCGAGGTAGCGTCGTCCCAGCCTGACCGCAGCGCGGGGCTCACCAAGCGGAGCCGAAACCCGAGGTACCAGAACCCGAACGTGATCAGCGCGGCCACGCCGCCACAAACGAATAGATCCGGGATCAGTGCAACCGTTGACAGATGCTTTCCGTTGATCAAACCATCGATGCTGGTTGCGCTGAAGCGGGGAAGGACCAGCAGAGCCGAGACCACGACCGCGTAGAGAACCAAGACGAACGGCGCAACCATACGCATCCACCCGGCTGCATAGAACCCGACGAGTGCGGCGAAGACGAGCAACATAAGATACGCCGACCAACTGAGCGCGCTGAACCGAGCAGGCCAAAAGAGCAGCTGCGCCGTCAGAAGCACACCAACCAGGACGAGCGAGGTGCCGATTGCAACGCGGGAGAGCGCGATGGCGGCCGCGAAGCCGACCACGAGCGCGAACGCGTATGGAGTGGTAGACGAGATCATTTCTCCGCGCACCGGGACGAAGCTCACCAAGCGTGTGCTGAACCCGACAGCCCAGATCAACACGAGAACGATGCCAATTAGAGGCTCGACGAGCCAACGACGATTACCAGAAGCAGGATGCATACTTCAACGCTAGAACCCGCTGTGTGGCGTGAACGGCCAATTGCTGCGAATTCCTCCCAAAGGATGAGTGGTTCTAACCCATAGGCTGACGACAGAGCCTGGTCCGGGCTGTTTAGCTAAGAGCATGAACAGTGAAAACACCTCGCCAGCTTGTGGCGTCATCGATCCCGCGGCCATCGCGCTCATCGGTACCTACGCCATCGATCTGACGGAAACAACACACTCGAATATCGCGGTACACGACATGGTGCCAACCACCGTTTCCTGAACTGAGCAGACCTTTGCACTTACTCCCGCGCAGACAGCAATGTCGCACGCGATACGCCTGAAGGTACCGCTCAGGGTCCGGCTTGCGGGCATCAGACCGCGTGGATGATCAGGCCGACGCAGAGTTCGTACCGAAGACAGCTACACCTCATGGGTGCGTTGCTTCCTTCCCTCCGCCGTGTCAGTGCAGCGGCGATGTCGAACCGCTGACGGAGATGGTGTTGCCCCCGCGCTCGCCCCTGAATCGGTACTCGCCCCAGTGGATCGATTGCGACTGCTCGTGCTCGACCGCGGCCCAATCCCATCCGGTAATAGCAGGCGAGTCGGCGCCGCATTGGGGCGGGTAGGACTCCATGATCGTCGTGCAGAACACCGGTCCGTCTCCGTCATCGAGCACCATGCCGGCGAACGATTCCTCGGCGGGGCCGCTCAACGCGATCAGCAGCGCGAGGATCGCGAGCGCGAGGGCGACCGGTGTCATCGCATACCGCTCCGGTTTGGACCGGGAGATCGCATTCATCATCACGCCGAGGGTGAGGTATCCAAAGACCACCCAGATCCCCACTTGCGAGAACTCGTTCGGAAACACGTCAGCGACACCCGCCCGGTCGAGGGCGAGCAGGGCGATGAACCCGTAGATCAGGATGGAGACGCCGGAGGCGATCCGATACCCGAGCGGCAGCACGCCGGGATGCTGCCCGCCCCACGCGAATCGTCCCCACGGCGCACCGAAGGCGAGGGAAAGCTGGAAGAGAACCAGCAGTCCAATCAGAGTGACGAAGGCGATGGCGGCGATCACGGATGCAAGCATACGGGGCGCGCAGGTCAACCCACCCTTGCCGGCAGGGAGCACCTCTGCCGCGCTGTGCTTGGGTGCGCTGCCAATATGCACGCAACTGATCAACCGAAGGGACCCCAGCAGAGCCGAGATCGATCAGCTAACTAATGCGTGGCGAGAAGAGGGCGCCCACTCTATGGCGGTGCGATTGAGCACTACGCTGACGCGATCATCGTCCCACAGTTGTCACCAGCGTTCGTCCCGGTGAGCGTTCCGCTCGCGGTACGGGCGCAAGTCGGCTAGTCGCGTGGTCCAGTCCCCGTGAACTGAAAGGGATGTTGGGAGCACATCAACCGGAATGGCGACTACACCTGGAACAAACCCCGCGACCCCGTCGACGGAAAACATCAATGACTTCGCCGACCCTCGGCGTGTTACGTATTCTGTTTTGTAAGCCGGCCCCGTGTACGGGACGGAACGTGGCCACCGCGGTGGTCTTCTTTAGATGGCCTGCTTTTTTAGGTCTTCGTCATTTGTGTCCTCGAGTAGCAGATCCAACTGCAGATTCTTGGCCAGGGTATAAGCGCGGAGTGCTTGGGTTGCAACGAGTATCAATCGCCCAAGCAAAGCCAAAAGCACGAAGCAGAGGATATACGCTGCGACTATTCCGGCCATTGCGGCGACGCCGTAGAAGTTGTATGAATACATAATTCAACGCTAGCTGGTAACTGCTTCCGAAATTTCGAGCCTGATGAGTACTATTTTTTTGCCCGGATTCGATATCGACGCTCTCTCAACAAAGGGGCGCTCTCGGCTCGGCTCGGCGAGAATCTCTCGCCCGTCACCTACACGACGGCCGGGAATCTCCCATCGCAAAGGACTGCGCTCAAGGGTGGCTTGGCGAGATGACCCGACCTGGACTGATCGCCCTACGAGTTCCCAATGAGGAAAGAGGGAAGACGTGCGACTTAGAAACCCTACGTACCGTAGAAAGTTCCCCTCGCGGGAATGGAGCCGGGCGTCCTGCAGGATGACGTTCGACGCCCGCACACTACTGGCGGCGACCGATGAGTGGGATCACTGCCAATGCGAGCATCGGGATGTAAATGAAGACCATCGTCTGCGTCGGGATGAGGAGGAGCGTTACGGGGTACGCGAAGGCGCTCAATGTGAAACTTAAGATCAGTGCGGTGAGCAGAAATATCGTCAGTAAGACAGTGCAGATAGCTGATACCCGGTGCCGGTTTGGCCCCCTCGTGAGGAGCGGGATGAGCGTGAGTGCCAGCGGAGGAAAGAAGGACGGCAGGATCTTCACAGTCAGGTGCGGAGGTGACAGAAAGATCTCCATAAGGACCACGAGCAGGGCGAGGGCGAAGGCCCATATCTGCAGTCTTCGATTGCGGTGTGAGACCAGTGGAGGTCCGGCAAGATCCGACTCCTCGACCAGGTCTTGCATTGCCTGGGCTGCCACGATGGACGGCGTGCCGAGCTGGTGAAGGATCGTGCCTAGGTCCGAGTCCGCACGTTCGAGAGCGTCGTGGATGTGAGTTTGGATGCCGTCGAGGACGTCGGCACGATATTGCTTGGGCACACTCGTCAGTTCTGCGGCGAGCTGCGCCAGGTAGCGGGTCTCTTGTGTCGAAGGTGGGTTGGTGTTCAAGTTCATGGCTTTGTCTCCAAAATGGTGTCAACCGTGTGTCGAAACGGACCCCACACCGCCGAAAAGGCCCGCAAATTTTCGCGGCCGAGATCGGTGAGCGTGTAATACCGTCGAGGGCGACCGACGTCGGATTCGCTCCACTCCGTCGTGACCAAGCCCGATCGGCGCAGTCTGGATAAGAGCGGGTAGACGGTTCCTTCGCCGGCGAGGAGTCCTTGCTCACTGAGGCGCCGGGCGATGTCCAGGCCATACCATTCGCCGTCGCGCAGCAGCGCGAGCAGGCAGAATTCTAAGACACCCTTACGGAGGTTCGTGAGGACTTTATCTTCGGCTATACCCATGCATAGCAATATACCGGGCAATGCAAGGCATCAGCAAGCGGCGCCCGTACACTGCGAAATTTTTCGCCCGCCACCTCGGCGCTGAGTGGCGAGACTGACCGCACCGACGTGGCCAGTGGTGGCTGTGCCGGTTTGTGCAGTCGTGCCACGCCTAAATCGACCGGCGAGCATCAGCGTCCCGTAGTGGGTTCCGCTTAAAGCCTTTAGGTTGGAAGGATGGATGAAGAGGTGTAAGCCGGGGGAAACTCGAGCACGATCGTGCGGGTAGGCGACACGGTTCACCGCCCAGCAGGACTATGGACTCTCGCGGTGCATCAACTCCTGATTACACTCCGCGCGGCGGGAGTGACGGAAGTACCCGAGCCCTTCGGCCTAGACGAGCAGGGCCGCGAAGTGCTCTCCTACCTCCCTGGAATCGTCGGCAACTACCCAACCCCAAGCTGGATCTGGTCGCCGACGATCCTGCACGAGGCTGGATCTTTGCTCCGACGGGTACATGACGCCGACGCACGACTCGCACACCGGGCCGCCACGTGGCAGCTGCCGGCGCACGAGCCAATCGAGGTGGTGTGCCTGAACGACGTCGCTCCCTACAACATGGTCTTCCAAGACGGGCACATCACGGGACTTATCGACGTCGACATAGCTTCTCCGGGGCCTCGGATTTGGGATCTCGCTTACCTCGCATATCGGCTCGTACCGCTCGGCGAGTACACAGACCATGACGTTCCAGGAGAGGATGCTCGCCCCGGTCCGCTCGATGCACTCATTCGTTCCTACGGATATGACTTCGACCAGGCCGCCGTCCTCCGTACGGCAGCGGATCGAATGGAGGATCTGGCCATTTTCACGGATCAACGTGCTGCCGACACAGGTCGCAATGACTTCATCGAACACGCCGCACTCTACCAACGCGATCGCGCCCGACTTCTCGAAATGAGCGCGAGCCTGTAGCTACGGGTTTTGAAGACCCTTTAGCCGTTTCTCCGCGGACCAGTTCGCGGGATGCCTCCGCGTCTACGATGCCGTCTAATCTTGGGCCATGGTTGATCAATCCGTTGTGACTCTGATCACGGGCGCCGAACACCGGCTGCTACTTCCTTCCGTGCGCCGACGCGGCTCAGAGGTAGATTCCTCACCCCAGGCTGCCGCTGTGTTCGGCGAAACAGCTCTGTCCGCTGGCGGTAGAAACGGGCAGCGCCTCCTACCCGGGCGGGAAGTGATGAGCCGGCTGGAAGGGGGAGACCAACGGAACCTCCGCGAGATGAACGCCGGCGAGCTACTGGAGGCGATTGACGCCCAGGGCGAGACGCTCAGCATCGGGTTGCCGTTCGAGGACCGCGTCCGGTTGGCGGTGGATGACGTCTACTCGTCGTTCACGGACTCCATGGTCGCGGGTCTGATCCGGCGGGCGGGGCTGCGTTACCCGAACGCTGACCTGCGCCGCATCGACTTGCTCGACGAGTGCGACCCTGAACCGGCAGCTCCTGGCCCTGCTCGGCACCTGCCCTTCGTGGGCCGGCAGCAGAACGTCGTCTTCCAAGGGTTCACCGGGTCGGGGAAGTCGCATCTGGGTGGCGCGCTGCCCAGGGCGGATAGGACGGCGAGGCTGGGCTCGGGCATCGCGTGGAGGCGCGGCAGGAAGTAGAGGGCGGTGCCACTGACCCCCAAGGCTGAACATTGGGCCATATCACAGCAGCCCGCGAAGCGCAGTCCCCTCATGAGCCGACGTGTGATCATCTGCGGCAAGTCATACCTTTCAATTGCACCTGTGTTGAACGCTCAATATGGGCAAAGTCATTGGTGACTACTTGGCAATCCACTACCCGCAAGGAAAAGGATTTTTCATGCTCAAAAGATTTTCGGAACAGATGCGTCTCAAGCTCTTCACCGCAGCGGCTGCCTCGTCGGCGATCTTGATCGGCATGACCGGACTGGCCCTTAGCACGCCCGCTTCGGCCGCTCCCGCCCCACAAGCCAACGGTACCGCTGCTGCCGCAGTCCCCGGCGAGCTCGTCGTCGGCTACGTGGCCGGCGCCTCCGCCGACCAGCGCGAGCGTGCCCGCGGGCAAGCCTCGGCCCACTTCGCCGAACGGATCGTCGCCGCGGCCGCCGACCGCACCGAGGTCGAGCTCGTCCGTCTGCCGCAGGGCAAGAACCTGAACCAGGCGATCGCGCAGCTGAAGAGTGACCCCGCCGTCGCCTACGCCGAGCCGAACTACGTCCTGACCCACCAGGCCACCGCCACCGACCCCATCTTCACCAGCACCAATACCTCCCAGGACCTCTGGGGCATGTACGGCGACGCCTCGACCCCCGCCAACGCCTACGGCAGCCAGGCCGCCGAGGCCTGGACCGCCGGCCACACGGGGTCGAAGAGCGTCTACGTCGGGATCATCGACGAGGGCATCCAGTACACCCACCCCGAGCTCTCCGGGCAGGTCTGGACCAACCCCTACGAGACCGCAGCGGACGGCGTGGACAACGACGGCAACGGCTACGTCGACGACGTCAACGGCTGGGACTTCGCCAACAGCGACAACACCATCTATGACGGTGGCTCCAGAGGCTCGCTCGACAACCACGGCACGCACGTGTCCGGGACCATCGGCGCCAAGGCCAACAACGGGCAAGGCGTAGCCGGCATGAACTGGGACGTGACCTTGATCAGCGGCAAGTTCCTCGGCCGCCAGGGCGGATCCCTGGCCGACGCGGTCAAGTCGGTCGACTACTTCACCGACCTCAAGACCCGCCACGGCCTGAACATCGTGGCGACCAACAACAGCTGGGGCGGCGGCGCCTTCTCCCAGACCCTGCTCGACGCCATCACGCGCGCCAACGCCGCGAACATCCTGTTCGTCGCGGCCGCCGGCAACAGCGGCACGAACAACGACACGACGGCGTCCTACCCGTCCAACTACGACGTCGCCAACGTTATCGCAGTCGCCGCCATCGACCGCAATGGGGCGCTGGCGTCCTTCAGCCAGTACGGCGCCAAGACCGTCGACCTCGGCGCCCCCGGAGTCGGTGTCTGGTCGACGACCGCCTTCAACACCTACTCGTCCTACAACGGCACCTCAATGGCCACGCCACACGTCACGGGCGCGGCCGCCCTTTACGCCTCCACGCACCCCGGTGCGACAGCGGCGCAGATCAAGAGCGCGATCCTGAGCTCGGTCGTCCCGACGGCCTCCCTCAGCGGCAAGACGGTCACCGGCGGACGGCTCAACGTCAGCGGCTTCTGACCTAGAAGACGGTCAGCGGGTATGGTCGGGGCGAGAGCCCGGACCACACCCGCTTCTCGTTGCCGAGCGCCGTCTCCAAGACTCACTGACAGTTCACGACGCCACGCTCAATCCTTGGCGCCAGAAATCCGGTAACAACCGATACCCCAGTTCTGCTTGTCCTCGCTCATCATCGTCCTCCAGCGTGAGGAGCCACCAACCGACGAAGTCTGCACCAACAAAACCCGCCCAGAAACCGAGACCGTTTCGCGCTTCGTCGATACGAAATTGATGGTGTTCCTCAACTTCCAATCGCTCCCGCGGCTCGCCAGTACCGAGGTAACGCATGACGTCGGGATGTGCGTCCAGGGTGACCTCGAATTCGAGGGGTTCCTCTCCCAGGAGAACAAGAGTCAACCGTTTGGTCTGAAGAGTGCGTTGGATCATCTCCTGACTATTGCAGCCAGGCATTTCCATAGCCAATCTGATCGCGGACGGCCAACGTGACCGCCCGCGATGGCCGCCAACTGCTCGTTCATTTTCGACAGCAGCGTCCCTTTGAGGGTTCGGCGGATTCAACTGGTCGTCGCAACGATGGGTTTTTCTGGCTCTGACAATAGTCGTTGCATGGCTTGAGTGGGGAGAAAGTCATGTAATGCTCAACGGTGAGCAAAATTTCAGCAGTGCCGCCCATGAATTCGCTCATCGTTGCCGCAGCGCAAATGAATTCCGCTGTTGGAATGATCGGGGAGAACATCTCGAAGACTCTGCGGGTAATCCATTCAGCGAGCGAGCGCAATGTTCGGCTGATCGTTTTTCCTGAGTTGTCGTTGACCGGTTACGACCTGCCTCAACTGGCTCACTCCGATCGATGGTTTTCTCCAGAGGATGACCGCCTGGATGCGCTGCAGGATATTTGTGCCCAACTGAACGTCACGGCGGTCGTCGGAGCACCGGTACTGATGGCAGGGAGACGCTATCTGGCATCCTTGGCAATCGGGCCAGACCGCGCCATCGGTGTTGCCCCCAAAACGCACTTGCACGGCGACGAAATTAACTACTTCGAATCTGGCACCGGGCCGACAATGATGAGCATCGACGCATGGCGTGTGGCGTTGGCTGTGTGTGTTGATACCGCATGGCCGTCGCACGCCATTACCGCGGCCGAGAACGGGGCCGACCTGTATGCGGCATCCGTTCTTTACACCGACGGTGAACAACGAAAACTGGATGTTCGGATGGCCGCTCGCGCTGTCGACCACAGAATGTATTCACTCGCGGCAAACACTGGAGGTCACCCTCTTGGTCAACGCTCTGCTGGCGGCTCCGCAGTGTGGGCACCCGATGGGACCTGCATTAGTCGGGCAACCACAACAGACGATGAACTAGTCATCGTGAATCTCGCACCGCGTCTATAGCGCGCGGTTCCAGGGCAAGGATGAGCTGAATCCGTCCCACTTGCGGTTCCTCTGTGACACAGCGTCGGCGAAATCGGCCGACGGGTGCTGTGGCCCTAAATCTGTGTCGTTCAACGTCCCCCTTGCGGACGCGGATGATTTGCCTCGCATGTGGGAGCATTCTCGAATGCCTGCTATTACTCGACTCATATCCGTCAACGATGTGGAGCGCCTTGTCGAGCTTCAGCTATCCAGCCGGCTTTTCTTAGCTCCATGGGATCCAGTCCGCGCGGACCCCTACTTCACGGTTGCAGGTCAGCAGGCGGAAGTTGATAACGCGCTCGCTCGGCACAGCCGAGGCGAGGCTATGCCACACGTGATTCTCGACGAAGCTTCACAGGTTGTAGGTCGGATCACGTTCAGTGGGATCACATACGGAGCTTTTCAGTCCTGCAACCTGGGCTACTGGGTCGCTCAAGAAAGCAATGGACGTGGCTATGCCACCGACGCAGTTCGAGCAATGACCGCGGTGGCATTCAAAGAATTGGGTCTGCACAGGATTCAGGCCGAGACGCTGATCCCCAACGCGCGCTCCCAACGAATCCTCGAACGTGTGGGCTTCGTGCGCTACGGTATTGCACCCGAATACCTGAAGATTGCGGGCCGGTGGCAAGACCATTTCATGTATCAGCTGCTCACTGATTCCCATTGAACGGGCAACTTCACCTAGGCCGTTCCAAACCCAGTACCTCAAGACGTTCCCCATACGGGAGGCTGCAACATCGCAACGTGTTTGCCACCTCGGCGACGATATTGGTTTAGAGCTGCTGTGCTCAGAGCGAATCCGGCATCATTGTGTTTGGGTTGTGCGATTGACTGTGGTCATGACTCGCACGCTTATTCTCGGGGGAACTGCCTGGCTTGGTCGAGAGATAGCCGAGCAATTGGCGTGCCAAGGTCAGGACGTGACGTGCTTGGCTCGCGGTGAATCTGGATCCGCTCCCCGCGGGGTGACGTTCGTCCGCTCCGACAGGCGATCGCCTCACGCCTACGATCTTGTCGCGCGTGAATCTTGGGACGAGATCATTGAGCTCAGCTATGACGCGCACCTTGTTACTGGAGCGCTCGAAGCGTTGGCCGGCAGCACGGCGCATTGGACCCTGGTCTCCTCCGTTTCCGTGTATGCGACCAATACTGAACCAGGTGCTGATGAGGACGCCATTCTTGTCGAGCCAGTCGACCTCGATGATTACGCGCAGGCGAAAGTCGCCGCCGAACGCGCCTCAATAGCGGCGGTTGGCGATCGTCTTCTGATTGCGCGACCGGGCCTGATCGTGGGGCCAGGTGATATGAGTGACCGTTTCGGCTATTGGGTATCTAGGTTTGCCGCTGCACCGGAAGAACCCATTCTCGTGCCGAATGCTAAAGATCGGTACGTACAGTTCATCGATGTCCGGGATCTTGCTGAGTGGCTCATTAGTGCGGGACAGCACGGCCTGGCCGGAATCTACAACGTCATTGGAAGCGAACGTGATCTGTCCATGGTTCTGCTGGCCGCCGCCGGGGTTGCAGGCCATACGGGCGAACTCATCATGGCCGAAGACGACTGGCTGACCGCGCACGGTATCAATTGCTGGGCTGGCCCGCGGTCCTTGCCGCTGTGGCTTCCCTGCAGCGACGCCGCCTTCGCTCGGCGCAGCCGCAGCCGGTTTGTCCAGGCAGGCGGAACCGAGCGTTCCCTGCTGAACACTCTCCAGGATGTGCTGAAGGATGAACGGGCTCGCGGACTCGATCGGGAACGCCGATCCGGCCTCACCCAGCAGGAGCAGCGCGTCCTCCTCACCGAGATCGGCGCGTAACAACCCCACCGAAACCTAGTCAATCCATCTCTATGACATCACGGGTCCGATTCCCATAACGGGTTCGGCTTCTGGCACTGACGTGAGGTGGGTCCGGACCTGCGGTCGAGCTGTGGTCAGGATGCGAGGACAGAGTCCATGTGATCAACCAGCCGAGTTGCGTACTTGAGGAGTTCGCTGGCCCTGGCTTCGGTGATGTGGCTCGCCCCGTACGATGTGAGGGTTTTTGCTTCGAGCAGTCTTCCCAGGTCTCGTGCTGCTGTCTTCTTCTCGGGGAGCGCCTGACTCAGGAGGCCAATGGCCTGCCTGTGGTCTTGCCCGCTTGAGCGGTACCCCAGTTTCGAGCCGCAGATAGCGTCGGCCGCTGCAATACCGGCGTTCACGGCATTGAGACCGGTCGTATTGTTCGACGCCATCGGCCCTCCCGGCTCGAATCGGGCCTGGGCGGTGAGGAGGGAGTCGCGGGCGTGTTCGGCGCGGATACGCACTTCTTGCGCCGTCATCTGTGTGATTCTCATGGCGCTCTCCTCATGCCCAAGCGGGTGTTCCCGAAGACGATGATCCCGTCACTGACCCAGCTGTCGACGATCGGATCGTTCTCGGTACTTTGTGTGGTCAATGCTGATTCAGTCAGATCGTAGATCTGAGCATCATTGCCGGTCCACAGCTGCACGCTGTCCCTGAGCCCGGTGACGAATTCGTCACGGTCGTCGAGGGGGACGGCATCAGGAAAGACGATGAGAAGGTCTATGTCGCTCTTACTGGTTGACTCTCCGCGTGCCACGGATCCGTAGAGGGCTACCGTGACACCGTCGGGCGCGTTCCTGTCGGCGAACGCCGCAATTCGCCTGGTCAGTTCCTGGCGTGCGTCCATCGCGATCTCCACGGCCGGCCAGAGGACGTGCAATCGGTTGGCCGAATACATAGTCGCGTGTGGCGCTGGAACCATGGTCACGAGCCCGATGTCCACTAGCCGAAGGAGAGACAACCGGATGTTGGCTGGTGTTCCCCTTCCGGCGAGACGGGCGATCTGTCGGCCGGAGAGTTGCGCGCCAGCCCTGGCGATGACGCGCAAGGTCACAGCGTCTAAACCATGCATGAACGAGGCGAGCGGTGCGGATAAGTTCATCTCAGCCTCCGGCTTCCTGTGTTGCCCTACAGTACGTGTGTGTTTCTAAACAATACACACGTAGCGCACGGCAATCCAATGAGTGGGTGATCGTCTCGCCGGTGGCTACTGTTCCTCCCGCCTATGCCAGTGGAAGGCGCAACGTGTCGAAGCGTCCCGCATAGGGTTCCCCTTGCGGGCGCCCCGCGCCATGGCGGCAGACGGGGAAAGAAGCGCTCGGCAGTGTGGTTAGGTCTCGCGCTAGTGTGCAGGAATGGGGAATCGTATTTCATTGTGGGTGTGTATGCGGCGGTGATGGTGTTGACGATTGCCGTGTGGGATCCAGAAGCCGCCGTCCCCGGGCTCAGGTATCAGCAGATCGTTGCGGGACTTGGTGACGCGGGAGCGGACGTCGTTGGCTCCGTGATTGGCTTGATTGTGTGGGGTTCTGTTGGCCTCGTGCTGGCCCTGGTCCTGAGCGTCCTCGGACTTACTGGACGGGTCGGACGCGCTCCCGTAATCATGGGCCATCTCTTGGTGATTGTTGGTGGGGCACCTGCATACTTCGTGGGGTCGTTTTCGCTTGGGATGGATGTCGCGGATACGTTCGCCGTGTCGGGTGGCGTCCACGTACCCACAGGCGCAGTCCTTTACGCCGTGAGCGGGGTCGCTTTACTCGTCCTTGCCGTTGTTGGTATACGCAGGGCAGCGAATCGTGAGCCGGTGCTGACGTGAGTCGAGTCTGCACGAAGCTGGCAGCATCCCGTAGCTGCACCAGTGTTCTGTCGTCCCGTTTGCACTGGCGGCAAGGCGACGAAGCATGGTTTCGGCGCATGTCGGGCTCGACGCGGTGAGAACGTGAGCCGCGCGATCAAAGCATGAAGCCTGTCCACTGGATCGACAGCGTGATCCAGGGTTTCCACGGCCCTATACCCGTCCGACGCTATTCGTCGCCTATCGGCATGACTCCAGTCAGATCCGCGCCGATCGTGTGGATTCACGGAGGTGGATTCTTCAAAGGCAACCTTGACCAGCCAAAGTCTCATGACGTCGCTCGATCGCTGGCCGCAGCGGGATTCCAAGTCGTTACCGTTGACTATCGGCTCGCGACCATCTCAATGCTCCGACGGTCTTCGAGTGGTTTCAGAAGAAGCCCGGCGGTCCACTTTCCGGTGCCGGTCGACGATGTCGTTGCAGCGGTGCGGGCGGGTGTCCGGCGTGGCAGGGGCGGCGCGCCGCCGTCGATAAGTAGAACCACCGCCACGAGCTCGCAAGCTACCAAACGGATCGACACGGATCATTTGGAGGGTTGAATAACCAAACAAAGCCTCGCAGGCCGCGTTCCAACTACATCCGTAACTTCCTCAGCCTTTTGGCTACGCGGTATTCGAACAGATAGGCGGATTGTTCTAGAGGCGGTTTGCACAACGTGCGCACGTCGAGCTGAACCCTTTGTCGAGTTTTCCGTATCGTACTTTCGCAATTTCATTGTCGCTGTCGTGAGGCTGGATAGTCAGAAGCAATCGTGCCGCTACTAGTCGGGGTGTGCAAACGAGTAAGGCGACGGAGACAAGTTGACCGAAGCCAAAAGATTTCGCCTCCGCCACAGCGGAGCACTAGGGCTACGCGCGCGTCTCCACCGTAGACCAAAATCCTGACCACCAAATTGATGCCCTCACCCGCGCCGGCGTCGACCCGGCAGATATCTACCTGGATCGCGCCAGCGGGCCAATGCATCCCGCCCCGAACTCGACAAAGCCCTCGCTTCGGCCAACAGGCGTGGTGACCAACTCGTCATCACCCGCCTCGACCGCCTTGGCCGATCCGCGTTGCACCTGGTCACCCTCGGCGCTGCCCTCCAAGAACGCGGCGTCGGTCTGCGCGTGCTTGAGCAAAGCATCGACACCACCACAGCAGAAGGCAGAGCCATGTTCGGGATGCCCTCCGTCCTGGCAGAAGTGCAACGAGAACTCATCATCGCCAACACCCGCGACGGGCTTAACGCCGCGCGGGCCCGAGGGCGAAAAGGTGGCCGAAAGCCCAAACTCACACCCAAGCACGCCCTCCACGCCCTCCGCGCCCTCCGCGCCCAAGAACTTTACAACGCCGGCAACTACACCGTCCAATAGATCGCGTACCTACTCAAGACGCAACGATCAACCATCTACGGACACCTCAACAAAGAAAGCATCGGCAGAAAACCGCAGCCCGCGTAACGACTTCAAGCATAAGCGGACGTTTCTATCCATTACTACTCAAACCCCGATCATGTCGGCAGAAGCGGACCCCGTGGCAGGACAGCGTTGGAATCAATCAAACAGTAAGGAGTCCTTAGCCTAGTCTTGAGTGACAGAACTGATGCGTTTGGGAGGGATCTATTCATGTCATCGCGTAAAGCTATATTTCTTCTCGTACTTTCAGCTGGCCTACTGACCTCGAGTTGTTCGTCAGGGGATAATGCCAAACAACTCCAGTCATTGCTAATAGAAAATCCTGATGTCGGCTCTTGCACAGTCTCTGCAGAAATCATCTACAACAACGAGCGTGCACTCATAACTGCACTGCACTGCATAGGTACAGAGGATTCTGTCGAAGCGCCTTCGCTCTCCGCTCCGTTGCCAGTGATTAAGCGGTTCGAAACTTACGACCTCGCTTTGTTGCGGGCCCCCGAGTCAATTCGACTCCCCCAATACGCAACATCTGACTTTCCAGAAGCAGGCAAAGAAGCTTGTAAAGCCGGAACCCAAGTTGCAGAAGATTGCGGGTTAGTTATTGGCCCTGGACAAGTCGATGGCACGGTGGTCATGATGATCGACATGTGCTCCGTTCCAGGCGATTCAGGATCGGCAATCACCTGGAACGGGAGCCTCATTGGCGTTGAAGGCGGGGACGTATCGTATGCCCCTGGATTCGACGACGATCTACCTTGCAATTTTCTCGAGCAGTCTCTTAAGAACCCGTTATACAGCTTGGGTCTGCCTGCGGACCTTATTCCTTCTGGCCCCTAGCGGATTTTCGTTCCGCGCGTTTGAAAAGGATGATCCCCACGATTGCGATGGCGATCGCAGCCGGCACCCAACCAAATAGCAGGTATTCCGGGATTAAATCAAAGAATGATTCGTTGGAATATAGCGATTTTATCCAGTTTCCGATGAGAATTCCCACAAACCATGCGAGTTCCGTCCACGCAAACAATTTGAGGATCTCGTTGGGATCGTTTAGGCGTTCGAGTGGCGTCAGGCGTTTCTTAGTCATGGTCATATCCGATTATTTCCGCTAGCCGCAGGACCGGCTAAAGTTTAGCACTGCAGCAAAACCAGCCAGACCAACGGCGCAAGCAACGCCAGCGGGAGCGAATGCCAAACCGATGGGGAGACAAACGAGAAGCTCTCCTGACACCCCAACGATGAAACCGGCGAGCCAGCTCTCGAAGCAGGAGGCATGCTGGTTCAACGAAGTTTGACCGGCAGTCGCGTCAAGCGGAACTACTTGCAAGACGTTGTCGAGAACACTGAATTTGGCTGGCAATGTTTCGGTGCCGCCCCCACGCGTCAGCGAAGGAGCCTCTAGCGATAGGAGTATTTGGCCTTCGGCGTTGGACAGCGTCGCTGACTGCCCGCTGCCGTCAACGACAAACTGGTCGCCTTCTGCCAAATCGAATGCGAGTCCAGTGGCAACGTAACCGGATGCGCTCTGAATGCTTCTGTCACGGTTATCCTCCGCAATTAGCGCAACCTCGTCAGATAACATTGCTGCTTGTGCGCTTTCGGCGGCGACGGCGCTGTTATCCATTTCAGTTGCCGAAGATGCTTGTGCGCCCGCGCTCAGGAGCGCGAATACGGCAATAGCAGATAGCAGTCTATATTTGATTTTAATTTTGGTATCCCCATAAAGTTGGGTCGCGTCCCGCCGGTTGACTGGAGACCAACACTCTTTAGTGTGGTCTATCTTGCGTCAAGATGAAACCGTGCTCCCGGTATCTTTCGTGAAAACGTCGCCTCACAGTTCGACGACGAGTTGTTAATGCTCAAGTTATAGACGGCTCGGACCGCCCGGCGAGTACAGGAATAGCCGACAATAGGGACAACGTTCACCATGAAAATGAAGGCTGCGAATGACTACGCAGGGACCTGAACAAAGAGAGAGGACCATCATCTCGGCGTTCCAATCCCCACGCTCTCCCGCTGGGTTCCAGCCCGCCAACAATGACGTTGATTTGCTGGATTCTCACAGTGATGGCGCGGATGCGCCGGCACGCATGCGAGTTCCAACAAACTTCATGCCGGTTGCCGTGTATCGCTGCAATGTGCTTCCCACTTTGGGTGAGACGACTGGGCCGACGGCGGATCGTCTCGACGGCGATCTCGATGCGCTCTTGAAGGTTTTGGCGACGCCTGATTCTGGTGTTTCGAATGGCGTCAGCGAGGGCGGTGAGGAGCTCTGCACGTTGACGAGGGAGTATTCGCCCGAGCTATGGCTGGTCGATGCCGATGGCCGAGCCATGCGTCCGCAGTGGCCGAGTAACGCGTGTGGGAAGACCCTCCTGGGCGGCGTCGACATTTTGAACGCTCTCGTCCCACGAAGGTTCCCGCTGCGGTGCGCCTGGACTTGGTTTTTGCCGGCAAGGGCTGGCGTGGTTTCGCCGCTGTGGCGCACGCGGAGGTGATCGCTCCTGTCCACGCGGATGGCTGATTTCTGCGGGAGGTACCGTGAATACATGATCGCGACAGGGGACTTCCCCGGCCGTTTCGGAGTGGATGTTGGCTCTGGCGTCCGAATCAATTGTTTCGACTCTGGAGGTAACGGACTGCCCGTCGTTATCCTGCATGGGTTGGCTGGCAGCTCGCGGGAGTTCGCCGCAACTGCGGAAGCCCTTCCCGAATTCCGGACCATCTTGATCGATCAGCGTGGACATGGCCAGAGCACCACGATCCCCGACGACCTGTCACGGGAAGCGTTCGTGAGCGACGTCGTGCAGGTGATCGAAGCGACGGCCGATACGCCCGTCACCGTGATCGGCCAGTCAATGGGTGGCCACACTGCCATGCTCCTCGCCGCAGCGCGACCGGATCTGGTCGCAAAGCTTGTCCTGCTCGAAGGTGGGGCTGGCGGCGGCAGCAGTGCCGAGAATGAACGGATTGGTGACTTCTTCCGGTCCTGGCCTGTTCCTTTTGCGAACACGTCAGCCGCTCGAGATTTCCTGGGCGACGGGCCTCTGGCTCGGGCGTGGGCGGCCGATCTGAAGGACGAAGCGGATGGACTCTGGCCGCGGTTCAACGCAGAAGTTATGGTCGCGACCCTGAACGGTCTCCTCCGACCCCGCTGGGATGAATGGGAGATCGTAACTGCACCGACTCTTGTCGTCTACGCGGAAGCGGGGATGTTCACCGCTCAAGAAGAGGCTGAGTTCATCGACCGCGGCCGAGACGTGAAACGAGTTGATCTCGCCGGGGCGTCCCACGACGGACACCTCGATTCATTCGACTCTTGGATTATCGCGCTTCGTTCATTCCTGCTGTCCTGACATCGTCTCGATCAAGGTTCGTCTAACGGGCATCTCAGCTCAGGCGTCGACTCGGTTGCCTTCACGCGATTCGGTGCCCGGTCGAGGTCCCCCTTACAGGAATGTGTCCTGCAGTTATTCAACGTCGACGGGCTTGAGGTCGTCGAGGTCGTTGCCGGCCTCGAGTGATGGAAAGCCTCGCGACATCTGACGTTGCTGCCGCCGCAGCTGGTCCACCGCGGACCGACTGCCGGAAGCGAGACTTATAGTCTTGACGCAGCGGCAGGCACCGGTCTCACCTCCCAACTTGGTTGTGGCTGAGCAACCGAGCGAGTTGGGGACCGTTCTAAAGAAGAGCCTCGTAAAAAATATATATATATATATGAAAGTGTTCGTGGCATCAGGAGCTGAGCACGGGGCGAAATGGAAGTCTTATGCGCCACGATCAGCTTGCGAGTTGGGGTCCCCTTGGTAGGAATGTGACATGAAGGATGCTCCCTAAGACGAAAAAGGCAGTGGCAACGAGCCACGATGTTGGCTCAGGGGAACCTGAATAGGCAAATCCCCAAACCTCGAACCCGGTAACTTGAATCGGGTTGAGGGTCATGGGGGCAGCTATGGCAAGGACAGCGGACAGGCCCGCTAGCCGCCTATCGATAAATTGAGCGGCGACTAATCCGAGCCCGAGCATTCCAAGGAAAGCTCGAACGGGTGCGGCCCACCCAATAGTTCCAGAATCGCCCATCACCGCGCAGGCCAGGACGAGCACGCCAAGCGGTGGGGTTGTGACGATTAGGAGGGACAACAGGCGCATTGGAAATAGCGGACGTGCGGCCATCCGTTCGAGGGGGTGGAACGCTGAGTCGGTGCTGTAAAGAATCGCTGCAACAGCCGCGAACTGAGCTGGTACGCCAAGAGGTACGGCTTCGAAGAAGCCGGGATAAGTGATCTTGAACGCCCTCGCACCCCAAAGCGGTAATGACGCTTCGAGGGCGGTGGCGAATAGGACGCAAGCCAGAAGAGCGCGGCTCCTGAGGAACAGCCGCATCTAGAACTCGAAGTCTGCGTAGTCCCACGAACAGGTTCGGATGTTCTGTGGGTGCTCTTTGACCCATGCGCGTGCTTCGTCGGGAGACAGCGAGAACAAAGCCGACAGCCCTTCGCCTAGGCGCGGGTCGCTGTCAATGGAGACATTCGAGCCAAAAGCGCGCCTATCCATGAACCACGACTGGACGATCAGATGGCCCTGCAGCCAGAAGTCTCCGGACTGATCATTAGGAGTGCATGCGGAAACATCGTTAAACCCTGCCTCGATGGAGCTTGAAACGATGTCGGCCGCTCTCGGGTTCAGGTCGAGACGGAAGAACGTTTTGCTGGGTGCTTCGGGGTCGTAGGTGGGATCGAGGTCCTGTTGAAGTGAGGTGAAGGCGAGGTCGCTTGTCGAGGTGAGGTCCGAAATTCGCGCCCAGGTGCTGGTGAGCTGATCGAGGACAGGCGTGTACGTGCTCAAAACAGTGACCGATACCCCGTTCTTCTTTTCCGTTGTCCATTCCAGCTCAGCGTCGGCCTGCGCCCTCCACTCCTGGCCGTTGCTCGAAGCAACGAGAGCGCCACCGGTGACGAGCGGAACTATGGCGAGGATCCCAATCAACCCGATCGTCACCGCGCTTCGTGTCCTGTCGCGACTCATTGCGACCGCGATTAGCAGTAGGACGCTGGCCAGTGCGACAAGGCATTGGCCAGCAAACGCAGATGAATCAGGGAGCTGACCATTGGCCGCAATGTAGCCATGCAGGGGGTTGAGCGCCAACAACCAACGCGTTCCATTTCCAAAGAGCTCAATTGCATATAGGGCTAGTGGAATGAGCACAGCGAAAGGAATGGACCACCACTGCCGCGTGATCTCAGCGACTACGAAACCGACCGTGATGAACAAAAC
Source organism: Cryobacterium lyxosi (assembly GCF_004403345.1). NCBI lineage: Bacteria > Bacillati > Actinomycetota > Actinomycetes > Micrococcales > Microbacteriaceae > Cryobacterium > Cryobacterium lyxosi. The sequence goes on from NZ_SOGT01000012.1 coordinate 22,150, forward strand.
GTTCGCTGCAACGGCCAGAGTGAGACTAAATATCTCAGCCGACCCGTCTAGATGACCTATGATTCCCGCTCGTATAAGGAGCGACAGGAAGATCACGATCGTGAGGGCAATCACCCACAGCACCATGGCGATGAACTGTGGTGCGCGTATGGAGGCGAGGCTGAGGGATGCCGTACTTTCTGACACCGTCAGGTTTCTGCGTGCGGATCTGAGCGACTCCCACGCCCCAAATCCGGCAAGGAATGGAGCAAGGAAATGTGTTGTCTGCAGGAGCGCTTCGGAGATGTTCTGCCAGCTCGCTACCTGAGTCCATGAACTCGTGACACCGACCCCTATGGCGACGATGGCCAGGGCCGGAGCTACGAATCGAAACGATGAGTGTCGAAGTTCAAGCTTGAGTTGCCTCATTGGTCTGCCGCCCGATTCCCAGCGATCACGCTTGTGTAGCCGCGCTCAAGCGCTGAATCACCGGGGGCATTTGGCAGTTCCTGACCCTCGAGCTCTGGAACAGTTCCGTCGAACAAGTTCTTACCTGCGTCAAGGACGAGCACTCGAGAGGCGAGTGCTCGCACGTCCTCGATAAGGTGGGAGCTGAGAATAACGCAACGTTCGGCTTGAATCGATCGAATAAGTTCGCGAAAGCTGATCCGCTGCTCGGGATCGAGGCCCGAGGTTGGTTCGTCGAGAATCAGCAGGTCGGGCGAATGAACGATTGCCTGAGCGATTCCGGCCCGCCGCCTCATTCCGCCAGATAACTTTCCAACTCTTGTGTTGCACGCCGAGCCGAGACCCACTTGCTCGATGGCGTCACGCGCGGCGATGGGGATATGTTTTCGCGGAAGTCGTTTGAGCCATGCGCCATACATGACGAATTCTTCGACAGTGAAGCTCGGTACATAGCCAAAGTCCTGGGGCAGAAACCCAATTCGGCTGAGCAAGTCGTACTTCGGCCCAGCCGAGCGAAGGTCGGTGCCAAGAACTTCCAGAGTCCCGGCACCGACCTTCTGGATCCCCACGAGAGTCCTCAGCAGCGTGGACTTTCCTGCACCGTTGCGACCAACGATGGCGACAACGCCCCCGTCCAGTTCCAGGTTAAAGTTCTGGATTTGCGGGGAGGAGGTACCGTTGTATTGGACCGTCAAGTCCTTAGCGCTAAGGACGACAACCACTAGAGGGGGCAGTCCGTGGAGAGAGTTCTGGAATTGCCGCTATTTATCTCGGCGCCACCTGACATCGACACCTCGTCAAAATAGACATGCCCCGAGTTGTCGTCGCAGCCCTGGGCACTGATGGAATAGATAGTGCTAGCGCTTGAGTCGCTGTTCGTGGCGATTACCGGATGCCACCACCCCTCGCTCCGGTGGACTTCGATAAAAACCGTCCGATTCGGAGATCCGGAACAGGACACGTACCCACGTCCGTAAATTTGCCCTGATCCGGCCTTGTAGGGCGTGTAAGAAGTGGCTGTACATCCATAGCTGGATGTACCACTCGCATCAGCGAACGCCGCGGTCGCGCCTACAACGCTGCCACCGATGGACAGAGTCGCTGCCACTGCTAATGTCACTAAAGTTTTTACGCGCATTTATTTACCCCGATCATATTAATTGCCGTTGGCGAATTCTCACTCGAATGTGCATTCGCTATTTGGAGGGTAACTTGCGATTGAAGCGACATCAAAGTTCCTAAATCAAACAAGTTATGCGAGGGTATTCGCGTCTCAAACAAATAAGGGTCGTTGCCCGGGCTCCCAGCGTTAAAGAACATTGTTTGCGTATTACGACTCGGGTGAGTGAACATATTTCGTCGTCAACGCAAATCGAACGCCCCCTCTGACCTCGCGAGTCTGAGCTACGTGGAATATCCCGGTACGAATTGGAAGGACGCTGTGCGCTTGGAACTCAAGGCGGCAGGGCTCACCTTCTAGGTTGTCGCTCTGAAATCCGTGCAAATTGCATCCCGCTACCTCACGTAGCTTGCGTTTCCATCCCATTCACCTTCGACCGCTCCCAAAGCCAGGCCTTCCCGCGTCCCTTGCAGGATGTAGAGAGCGCAGCCGCGCAGCCGCCATATAGCGGTGACGATTTCGAGTATCAGGGCAACCATGTCGTCAAACGACACCGCTGCACCATGAATAGACCCCTGTCGATATTGGTTGACTTTGCGATATCCGTAAATCGCGCTATCAGCTAGCCAGCGCAAGACCTGGTCCTCCTGTTGCCCGCCTCCCTCAAGAGGCCCCGAAACAGACGCCCGAAAATTCCATTCGGCATCGCCCACATCGCGCAAGAGCGCCCAGTGCTGGTCCACGAACTGACGCCCGCCATATGCCGCTGTCAGAACAACGCCATTTCACAGACGAGGTACTCGGCACACACAATGACGAAGCCGTCCCGCAGAGGGTTCGGCTAACGAGCGCTCCATTCATTCAAATCGAGGACATACGCCTGAGTCGCGCGTCCCAACAAAGAATGCGGGAATGGTTCACCCAGCTGTCTCCATCCCATAGTTGTGCGGTGCCGATACCCTGAGGAATGACTTACGAAGCAAATTTCACCGCCTACATCATCGCTGCCGCAATGCTCCTCGTCGTCGTCGTGACGCAGCTTGGCGCGTCGGGAAAGATCCGCCGCAATGGTTTCGTTGGGCTCAGGATTCCGCCCACGATGGCCACTGATGCTGCATGGGTAGCAGGCCATAGAGCCGCTCGGGCGCCGTCATGGATTGGCTTCGTTGTCGTCGCGATCGCTGCAGGGGCAGCCCAGTTCACGCCGGGGGCCACGACCGCTGGCATCGTGCTCTTGTTTCTGTTCCTGGGGTGGTCCATCGTGGCCGCATGGCGAGGAGCGAGGGCAGCAACGAGCTGAAAACAGATCTGAGCAGAGCACCAGATCTAGCTACCGGGCGAGGTTCACTCGTGCGCAAGGGGTTCCCGTTGCCGGACCAGCCAATCCGGCAACGAGACTTCGATTGAGGACCCCGATCAATGGCCCGATTTGATTTGACGTTGAATAGTTCGATAGACGGTCGACCGCGCGACGTTGAAAAGCTCCGCCAATTCCGCGCTGGAATGTAGGCCGGCGTTGTGTACTTCGATCAAGTGTTTCTGTTGCGCCACCGACAGTTTGGGCTGCTTACCGCGAAGACGTCCTTTCGACTTGGCCACCTGCATTGCTTCCCGCGTTCTGGCTCGAATCAGATCCAACTCGAATTCGGCGACCATCGCCAGGACGTTGAAGAGCAGACGCCCGACCGGGTCGTTCGGATCATGCACGGCCCCGCCGATACTGAGCTTGACGTCTTTAGCCGTCAGCGCGTCAATGATGTCTTTCGCATCCCTGAGTGACCGTGCGAGTCTGTCGAGTTTGGCAACGACAAGGGCGTCTCCAGCACGGCAGGCGGCCAGCGCTTCCATGAGTCCGGGCCTGGCCCGGTTCGTTCCGGTCAGACCATGATCGGTGTAGATCAATGACGATCTAACGCCCAGTCGTTCGAGGGCATTCTGTTGGGCGGTGAGGTCTTGTTCCTCTGTGGAAACGCGTGCGTATCCAATTAGTAATCCATCCATGGCGAAACCATCCCGCTCTGCTGCGAACGGGTCAATAATCGTCGTAGTGGGGGTCCGGCTTACGGGCACGGCTGCCATCGTGAGTGATTCTGTGGTACCCCGAGCGCATGGTTCTCGATTATGCGTACCCACCGCGCAGCGTCAGGTATCCAGGCGGGCATTCTGAGAGTCATGCCGGCGCTTTCGGGCGCGGTCATGTCTCCCGCGACACGTTCTTGTGCCAGGGACGACGCCCCGGCCGAATCGACAACCTCTTGCTAACCTCGGCGCCGTGGAGCAAACAAGCACCCCGACCCTCGCTCATGTCAGTGCGGCCGCGCTCACCGGGACGGTCAGGGAATGAAGAACTCTTCGGCAGGGCGGGTCTTTGCGGTCGGGGGCGCACTCGTCCAACTTGGCGTCGGGTTCGTTTTCACCGCTCTCTTTTCATGCTTCATTCGCTACTCACAAGTCGACTCACTCATCGACAGCATCGACAACGACCTCTATCTCCGGCTGAGCCAAATGTTCGCCGCCGTCAGATTCCGACGCCACACCGCCGTGGGCTGAGCCATTGGTCCAAGGCAGCACGTTTCACCTCGTCCGGCGTGCATGTCAGCCCCACCCCTCGCCGGGTCCCGAGCGAGCACGAACTCCTTCTGGTGCACACCCGGGCGAGCGTATGGGACTGGGGAATCACGTTCGACGCGATCCTCGGAATAATAGGTGTCACCCTCTTCCTGACCGCCCGGCTCGACACTCGACGGGCGTGGCACATACTGCCTTGATGGATCATGCCTGGCTCTCTCGCAGATCTAGCGGGAGTTTCCTAGCTAGCCTCAGTCAGAGTTCCAGAAGTGCTGGTCAACTTTGGTTTTGGCGGCTGGGTTTTGTATGACCTAACTTTTCTTCGGGGCCCACTGGGCGAGGTTAAAGATCTCGGCCAGGTCGTCCTCCTCGGTAACGCGTTCGAAAATACGCCGGACGCAGCGGAACGCAACGCTGTTCCCACGGAACTGGTGCGAGGTTTGTCCGTAGCGGGAACCACCATGAGGAAGACGAATGCGCCGAGGCTCGGGCCCCTGGGTGTACCTCGTATTCAGATCGAGGAGGCAATGCCATGACCGAGACCACGCACGACGAGCGCGACGCGAGGATGACGCTCGCGGCACTCTCCGAGCCCGGCGACATCGTCACCGGAACACTGGTCGCCCGGTTCGGCGCAACCATCGTCGTCGAAGCCGGGCATCGCTCCGGCTCGCTCAACGTCGCCGCGCAAGCCCACTCCCTGGGCCGGCCCGTCGGCGCCGTTCCCGGCCCGGTAACGAGCGCTGCAAGCGCCGGATGCCATCTTCTGATCCAAGAGGGCATCTCGAGCCTGGTCATCGACGCGCAAGATGTGACGGACCTGTTGGACTCCACGGTTGGCTTCTCCGGCGACCGCACGTTCGCGTACTGCCCACGAGACGGTTCAGCCGGACCGGCCCGGACCTCCGGTTCTAACCGATCACCGCCGAACGAAGGCAGCATTCATGAGAACACCGCGACCGCAGGGCCCCTTCGGCGACGACTCTCGAATGCGATGAGCCCGTAATGCTGTCTTCCGTTCGCCAGTCAGCTGTTTACTTACGCACCGGCGTCGACGAATAAAGTGTCCAAGGACGCAATCGGCAACTTCGCGCGACCTCTCAACCAGCGGCGGAACGCGTCTCGATCATTCAGTAGTGACCGCGAGACCACCCAGGCGGAGTCCTCGACTCTGCGGCCGATGGGTTCAACTGTCGGCAGGATGAGATATGTTTCGGAGGAGGCGCGGCCGCGAACTCCGTGTCGAAGCATCCAATGCAGATGCTCGTTCGCGGCAGGTTCGACCGCTACATTTTCCGGCCAAACTTCCTTCAACCAACCGTCGAGACGTGGCTCGAGCTGTGCAAGCACCTCAGCCAAGAAGTGTCGCTCTGCGACACCGGGAGCGGTTGCACGAATGCGTTCAACATCTCTTGGAAACGCCATGCCGTACTCGGCAGCCCAGGAACACGCCTCCAACAAAGCCCTGTCGGACGCGCTTCTGATCGGCTGGTGCGGAGCCAGTTGCAGCGTTCCAAGAGAACTCGTCTTGTGACCCAATGCGGACATAACCCAGAGGGCGGAAGCCAGAGCTCGACCGTTGACGAACGCAACCTGCCTTATGACCATGGTGCGATGTTACGCCCGAAGCCGTCGGTTGTGCCGGCGGGACGTACGCGTGGTAACGCACCAGGCTCTAAAACTCGACGGGTCGAGCCGAACTCGGGTCTTGCGCGAGGTCGACCGGCAGGACATCATGCTCGAAGGAGCCGACGAGCGGTCGAAATCCGGTCGTCGAGATCCGGCTCGAGGAGGTTGATGTAACTCAAAATAGGCCGTTTCTTCGCCATCGATGGATCGCAGCAGTATCCGTTGGCTTACTAGCGACGATGGGTTTGCTGGGAACTGGCCACGCTGCCGTCGCCGCAGACCTAGCTCCCCAGAGCGCCTCGCCGATGTCAGACGCTGCGCCCACACCCCCAGCAGAAGCCGGTTCCATTCCGGATGGTGCTGTCGTTGCGGGCGCCACCCTCGACTGTGACAAGTTCAGGGTGCGGTTGCCAGATACGCGCAGGCGCGCGGCTACTGCCCCAAGCCCGGTGACGTGACTACGCAGACCGTTCAGACTTACAACTGTGGTTCCAGTTGGATTTACGTGTATAACCTGGGGATCCGCGGAAACATGAACGTCTCGTACGGATTCAACTCAACGAACGGAAACGTCATCTACAGAAACTTGGCAGTTGGCACCTCGGGCGGGGTTGGCTGGAACGACTCTGCTTGGATGAACAGCGCTTATCACGACAGCGGCAACAGGTTCGTTGGTCGCTACAACGTGGGCAGGTACCAGTCCGCAAGTATGTCTGGGGGCGTTACCCTGTGGCGGGGCGGAACGTGCACTATCCCAACGATTTCGGCCGGGGCATATCTGTAACGATCCGGCCAGCTCAGCGGCGACCACCCTCGGCGCATTGACGGCGGCGGCGTTCGCTGCCGTCGGGCTGGGCGCTGCACGCGGTGACGATGAAAGGGCCGCAGATAGGCAGCATATGTCTCACGCTCCAAGGAGTCAGCAACTACCTGCAAGCCTTCCCACCGCGTCGATACTGAGACGGCAGCGCCGCAGACAGGCTGCCCGCCACCGATGCGTTGCGCACGATCGCGTTCGCCCGCCACAACTCGCGGACCTGAGGTTCGAGCCGCGCGACGTGCTCGGCGTCGTCGGTTGACAAGGCTCTTCGCAGATGAGGGTGTAACGGAGCCGGTGGGGCTGGTCGCCGGTAGGTGTCGAGGCCTTCCATGATGGGAATTCTTACGCTCCCCAACCGGAAGACCTCGAGGTGTCTCACGTTACCTTCGACGCCCCTGATCTGACTCTGTTCTGCCGCCTCGACGCCCTCGGTTTGGAAGCCGTGGGACAACGAGTGAAACCGGGTAGGGCGGTGATCGAGTGCCGGGTGGTCGATTCCGATGAGTGGTGTCGACGATGCGGCTGCCAGGGCGCCGCACGGGACACCGTCTTCGACCGACCCGGAACATCGAACGGGCCCACCGAGGCGATCTTTGAGTGTGGTGCTGGCTGGTCAGGATGGCAGTGGTCCTGGAGTCTTGGGTGTGACTCACGAAGCAATTGGCCCGTCTCGGCGGTGTCCTCCAATGCTCCTCAATCTGACGTATCTCCACTACTCGGGCACGCGAACCGCGCTAACGGAACGTTACGCATTTGCTGGCGGCCACGCCCGGCACGAGTTTCCGTCGACACTCATGATCGACGCGGATCGGGACTCGATGCGTTCATCGGGTGGCCAGTTCCCCAAGAACTTTCGGCCGCCGGCGACGTGGTCGATTACCACGTGCTGCCCGGAACGTTCCCCGCCTTCCTCAATCGCCCGCACGACCAGAGCTTCACCGAGGGCGTGCGCCTGATCGTTGACTGGGCCCGGCAAGCAGAGTCGAAGAACGCGTGACCTACAGCCCCGGAAAAGCGGTCAGGCAAACGCACCGGGCAATCTCGATGAGCCCGAAGAGCCCGGGGGTCGGTAATCTCCGGCCGCAGTCGAATCAGAAGCAAATCTGAAGTATGCGTGAAATTTGCACGCCGGAAGCTGGCTTCTGCAGGGCAAAGGTCACCTTGGCCCTTCCTTCCGCAAAGCCTTGAAACGGTCGACCAAACGCTTGAGCACGCAGACCCGCAGAGGGTTCCCCTGTGACACGTCGGCTGAACCCGGGTAGGCATAGCCTCCCAAATCCGTGTCGCTCGAGGTTCCACTCGGAACAGACCGAACGCGCCCTCACCAACCCGCCTTCTGCATCACTTCTCTTGCCGTCACCATTGGTGCGTCTCCTGAAGCGTCCACGACGACGTGATCAATTGCCGCCCTCTGGAGGAACGCTGCGAGTTCGCCCGCGCGCCGCAGGTGCCAATCCAGCTCGGTCGGGTTGTCGGCATGGCGCAAACTGAGTCTTCTGATCAGAGTGGCACCATCGGCATCCAACCGGCAGAGGAGAAGGCCGCGACTCTTCAACGCGGCTTCGAACCGGGGCACTTCGGTGGCTTGCTCGACAACGCCGGCGAGGATGAAGTGCTCGATACCAGCATTCCGATAGTTGACGACCAAGTCGCGCAGATTCAGCAGTTCGAGTTCGTGATTGAATCTGTCGCCCTCGGGCGCTGGCCAGGCGCGTCTGATGTGGTCCAGGTCAATTACGGCATGGTGTCGCCCACTCTCAGTCATCAGGACGCTGAGAGCGGCCGCGATAGTCGACTTGCCGGCGCCGACCGTTCCGTTGAGGAATACGGTGTCGATCATCTATCGATGACTGTCACATAACGTGCTCTCCGGTGGGCCTCAGCAGGCGTGGATCAACTCACCGCTCAATCGTCTCGTTCAAGGTTCCCGCTGCGACTCACACCGCACGATGCTTCAGCAGTGTCTCGTAACCTAACTGCCTCGAAACCCATGGGCAGTCTCTAGGTTTCGAGGCACTGTGCAGGTGGACGTCGCCACTTGAAAGAAGGGTGCCGTCATAAGCGGAGCCCCGTAACTCCTCGACCACTGCGCCACCCTGGATAGGGGGCTGGGCCTATGAGTGACTCGGTGTCATTGTTGACTTCACTCTGCCGATGGGGCCGAGTTTGGCGGAAGCGACGACGAGGGGACGAGCTTGTTCACGATTGAGGATGCTCCGGTCAGGGGCGCACTTGGCGACCGGCTGTATGTCGTCGACCATGAGCGCGGCGTCTGGCTCCAAAGAGTTTCGGGCGTCGGACGCCGGCCCGGAGATGCCTTCCAGCTCGTCCGGGAAGAAAGCGTCATTCCCTTCAATATGAGTGAAGAGGAAGAAACGGACCCAAATTCAGGGCAAAGGTACGTCCTCAGGCGTTTCGAGATCTTCGGCATCAGCGGGATCGCGAAGAGATACGCGGGTATCGAACCCTTCGCGTTTTCTGACGACATTGAGAAACACGAGTTCATGAAACTTGCCATCGAGGCTGTCCTCGTCTACGGCTTCCACTACACAACCACACCGCGCCCTGAAGGAGATGTCCGTATCGACGCAGACGGGCAGATTTTCACCCTCGGAGGCTTCGGGTATGCCACAGAAGGCTAGGAAACGGAGCCTTCGCCTCCCAAGTCAGAGGGGCACGTAAATGTCCGGTCTTTGACTCACCGACGCAATCGACGAAATGAACGACTTCAAAACCTCAATGACAGCGCCGTAACTCCTGGAAACGTCCATTCGCCCCGTGGCATACGGCTCAATCGGTGGAAATCGCTGCATGTCATGCTCCTTCAGCGGTCATTGCGAGAGGCAGGTGCCAGCGCGCGCGCGTTCAGGCGCGATCGGGTGCGCTTTCGGATGGTTGTAGCTTGCTCTGTCCCCGTCGAACCATTCGAATCTCCTTGATTCCATATTCTTCCTTGGCAGTTCCGTCTGGAATGAAATCGTGCTTGCGGTAGAACGCCTGGGCTCGGCGATTTGGGTCGGCCACCCACAGTGCGGCCGCTGCGTCGTAAAAAAGGACAGCCTCCAGGAGGCTTTTTCCCGCCCCCGTGCCGTGCGCGGAGGCAAGCACGCACAGGATGTTGAGTTGCTGACTCCATGTAGCATCGGCATCCGTGGGCTCCGCGCTCTGGGCAATCCCGATCAGTTCGCCGTCGAACTCCGCGACGGCAACTCGATGGTGAGCGAATCGCTCATCCGTCAGCCCGATCGTCCAGAAACGCTGTCTCGCAGATACGAACTCTGAGTCGTCCAACACCTCGTCAGTCATGAGGCCCCGATAGGTCTCTTGCCACGTCGCCACGTGAATACGTGCCATGGCCGCGGCGTCCGCTGGTGTAGCCAGCCGAATCGACAGTCTTGTATTCATACGGCCAATATTACGGAGCACGTTCGCGGTCTTCAGAAGATTCCCGCAGAGCGTTCCATTTGCGGGACGGTTTGGAAGTGCTCGACCAATGGTCGAACGGTTAATAGAAATGATGCAGTAGGGCGCGCCATTCTTGCTCAACGCTGTCACGTGTCCGAAGTACGGTGGCAAGACTTTCGGATTAACCAATAGCGACTTCCGCAAAATTCCGGGAGTCCAGAGCTGGCAAAATATCCAAAATGGTCTGTCACGCGACACACACTCGCAAGATCCTCGTGATTACACGGAATCAAGCCCCTTTAGCCATCCGTGCAGCTGTCGGCAATTCATCGTTTGCCCACATTCATTTTTGTAACGAGCTGGTTTAGCGCCGCTCCAACGCTGTCTAAGTCAGCAGCGGCTGAATCGAACCGCCCGCGTCGAAATACCCTTTTGCGGAGCACACCGTCACCGCGGACCCCCACAAACATGTGATCCGCCAGCTTTTAAAGTCGATGGGCGCAGGTCTGAGCTGGCCAGCCACGTGTCTGTCCAGTCGGCGACCCTGACTCGGGCGCGGCCGGGATCGATGCATCGGCCAGTATGTTTGGCGATCTCAACAGATGCGAAAAACAAGTCGGCGTCGCGTCGGGTTCGAAAACCTCGCTTGTCCGTGTGTGATTTGTCTGGCTTGCGGTAACGCACGCGACAGCAACGGCCATTTGCGGTGTCGTACACTGACCCGGCGCCCATGGATGCCTCCGACGAGGGTTATCAGGCGAGCGTCAGACTTACGCCAACGAGGACGAAAATACATGAACTTAGATTTTTATCGTCAGCTTGCTTTTCGCTGTATCCACGAGCCGCCGGCATACGCGGTCAAGGCGCCGGACCAGCCATGACTCCGGGAGGGTGCCATGGAGGAAAATTACCCTTCAGCGCCGGTGACTGCAGCGGCTCCGGCTGCTGCGCAGGCTTCGTCGAGCTTACCGTCCGGGGCACCGCCCACTCCGATGCCGGCTACTGAGACGCCGTCAACCTTCAGGGGCACGCCGCCGGGCAGGAAGAGGGTACCGGGGAGGTCGTGGATGCCGGGGCCGTTCCCGGTGATGCGCTTGGCGAGTTCGCTCGTGGGCGCCCCGAAGGCCGCGGCGGTGTAGGCCTTCTGCTTGGCGGCTTCGATGGTGTGTTCGGCGGCATTGTCACCACGCAGCAGCGCCTGGACAGTGCCGAAGCGGTCTACCAGTGCGACGGTGACGAACGGTAGGTTATCCGCCTGGCACTTCGCCAGGGCCGCCCTCACTGCATCGGCCGACGCGCCGACTGTGATCCGGTTCTGGGCCACCACGGTTCCAGCACCCGGTTGGATGTCAGATGCGGAAGCGGAAGCAGACCCAGCCGCGGGGGCGGGAGCCGGCGTTGCCATAGCAGCGGCGCCGACACCCGCGGTCAGCAACAATGCTGCGGTGGCGACGGTGGCAAAAACCTTGTGCGACTTCTTCATGACATTCTCCTTGAATGGTCCTGCAATCGGCTGTTTCCCTATGCTGGCGAACTGCAGGTCCTCCTGCATCAGGCATCGGTCGGTCTCGGGCTCAACCATTGTGAAGGCAATATCAGCCGAATGGTTGAGGGGCAGTAGCCGCGGGGCCTTTAGGATGATCGCAGCGCCCCATATCGACTGGATCTTCATGCCTGCCGCAGCCACCCCGCCACCCGTATCGGTTGATCGCCCGGAGCTCGGCCGAATCGACGCCGTCGTCCATTTGAGTTTCGCCCTACTCATGGTCACGTCCGGGGTCCGGTACGTGCTTCGGCACAGCCCCGCCGACAATGTTCCGGTGCTGATACTCGTGGCAGCGGTCTGCACGCTATACGCCGGAATCGCCGTGCTCGCGCAACGCCGGCGGCCCTGGACGCCCTGGGTGTTCACCCTCGTGGTGGGCTGGGCAGCGCTGGTGATCCTCGCGCCCAGCTTCGCCTGGTGTTCGCTTGCCGTGTTCTTCCTCTGCCGCGCGGCCTTCAGCGGCTGGGCCGCCTATCTGGCCGGGGGTGCGACGGCGGTCTCCACCGCCATCGGGCTATTCCGTCTGAGCGGGTCCACTGATGTCGCCATGTTGCTGGGTCCGCTGGCCGCCGGAGGGTTGCTGACCCTGGTCTACGACCGGATGGAGCACGATACAGCCCTCCAGCGACAGCTTGCGGCGGAGGTCTCCGACGCACAGCACCAGTTGGCGGCCAGCGCACGCGATGCCGGAATCGCTGCCGAGCGTGAGCGGGTATCTCGCGAAATTCATGACACGGTGACCCAGGGCCTGGCCTCCGGCGTGCTCCTGCTCGAAGCCGCACTGCGTACCTGGCCGGATCCTGCGGCACGCACGGATATCAGCAGGGCTGGGTCCCTGCTCCGCCAGAACCTCGCCGACACGCGCAGTCTGGTGCACGAACTCTCCGTACCGAGAATCGACGCGCCGCTGGCGGAGGCACTCCTTGAAGCAGCGTCGCTTTATCTGGAGACCGTCCAGGTAAAGGTCACCGGTGAGGCACGTCCGGTCCCGGCCGACGTCCGGCATGCCCTGCTTCGTGTGACACAGAGTGCCGCAGCGAACATCAGACTTCACGCCGATGCCGGCAATACCAGCCTGACCCTCGGGTACCTTCCGTGCACGGTGACGCTCGACGTCTACGACGACGGCCGCGGCTTCGACCCCGGGGCCCTTGCCGAGCCCTCGGAAAGCGGAGGATACGGCCTGCGGGCCATGCGCCAACGCGTGGAACAGCTGGGCGGCGTCTTTGCGGTGGAAAGCGTTCCGGGCGAAGGGACCATCGTGGCAGCACAGCTCCCGGTTCCCGCCACCGGGCAGGCGCAGCCGGCGGAAGTGCCGGGGGAAGTGCGGGTGGAAGCACCATGACAATCTCCGTTCTCCTGGTGGATGACCACCTGGTGGTCCGCACCGGGCTGCGGGCGCTCCTGGGGACCCAACTCGACCTCGACGTCATCGCCGAAGCCGCCTCCGGAGAAGAAGCACTCGCCGCCGCTGAGCGCTGCTCTCCGGACGTTGTGATGATGGACCTAGCCCTCGGCGCAGGCATGGACGGCATCGAGGCGATCCGGCAACTCCGTCGGCGTAGCCCGCAGCCAGCGATCCTCGTCTTCACCACCTACGATTCCGATGCCGACATTGTTCGCGCCGTCGATGCCGGAGCCATGGGCTATCTTCTCAAGGACGCTGACCCGGAGGAGATTTTCGGCGCCATCCGCGGCGCCATCCAAGGCAGGAGTTTCATGAGCGCGCCTGTCGCGTCGCGACTGTTCCAGCAGCTCAGGAACCCCGATGAGGTCCTCACCCCGCGGGAAGCCGAACTGCTAAGCCTTCTCATCGAGGGACTCAGCAACCGTGAACTGGGCAAACGCCTCTTCATCTCCGAGGCCACAGTCAAGACCCACCTGGCCCACATCTACGCGAAACTCGGTGTCGACACCCGCGGTGCCGCCATCACCACCGCCCTCCGCCGGGAAGGCATGCGCTAGGGCACCTCTCCTACGCGAAAGACGAACCTAGAGTGAACGGCGTGTCACTGAGCAGCCACTGTCCTGTTCTCTCGGCGACCGTCACGGGGTCGCAACGGGGACCGCATGGGTATTGGGCGTTACAGCCAGCCCGTTCGTCGTGTCCGGTTTCATTTGCCTACATCTTGGCCAGATTCATTTTTGTCGTGACCTGATTCAGTGCCGCTGCAACGCTGTCTACGTCAGCAGCAAAAAGGTCGCTGTCGGTGTCGAACGTCTCTTTCGCTGAGGCGTGCCCAAGCATTCGTTGAAGCGCTTTCACGTCGGCTCTCGCCGACACGGCCAAGCAGCCCAGGAAATCCCCATTTCCCAAAAAAACAAGCCCGTAAATCGGGGTAGCTAACGGGAAAGCCCTTGTGTCACACTGTCGCACACCAAGCTCACTGACGAATTGACGTCGCGCCGCATCCGGTAACACAGGGGTGAGCGCCAGGGATGTGAGAGGAAAAACCGTGAGAGGAAGACCCATGAGAGGAAGAACCATGAGACGTACACTCGTGGCGAGCGGCGCAGCGTCGGCACTGCTGCTGACGGGGCTGGTGTCTTTGAGCGCCACGGCCGCCGAGCCCGAGGGCTGCCACCCGACCAAGGAGAACCGTCCGGTCTGCCAGGCTGGATCTCCGGCCGAGACCGCGACCTTCCTGGACGCCACAGCAAAGGTCAAGGAGCCGGAGCACATCAGCCTGGCCGAGCACGTGTACGTCGGCCCGTTCGCCGAGCTGGTTGCCGATGACGATGCCCCCATCAGCATCGGCGACGAGAGCAACGTCCAGGACAACGTCCTGATCCTCGGTGCACGAGACGGTGACTCCGACTCCGACTCCGACTCCGACGATGACGGTGGGCGCGAGACCGTCCGCGGCGAAGGACATGCGGAGCCCGGCGTCGAGATCGGCGATCGCGTCATCCTGGCGCACGGCGTCTCGGTGATCGGACCGGCCCAGATCGGTGTCGAGGGCAATGACATCCCGGCGGACCCCGCCGGCGACCAGGAGGTCTTCCTGTCGTTCTCGAGCCAGGTGGACGGTGCTGTCCTGGAACGCAACACCGGTGTTGGTGCGCTCGGCAGGGTCGGCCCCGGCGTTCGGCTGCGCAGCGGCTTCATCGTGCTGCCCGGCAAGAACGTCACGACCCAGACGGAAGCTGACGACCCTGCGCTGGGCAAGGTGCGCCTCATCAACGAGGCCGATGTGGCCTTCAACGAAGCCGTCATCGAGGTGAATACCGCTTTCGCGCGAGAGTACACCCGGTTGTACCGGGACAACCCGAGCAACGTGCGCGGCGTGAACTTCGACCCGGGGCACACCGAGTTCAACCACGATCGCGACCTGCCGAGCTTCGCCGGGCAGGAAAAGCGGGTGCCCGGGTTCCGAAATCGGCTGATCGGCGATTTGAACCTGATCGACACCTTCAGTCGTTTCTCCAGCGTCAGTGGCGCACGGATCTCGCTACGGGCGGACGAAGGTGAGCCCTTCGGAGTCGGATCGGTGGACCGGATGGGCGATGACGTGATCTTCCATGCGCTGGAAGAAGCTGACCTGGTCGCCGGTGATCGGGTGCAGTACGGCGACAAGGTCGTCGTGCACGGTGGCGGCAGGGTGGTCGTTGCCGGTGAGCCCGAGGAGCCCACGGTGGTGGGCGACGACGTAGTGCTGGAGGACGAGTCCATCGTGTTCCGCAGCACCATCGGGAACGGCAGCGTGATCGGTCAGCGCAGCGTGGTCGTCGGCAGCGACCTGGCGCCCGGCACCGAGGTCCCGCCGCGAACGGTCATCATCAACGGCGTCAAGTTCGGCGACGTCGAATGGTGACGACTCTTTGAGGAAACGCCACGTGATGGGGCGGCGCCTGCCGCCTCATCACGTGCACCCGCGCTCGATCGCACTGCTGACCGGTCTGGGTCTGTCCGCCTTGCTCCTGGTCGGGTGCGCAGCCCCGGCGGGCACCGCGCAGCCGGAGACATCACCGGCCGAACCCGTGGAGGCTGGCGAACCGGTTGAGGTGGTCGAGGCCCTCCTCAACGACGAGATGACCACCGAGCAAAACGGCCGGGTGTCCTGGACCACCACCTGGCGCGCCTGCTTCGAGCAGTACGGGGGCAACACGACACGGTTTGAGGCGCAGGCGGTGACGACAGAAGGGTCCGGAACCAGCCTCCGGGAGCTGGACGGGCAGTGTCTGGAGCTCGACATCGCCAGCGGCGTCAACGACGCGGCTGCCGGGATGCTCGGACGCGACATCCAGCTGGCCGAGGCCTCCACACTGGCCTACCGCGTCCGTGCCGTGCTTGACGACGGCACGGTGACTCCCTGGACCGATCCGGTACGCGTCGGGGCCACCAAGCCATCCGGATAGCTCCCACCCCACCGTGCTCCCACCCCACCGTGCACCCACCCCACCGTGCACCCGCGCGACACCGTGCACGGCACGATACCATCCGCTGCGTCGTGGGCCGCCCAGTGGGAAGGCCCGAACATCGCGGCCGGCCCGTAGGACTTTGGTCTGCACGGGCCGGTGCACGAGTAGCAGGGAGCCGGTTAGCAACGGGCCACCTGAGATCAGCCTTAGCCCGAGTTGAATGTGAATAATCGTGCGTGTCGGAGAGCGCTTTCGTAGCCGCCCAGGGGCATCTTGTCAGGGCCCTGGCGGTTGGGGGATGATGTGAATTTTATTTGCCAGCGAATCGAATTATTTACACCAGTGCGGTTGAAATCCGTTGATGCTGCGGTTGCTGACACCGGTGCTCAGGTCTACGAACGTAGTCATCATTGCGGAAGAGCCAGGCAGAGTCGGGTATTGATCACTATCTCCCCCGCGAGGGAAGGTTTCCACAGCCACATATTGACCGTTCGGGGAGACGCAAAAATCCCGAATGTCGGTGTCCGGTGAGGCTGGCACGTAGACGAACGAGCTGCCTTCGCGGTCGGTGAGAGCCAGGAGCGGGCGGGACGTTCCATCGGTACCCCACGCGTAATACAGACGAACGTATTTGCCCTCCCGGTTGAGGACTTCAAGTTTTGCGGGGATGGCATCACCAAGCTCATCATCGGCAGGTAAGTCCAAAGGGGTCACGGTACTGTCGCGCAGATCTATTGATGCGCCTTGGGTCGGGTCAGCAACCACCAGGGAGTTTGTTCCTGGGATGAGGCCCCGCATCTCGACGTGCTGGCCGAGGGGAACTATGTCACCCTCCACAGTCACGTCGATCAGATACATGACCTCGTCCGGACCGTGCGCCACCAGGGATGTGGTGTTGGGAACGAAAACGTAGTCCGTTACCGGTAGGGGCCGCTGGTCGACCCCGAAAACTGGTTGTGGCACTGCTGTCTGCTCGTTGACGTCGTATGTGTAGAGAGTGTCAACCGGATCGTGATCCCCACCAACTAGCCCGCTCGTTAGCGTGAAGCCGATCAGATTTGTCGTGCGTGATGTTTGAAGGTCTTTCAGGACCGTATCGGAGGGCAGCACAATTTCAAGCTCGGTCTCCTCCGTGAGAGAAAACATTGTGAGGTGATTTCTATTTTCCTGATCTAGCGTGACCACGGCGAGATACCCCGGAAGCACCGCGAATTCCTGTATCCGCTCCGCTGTGAATAGTGCCTGCCCCACCTCGGTACCAAGAAGCGTGTCGCGCCGTATTTCGTCCGGTCGCTTCGTGCCATCATCGGTGGTTCTTGAGTCGCGATGCAGGGTGTACAGGTCCACATCATCGGTGGTGAAGTCATACTCAATCGACGACTGGGCGCCTTGGAACAATCCGATTACCGGGTCGATGTTGACCCGGTAATCGGTGTTGTAGTTGAGGACGTCTTCGAAGGTGATGGTTACGACTGTGCCGTCAACGGCGACGGATACCGGGACCTCCGGGGTCACCGTGATCTGATCTGGGTCGATGCTGGATATCGGCTGGTCGGTGTTGAGCAACAATCGTTGCCCCGGGTGATCGATGACACTTCCGAGGTTGATGGCCGCCGATTCCAATCTGGGTCCTCGTGTGGTGTTGAGCAGTGCCAGTGCGCCCGCCAGCACGGCGAGGACGATAACGGTCGTGAGCAACATCCGGGTGAAGTCTCGGCCGGATCGGGTGAAATCAGTAGACATACGGCTGTTGTGGTTGGTCGACGGCGGCTACCACTTCAGGAATGATGACTATTCCCTCACTGCTGGCGACGCTGGGATTCGCGGTCAGGCCGCCAGAAACGCCCACCCAACTGTCGAGCGGAAATTCGTCCTGCCATCCCGGCCGGTACACCGGTACTCCCACCGGTTGGGCATCGACCACGCAGTGGCTCACAACGAATCGTGCCACGTAGAACACGTTCTCTGGATCATCCTGGTCTGGCGTCACGAATCCGGTGAGCTGGGCTTTTTTTCCGGCGTAAAATTCGACCCCGGCGCCTTGTCGCAGCAGTGAAGCCCAGTCTTTCACAGAGAATTTTGAGGCGTCCCCTCCTGTCAACTTTGCCGAAGCTTCCTCGGTCAGCGCTGCGGCGGAACCGTTCAAATCGCGTTGCTCCAGGGTGGTTGTCGTTAGGGTCGTGGGCGGCAAAACCAACAGAGCTACCGCGGAGGCGGCGATCACCACGCTGCTCGCGCCTGCCCAGAAACGCTTGTGCCCGGTTTCGTGATCGTGATCGTGCCCTGCGTGTTCGTCACCTGGGGACAGCGCGAATGACACGATAACGACAGCGGCGGCCAGGACCGCCATGATGATCGAAAAAGCAAAATACCGGGGATGAATGTAGAGGCCCAATTGACCGGTGATGCCCAGCCACACCGTCGCGACAATTCCGATCAAGCTCAACAGGGCTCCCCGCCATCGAGTGATCAGATGACTAAGCGACATAGTTCACCGCCAGCCCCAGCGCGGCCGAACAGAGAGCCACAACGCTCGTAATTTGGACCAACGTTCGCGCCGTGAACGTGGTTCGCATCAGAACGAGCATTTTGATGTCAATCATCGGGCCGAAGACCAGGAAAGCGACGATCGCACCAGGAAGGAATGTCGCTCCAAACGACAACACGAAGAACGCGTCCACGTTCGAACAAATCGATACGACGAAGGCCAGCACCATAAGAGCCAGGACGGACCACACCGGATTGGTGCCCAGGGTAACTAACACGTCACGGGGTATCCCCACCTGGATCGCCCCGGCAATGCCGCAACCAATGAACAACGCCGGCATCATCGCGCTGGTCTCTTTGGTGAAGAGACGAACACTGCGCTGGAGTTTGCCAGCAGCAGCGTGATGCTCCCCTTCGCTGGCGCAGGCCGCCTGGAACTGCGACGTGAGGAGGGTCTCCTGACGGGGGTGACGGCTGTATATCCAGCCGATGAGGTTTGCGATCAAAAACCCGCCAGCGATACGACTGACCAGGATTCCGTTCTCCCAGCCGAACGCTTGATACGTCGTGATGATTGTGATCGGGTTGAGAATTGGCGCGGCAAGAAGGAACGTCATCGCCTCGGCTACCGTGAGCCCCTTCATGATGAGGCCGCGGGTGAGCGGTACGTTTCCACATTCGCAAACAGGTACCAGAACGCCGATCAGCGAAACCGCAAACCGCCGCAATACTCCCCGTCGCGGCAAGTGACGAAGCAAAAAGCCATCCGGAAGCCAAACCTGTACGACGACAGACAAAAAAATACCCAAGAAAACAAACGGCAGTGACTCGATAAGTACGCTCACGGCAAGTGTGACGAAGTCCTTGGCAGAGTCCGACATCCCTGCAGCCACTGACTGAGGTGCCGACATGCGCAATACAGCAAGGAGAGCTAACACGGCCAGCCCCAAAAGCAAGCCCATCAGCCCGCGGCGTTGGCCCCTGAATCTTTCACCACCCCGCTGCGCAGCTTTACGTGGCTTCGCCGCAGCCGAATCGGTCAACAGCACGGAATCTTCTCGCTGAGTGCCGATAGTTCTGCTCATTTCGTTTGCGAAGCGCTGTTTCGACCCACGCGCGGCCAGACAGTTTCAGACCCAACAATTCATCCGGGTACAGAAAGAGCATCTCACACACAGTCTCACCACCCGAGCTTGAGACACCCGGCGGCGTTGGTTACTTGATCGTCCCTAAGCCAGGAATCACCCGCCTCCGCCACGCAGTATTGTGGACACCAATGCCATCGCCCTGCACCAGGCGATGCCCGATCCGAGGAGAACCAGATGTCGGTCGGCCTGCTTGCCGTAGTGGATGACATACTCACCGCCGCCCTCAAGGCGAGTGTGAAGACGGCAGGAGTCGTCATCGACGATGCTGCCGTCACCCCGCAGTACGTTCAGGGGCTGTCGCCGGCGCGCGAGCTTCACGTGGTCTGGCGGATCGCACTGGGCAGCCTGTTCAATAAGTTCATCATCATTATTCCGCTGGCACTACTCCTGTCTGCGTTCGCACCATGGGTGTTGCCGTGGTTGCTGATCCTTGGCGGCACCTATCTCTGCTTCGAGGGTGCCGAGAAAGTGACCGAATGGTTCGGCGTTCATCATGACGCTGGCGAGACGGAAGCGCGGGATGAGCGCAAGCTCATCTTCGGCGCCATTCGCACCGATCTAATCCTCAGCACAGAGATCATGCTCATCTCGCTGGCAGGCCTGGATCCTGATTTCGAGATCTGGATGACGCTCGGTGCTTTGGTGGTGATCGGCCTCGGCATGACGGTGCTCGTCTACGGCGCGGTCGCTTTGCTGGTGAAGATCGACGACGTCGGACTGACGTTGATGGAGAACTCAGCACGATGGCTGCGACGCACCGGTGCGCGCATCGTGCGGTCGATGCCCGCTGTGTTTCGGGTGATCGGCATCATCGGGACGGTCGCTATGTTGTGGGTTGGCGGCCACCTGGTTATCTCAAACCTGGCCGATACGTTCTGGCAAGCACCCTACGACGTGCTGCACGCAGCAACCCAAACCGTCGAAACGGCCGGACCCGTCGTCGTCTGGGTTATCGACACCGCTATGTCGGCCGCATTCGGCCTCATTCTTGGTCTGATCATTGTCGTGATCGTTCTCGGAATATCGCGCCTTCTCAAGCAGAACCAACCAGACGGCAATGTGCCCGGACGGGTCTGATACGCGCCGATTGCGGCGGCGGTCAATCGCGATCTGACAGCTCCGCGGCTGGTCCCACATCTCCCTCGGTCTGTGTAACGAAGAAGCCCCAGTCGATTGACTGGGGCTTCTTCGTTACACGCTCCGTGGGAGTCAGTGGCTGCTCAGAGCCGGTTCGTCGAACTGGTTGCTCGTGTTGTTCACGCCACCAGCCTTCAGTGCTGCGTCGCCGGCGAAGTACTCCTTGTGGTTGTCACCCAGGTCGGAACCGGACATGTTCTGGTGCTTGACCGTGGCGATTCCCTCGCGAATTTCGCGACGCTGCACACCCTTGACATAGGCGAGCATGCCCTGGTCGGCGAAGTAGCCCTTGGCCAGATCATCCGTCGAGAGCGCGGCCGTGTGATAGGTCGGCAGGGTGATGAGGTGGTGGAAGATACCAGCCTCCTTCGAGCTGTCGCGCTGGAAGGTACGAATCTTCTCGTCGGCGTTGAGGGCTAGTTCGGTCTCGTCATAGTCGACGCTCATGAGCTTGGCGCGGTCGTAAGCGGAGACATCCTTGCCCTCGGCGAGGAGTGCATCGTATGCCTGCTGGCGAAAGTTCAAGGTCCAGTTGAACGACGGGCTGTTGTTGTAGACCAGCTTGGCATTCGGGATGGCCTTGCGAACCTCGTTCATCATGGCCGCGATCTGGCCGATGTGCGGCTTCTCGGTCTCGATCCAGAGCAGGTCGGCGCCGTTCTGCAATGACGTGATGCTGTCCAGCACGCAGCGCGCCTCGCCGGTTCCGGAACGGAACTGGAAGAGGTTGCTGGCCAGGCGCTTCGGGCGCAAGAGCTTGCCGCCCCGCTTGATGACGACGTCGCCGTTGCCCAGGTCGGCCTCGGTGATCTCGTCGACATCGAGGAACGAGTTGTACTGGTCGCCGAGGTCACCGGGCTGGTTGGTCACAGCGAGCTTCTGCGTGAGGCCGGCACCGAGCGAGTCAGTGCGGGACACGATGATGCCGTTTTCAATGCCGAGCTCGAGGAACGCATATCGAACGGCGTTGATCTTGGCGATGAAGTCTTCGTGGGGAACGGTGACTTTGCCGTCCTGGTGACCGCACTGTTTCTCGTCCGAGACCTGGTTTTCGATCTGGATGGCGCAGGCGCCGGCCTCGATCATTTTCTTGGCCAGGAGGTAGGTAGCTTCGGGGTTTCCGAAACCGGCGTCGATGTCGGCGATGATCGGCACGACGTGGGTCTCGAAGGCGTCGATCTGACCGGTGAGCGTGGCGATCTTGGCGTCGTCGCCCACGATGCGAGCATTGTCCAGGGCCGTGAAGAGCAGGTCGAGCTCGCGGGCGTCGGCCTGGCGGAGGAACGTGTAGAGCTCTTCAACGAGGGCCGGAACGGCCGTCTTCTCGTGCATGGACTGGTCGGGGAGAGGACCGAATTCGCTGCGCAGCGCGGCAACCATCCAGCCGGACAGGTACAGGTAGCGCTTGTTGGTGGTCTTGAGGTGCTTCTTGATCGAGATCATCTTCTGCTGGCCGATGAACCCGTGCCAGACGCCGAGCGACTGGGTGTAGATCGAGGAGTCAGCGTCGTACTCCCCCATGTCCTTGCGCATGATGTCTGCGGTGTACTGAGCGATCTCCAGGCCGGTTTTGAACCGATTCTGGGCACGCATACGGGCGACGGATTCGGGGTTGATAGCGTCCCAGCTGCTTCCGACCTGCTGCTTGAGGGCTTCAACGTCCTCGATGTCTTTCTGGTACACAGTCATGTTTTTTCCTTCGACGTCTGAGTTGGGCTGAGCCGGGACAACTGACTCAACTGGCCGGTATCGGCTGCTAACACCAGATTGGCGCAAGAACAACCGGTCTTCTCAGGAAAAGTGCGCAGAAGAAATGAAGTTCTTCTGCAAATAAAAAGTTATGCGTCAGGAATGCACTTATTCCGGCCACAAGCCGGGTACGAGGATGACCAACCGGCATCGTGGGCACCGATGGCAGGATTCGAGACCTTCAGCGGTGTCTACGCCGTCCGCCATCATCTCGGTGCCGCAGGCGGGACACAGGGGGTACTCGTTCACCGTGTCAGTGATTTCAGGCCGGCACCGCACAACGGCACGACCACGAATTGGGCGGTGAGCAGGCTCGCGGCCACCGCCCAGGTGGGACTGTCGGAGACATAAGTTCGGTCGACGGCGGCGCGCACGGCGGCGAACGAGACCGCTGAGGTCGGCTCGACGAAGAGCCCCTCGTCAGCCAGCTCCCGGTGTGCGGCCGCGATCTGCTCGTCGGTGACGGAGATTATGGTGCCGCCGGTGGCGCGCACGGCCCGGAGAAGCTGTTTTCCCCGAGGCGGCGCCGTGATGGCGATGCCCTCCGCGATCGTGGCGCCGTTCTGAACGGCCACGGGTGCTTCGAGTCCCTGCGCCATGGCCTGTTCCAGCGGTGAACACGCGGATGCCTGCACCGCGACGATGCGCGGCATCCGCTCGGCAAGTCCAGCGGCAACCAGCTCGCTGAAGGCGAGGTAACAGCCGAGAACCATCGTTCCGTTGCCCACCGGAACCACCACCGTCTCGGGCAGCGAGCGTGCGCGCTGCTCCCAGATCTCGTAGCCGTAGGTTTTCACGCCGTGCAGAAAGTACGGGTGGTAGACGTGGCTCGCGTACAGCACGCCGTCTTGCCCCGCCGCGAGCAGTGCCGCCGCGGAGGTGTCCGCTCGCGAACCGGGCACCAGCTCAACCGTCGCGCCGTGCGTGCGCATTTGCGCGAGTTTGCCAGGGGAGGTGGATTCGGGAACGTACACCGTGCAGTCGATCCCGGCCCGGCTGAAATAGGCGGCCATCGCCGTGCCGGCGTTTCCGCTGCTGTCGACCATGGCCCGTGTGACTCCCAACCGTTTGGCGAGGGTGGCGAGCACGACTGCGCCGCGGTCTTTGAACGACAGCGTCGGCAACAGAAAGTCGAGTTTGAGCTGCACGTGAGGGAACGCGCGGGAGGGCACGAGGGGCGAGAACCCCTCCCCCAGGGAAACCGTGAGGTCCACCGCGATGGGTAGGACTTCGGTGTAGCGCCAGAGTGAGGGGCTGCGGCCGGGCAGAGCCGTGGCATCCATCGTCAGCACGAAATCGACCACGTCGAGGAGACCGCCGCAGCTGCACCTCCAGGCCAGGCTCGCCACCGGATAGATTGCGGCGCACTCGGAGCAGACAAGGTCAGGTAAAGCGGGCATCGCTTCAGACTAACTTGCCCCGCTATCAACTACCCGTGGTGAACTTCCAGATGCTCGTCGAGACGGGGTTGCCAGCCAGGTCACGCACCATCGTGGTGCCGCCAGTGACCGTGACGGTGAAACTGGTCCTGGCTGCGAGCGTGGAACCGGGGTTCAGGATCCACTTGTTGGTCGTGCCACTGCGTGAGACGACGCCGGTGATCCGTGCGCCGGTCACGGTATTCTTCAGCGTGAAAGTGGATGCGGCAACTCCGGCCATCCCCTCACTGAACGTCGCCGAGATGCTCGCGGTACGACTAACGCCTGTGGCCCCGCTGGAGGGGGTACGGATGGTGATCGTCGGCGCCGGCCCGGTCGTGAAGCTCCACCCCGTCGACACGAGCGGATTGCCCGCCCCGTCGCGGATCGCGGTAGCTCCCCCGGTGAGGCTGACAGCGTATTTCGTGTCGGGGGCGAGACTCGCGCTCGGGTTGAGGGTGGCAATTCGCGTCGCCGCGTCATAGCTGACCGCGGCGGAGACAGTCGTACCGGCAGCGTTTTTTAGTCGCATCGTGGTCGGCGAGACTCCCTGCACGGCTTCGCTGAATGTTGCCGTCGTATTGGCGGTCTGCGCGACCCGGGTGGCCAGGCTCACCGGCGATTTCGCCGCGACCGTGGGAGCCATCGTGTCGGTTCCTCCGATTGTTCCGGTCACGATGAGGTCGTCAAATTTGGCGGCGTCGTTCTTGCTACCGACGCCGACTCGGCCGGAAGAGAACGTCGCGTCGACAGCTGCCGCGAGGAGGGTGGTGCCACGAAAAACGCGAATGGCCGCACCCTGCCGTTCGATGCGAATGGAGTAGAAGGTGTTTGCCGTGATCGTGGGGGTGAAGTCAGCGATCTGGACGGCAACACCACGCGAAACGCGAAACAGACCGTTGCTGGCGGCATCTTGTCCCTCGCTGAAGTTCGCGAAGTAATAGTTGAGCGCATCGCGGTAGTCGAAGACGATCGAGAAATCGTTCCACGGTGACGTTGAGGCCACGGTCATCCCGGTGGCCATGACCGAGAAATCCCCGGCCATCACTGTTTTCTGCAAGGCAAGGTTAGCGTTTGGCGCGGCGGCTGTCGACGGGGCTGTGAGCGAATACCGGCCCGACGCTACAGCCCACGTGCCGCCGCGAATCTCCGTGAAGTTCGCGGCCGACGAGGTGAATGTTTCGCGAATGGCCGCGACTTTCGGGACCACGGTGGTGGGGGCTGAAACCTGAGCGCTGGATCCGGACGAATTCTCTGCAGATACGGACACTGTGTAGGGCGTCCCGTTAGTGAGACCGTTGATTGTTGCAGTTCGTTCCCTTCCATCACCGGCCCACAGCCATTGGTCACCGGAAGGCGCAATGACAACCACGTGGTAGAGATCCACCACCGGCGCCCCGGTAGCAGGCCCGGCCCATCCTACGAACACGCGGGCATCGCCGGCAATCGCCGTGACGGCGGTCGGCGGGGAGGGTTTGACCACTGACACGATCGGGCTCAGAAATCCGCTGTTAGCGGTGTTCCAGTGGGTGGCGAGATAGTTCGACGCGGGCGGCGTGCCCGGGTAGTAGTAATCCTCGCTATGACAGTCGACGGCCGAGGCGAGCCCCGCACAGGTGAAGGTCAGCCGGCCGCCGAGGGCGAAATAGGGCCCTCCGTCGTCGTAACACATGAGGTCGTTCTCGTCGTAGCAGTGGCCGCCCTTGGTGGAGTGCGGCGCAGAATCCTGCACGGCACCAATGTTGTGGCCAATCTCGTGGGCGATCACGGGCATGTCCAGGTAAGCCGACATGGAATAGCGCGGCCGCGAATCGTTGTTGGCGTTGGCGGCGGCACTCGGCTGATCGTCGCCCGTCAGCTCGCCCTGACCGCCGTACGGGTAGACATCCTGAATCTGGTCGATGTAGGTGATGTACAAGCGGTCGTTCGCGATGTAATTCACCGGGCCCAGGCCCCGCTCGACCTGGTTCTGCATGCTTATCACATAGTCGTCGAAGGTGTACGTGCCATCCGTTCCGACCGGAGCCAGTGTCACGTTGCGCACCGTCACATCGGCACCATTCGTGCACAGAAAACGGTAATTCTGGCTGGTGGCGGCATCCACTGCCTCGAGGTTGTTGTTGACCTGCCGCACGATGTCGCGCAGCGGGGCGAGCATTTCGGCGAACCGGTTGGTGCGATCCTGCGGTACGCCGTAGATCACTTCGATGCGCTTGCCGCTCACGCCGCCCGCGCTGCACAACGCGGTCAGTTCCGACGCCGGAGCGGCGGCTACACGCTGCTCCTCCAAAGCAGATGTCTGCTTCAGCTTGGCCGCACCGCCGAAAGCAGCGAGAGGGTCGGGCCCGTGGCTGCACAGGGTGGTTTTGGCAACCGTGATCTTCAGGCGGGCGCAGAGTTTGGCCAGGTCGGGGGCGGTCCGCACGAGGCTCGCGGTTGGGCCGGACCCGCTGGAAGCATCAGCGACATCGGTCGGCAACAGCGTAAACGAGGCGGCGATAGTGGCGAGCACGGCGAGCGCGGCGAGCGCACGACGAATAATGCGGGACGGCCTCGGAGCGCGAACGATTGTCATTCTCGTGTCCTTCCGGTGCTGGCCACGACATTGCCGTTACAGTAACGCGCTTCATCCGACCCGACAAGGCTTCACCGCGCCGGATCACAGTCGGGAGTGCTCGCGCAGCCAATCCATCGCGACCGCGCAGGCATCCAGAACGGCGATGTGCCCGTCTCGAGGCCGCAGCCACAACTCCGCCTCTGGCGTGTTCTGCAGCAGCCAGGTAGCGTGCGCGGGCGGTACCACACGATCCCGACCACCCTGCGCGTACAGCACGGGGGTCACGATGTCGGCAACGCTGAAACCCCACGGCAGAACGAAGGCCAGGTCGTCATCGACGAGACCCTCGGTTCCGGCGGCGGAAGCGAGGCCGACATCACTTTCGGTCGATCCGCCGTAACTTGCCCTCCCGTAAGCCAACAGACGGATGCCCCGTGCGGCGGTCGCCGCCATGACCCGCCCAGACCCGCCCAGAACGAGTCGATCATACGCTGGAGTGTGAGCGTCGACGCTGTCGGGCTCTCCCCGTCTGAGTCCGTCGATCAGAACGTGCGAAAGAATTGTGTGACCAGATTAGGACGCTCGGGCACCGCATCCGTATTCCACGGGCAACTTAGCCACGATTCAGGAAGGAGAGGATCGCGCCCCGCTGCACCAAATCCCACCGAAGCTCAACTGATTTAGGTCGAGCCGATAAGCTCGGAGGTAGAAAATCACACATCGGGGGAACTATGGAATTTGCAGAACTAATAGGGGCATTGGCTCTCAAAGTACGAAACCAGCGCGGAGCAATTCAGACTGAAGAAGCTACCAAAAACGCTTTTATCATGCCCTTCATCTCGACCATCTTGGGCTACGACGTTTTCAATCCGTTGGAAGTCGTCCCCGAATTCACCGCCGATGTCGGCGTGAAAAAGGGCGAAAAGGTCGACTACGCGATTATGCGCGACGGCGAAGTCCAGATCCTTGTCGAATGTAAGAAGTCCACGGAAGCGTTGAAGATTGAACACGCCTCACAGTTGTTCCGCTACTTCGCAGTCACCAACGCGCGTATCGCCGTTCTCACAAATGGCGAGATTTACCAGTTTTACACGGACTTAGACGCGCCCAACCGTATGGATGAAAAGCCGTTTTTGGTTCTGGATTTGATGGACATCGACGAAACGCTGATTCCGGAACTGAGGAAACTGACCAAGGACGTTTTTGACCTCGACTCGATCATTAACTCGGCAGAGGAGCTCAAGTACATCGGTCAAATAAAGCGCACTATCGCGGCTCAGTTTACGGAGCCTGAAGACGACTGGATTCGATTTTTCACGACACGAGTTTACGACGGTGCTTTTACGCAAAAGATCCGTGAGCAATTTACGTCCCTGGTGGCAAAATCGACAAAGCAGTTCCTGAACGATCAGGTTAACGACCGATTGAAAACAGCGCTGGGCGGTTCGAATTTTTCGGGTGCAGCGTCAGAAGTGCGCGGCGAAGTCATTAACAGCCACGACATAGTTGAGATCGATCTCGCCCGAGACACCGAGATCGAGACGACTCTTGAAGAACTAGAGGGGTATCAAATCGTCAAAGCGATTGCCTGCAGCGAAGTAAAGCCACAGCGAGTGATGCATAGAGATTCAAAATCCTATTTCGCAGTGCTTCTCGATGACAACAATCGCAAGCCGGTGGCGCGACTTCATTTTAATGGACGGAAGCAGAAGTACCTTGGAGTCTTCGACGCCGACAAGGTCGAGACTCGCCACCCTATCGACACCCTTGACGAGATATACCTCTTCGCGAAGGACATTCGCGAAACGATTAAGAGCTACCAGAACTAAATAATTTGACGCCATGCCAGGCGCCAGAGGGTGGGAGCCATGATGATTCACCGGTACTGGCGCATCCTGCTTGTCGCGCCGGTAATCGGGTTTCTGCTGGGGGCAGGTGTGTTCGGGGTGATAGCCCTCGGCGGTAATCCCTATATACGAACCGGCCAGAGCGCCGGGGGTGTCGTTGCGGCGATTCTGGCCTACGGCGCCGTCGGTCTCGTGGTGAGCGGCGCCGCGCTGATCGGCGGCTTCGTTCTGGTCGGCTGCCTCGACCGGCACCTCACGACATCATCGGGCACTCGCACGGTACTGGCCGCTCTCGGTGCGGCCGGCGGCGTGCTGACTGTGGGGATTGTGCTGGGCACGATTGGAAACGGCGGTTGGTCCTACCTGCTGGTCATTATCAGCCTGGTCGTCGCTACCGTGGCGGGCAGCGTGGCTGCGATTCTGGTTTACCGGGCCGAGCGACGCGAGCGCACCCGGCCAGGTCGAGTCGCGCATCCGCTGCCCAGTGCCTGGGTGGACTTCTAGACCGTAGGGTGGGCACATGGTAATTCGGCGCTATTGGCGCATCGCGGTGTTTGCACCGTTCGTGGGGTTTCTGCTCGCGGCGGGCGTGGCGGTCGTGATGACCGACGCCGGTAGTGGAGAAACCGAATTTCGGTTCTGGTTCGTCGTGCGTTCCATGGCGAACTACGGCGTGATTGGCTTCGTCATCGGGGCGGTCGCACTGTTGGGCGGGCTCGCCGCAATAGCGATTGCCGATCGGCACCTGACGAAATCGCGGCGCCTGCGCGTCACAGTGGCCGCATTCGGCGCGATGGGCGGTGTGGTGTTGCTGTCCGCGGCGATCGCGGCTGTGCTATCGGTGCTGGACGACGGACTGTATGCCGGCATCACCATAGCGTTCGGCCTGGCGTTCGGTGCGGCGGCCAGCGTCGTGGCGGCCGTCATGGTGCTCTATGCGGAAAGGCTGAGCCGCTAAGCCGCAGCGAACCGCTTCTGGGAACGCGCCTTGGCCTTTTTCGCCTCGATCTCCCGGTTTTTGGGTGGTGCGGCGCTCACGAGGTCTTCGAGCAGGTGCTGGGAGATGTGAGTGATCTCGTGCACTGCGCGGTCGAAGGCTTCTTGATTGGCCTTCGACGGGTGCGCCGACCCGCTGATCTTGCGCACGTATTGCAGCGCGGCCGCGTGCACTTCGTCGTCGGTCGCGGCGGGTTCAAAGTTGCTCAGGACGTGAATGTTTCGGCACATGCCGTCAGGGTAATCAAGGCGTGCGCACCCTTCAAGACCCGGGCGTAGGATGCTCCTGCTTCGCCGGCTTCGACAGGAGACGTCCATGTCAGCAACCACGGCCAACCTGATCGCGCGACTGCGCGCTGCCGGTTGTGTCTTCGCCGAGGAGGAGGACCAGCTGCTGCTCTCGGTCCAGCAGTCGTCGGCCGAGCTCAACGCCATGGTCGACCATCGCGTCGGCGGATTTGTTATCGAAGGAGATGCCCATGACAGTCCCTCACACCGCACGCCCCGTTCGCGCCGCCCGCGGCACTGAATTGACCGCGAAAAGCTGGCAGACCGAGGGACCGCTGCGCATGCTCATGAACAACCTCGACCCGGACGTTGCCGAGCGCCCCGACGACCTCGTGGTCTACGGCGGTACGGGCAAGGCCGCCCGCAATTGGGAATGCTTCGACGCGATCGTGCGCACGCTTGAAACGCTGGAAAAAGACGAAACCCTGCTCGTCCAGTCGGGCAAACCGGTCGGCGTCTTTCGCACCCACGAGTGGGCGCCGCGCGTACTCATCGCCAACTCCAATCTCGTCGGCGACTGGGCTACCTGGCCCGAGTTTCGCCGCCTCGAGCACCTCGGGCTGACCATGTACGGGCAGATGACCGCCGGATCCTGGATCTATATCGGGACCCAGGGCATCCTGCAGGGCACCTACGAGACCTTCGGTGCCGTCGCTACCAAAAAATTCAACGGCACCCTGGCCGGCACCCTGACCCTGACCGGCGGGGCCGGCGGCATGGGCGGCGCACAGCCGCTCGCCGTCACCATGAATGACGGTGTCGTGCTCATCGTCGACGTCGACCCGGCCCGGCTGCAACGCCGCGTCGACCACGGCTATCTCGACGAGATGACCGACGATATCGACGAGGCGATCGCCCGGGTGCTCGCAGCCAGGACCGAACGCCGGGCCCTGTCGGTGGGCCTGGTCGGCAATGCCGCGACCGTATTCACGGAGCTGCTGGCCCGCCGGGTACCCATTGACATCGTCACCGACCAGACCAGCGCGCACGACCCGCTCTCCTACCTGCCCGAGGGCGTCACGGTCGACCAATGGCACAGCTACGCGGCCGAGAAACCGGACGAGTTCACCACGCGTGCCCGCGCCACGATGGCCAAGCAGGTGCAGGCCATGGTCGAATTTCAGGATGCCGGCGCTGAGGTCTTCGACTACGGCAACTCCATTCGCGCCGAGGCGCAGCTCGGCGGCTGCGGGCGAGCTTTCGATTTTCCCGGGTTTGTGCCCGCCTACATTCGTCCGCTGTTCGCCGAGGGTAAAGGTCCGTTCCGCTGGGTGGCGCTCTCGGGCGACCCGGCCGATATCCTCGCCACCGACAGAGCCATTCTCGAACTGTTTCCCAACAACGCCGGGCTGCACCGCTGGATCACCAAAGCCCAGGAAAAGGTGGCGTTCGAAGGCCTGCCGGCGCGCATTTGCTGGCTCGGTTACCAGGAACGACACCGCGCCGGGCTGAAGTTCAACGAGATGGTCGCCTCCGGTGAACTCAGCGCGCCGATCGTGATCGGCCGCGACCACCTCGACTCCGGCTCGGTCGCCTCGCCCTATCGCGAAACGGAAGATATGAAGGACGGCTCCGACGCGATCGCCGACTGGCCGCTGTTGAACGCACTGCTGAACACCGCTTCCGGCGCGACCTGGGTATCCATTCACCACGGCGGTGGCGTGGGAATGGGCCGCAGCATCCATGCCGGGCAGGTGATCGTCGCCGACGGTACCGCGCTGGCCGCCGAGAAGATCGAGCGGGTGCTCACCAACGACCCGGGCACCGGGGTCATGCGTCACGTCGATGCCGGCTACGAGCGGGCCGAAGAGGTGGCCCGCGAGCGCGGCCTGCGCGTGCCCATGTGGGAAGAGTAAAAATGCCCCAGCAGCCTGCTGAACAAAACGGATGCTCCACCAGCCTCACCGAGGAATTCGCCGCAGCCGCGGACCGCGTGGCCGGAATCGACGCCCGTGAACAACTCGTGCGGGATCTGCGGTGACCGCGTTCTGGTGCGAATCCTTGCTGATCGACGGGGTCCACATCGCAGGGATGCGGCTCGAAGTCGACCCGGCCGGTCGCATCACGCGCGTTCAGGTTGAGCCTGCGAAGGCGGCGGACATCCGCTTGCGAACGGTTGTGCCGGGGTTCGGTAATGCCCACTCGCACGCATTTCATCGGGCCTTGCGGGGCCAGACCCACGGGGATGGCGGTGATTTCTGGCTTTGGCGCGAGCGGATGTACCGGGTCGCCGCCCAGCTCGACCCGTCGAACTACCAGGCGCTGGCTACCGCGGTGTTTGCGGAGATGCTCGTGAGCGGGTACACGGCCGTCGGGGAGTTCCACTACGTGCATCACCGCGCGGACGGGGCACCGTATGAGCCAGCGCACGCTATGGAACTGGCGCTTGCGGCGGCGGCGCGGGCCGTGGGCATCCGTTTGGTGCTACTCGACACGCTCTATTTGACGGGCGGCATCGGTCGGGAACTGGCACCGGAGCAACGCGCGTTCAGCGACGGAAGTGCCGCCGGGTGGCTGGCCCGCTGGCAGTCGCTGCGCGCGCAGCTCGCGGGCGACGACCTGGTGACCCTCGGGGCGGCTCTGCACTCGGTGCGGGCCGTCACGCCCGACGCGATGCGAGAGGTGCTCGCAGGGCTGCCACGAGAGGTCGCCCTACATATCCATCTCTCGGAGCAGCCGCTGGAGAACAGGGACTGCCTGGCCGCCTACGGCCTGACCCCGACCGGCCTACTCGAGTCGGTCGGGGCACTCGCGCCACGCCTGAGTGTCGTGCACGCTACGCACCTCAGCGACACCGACCGGGCCCTGCTCGGTGACGCCGGCGTGACCGTGGTGATGTGCCCGACCACCGAGGCCGACCTCGGCGACGGCGTCGGCCCGGCGCACGCCCTCGCCACGGCCGGTTCGCCGATTGCGCTCGGCTCCGATCAAAACGCGGTCATCGACCCATTCCTGGAGATGCGCGGCCTCGAAATGGGTGAACGACTCGTCTCGAAGCAGCGCGGACGTTTCGCCCCCGCCGCTTTGTTGGCAGCCGCGTCGACCGCCGGCTATGCCGCCCTTGGACTCGGACGCCACCGGCTGCAACCGGGTGATCTATGCGATCTTGTCGAGATCAGCACGACCGGGGTGCGCACGGTCGGCTCCCTTGCCGGGCAACTGCCGCTGACCGCCACGGCCTCCGATGTACTGCGCGTTTTCGTGGGCGGACGACTGGTAGCCGAGTGTGGCCAGCTGATCGGCGGCGAGCGGCCGGCAGCACTGATGACCGACGCGCTCGCTAGGGCCTGTAAATCAACAACACGCGTAGTTCAGGGTTGATCTGCTGGGCTTACGGTGTAGTTCCAGTCGCCGTGGAAGCCATGTTTGGTGAGGTGTTGGGTTTCCAGGTCTGCCATCTCGCGGTCGGTGATCTTGATGCTTTTGGGGTAGATCGTGTCGTCGAGTCTGGCTGTGACGGTTAGGCCTGTACGGGTAGTGGTACCGGCAATGAGGTTGACGATGACTTCGTGGCTGGTTAGCGGCTGGCCGGCCGCTAGGTACTCTTCGACCGCGGCGTTGGTGTGGGCGAACTGGGGATCCCGGTCCGGGTGACGGCCACCCTCGATGGTCTTGGCGTTGCCCTGCAGGCTGAAACTCTCCTCCCGCAGCAGGCCCGCCACGGTCGGCGCGGACACCCCGTGACCCTGCTCGGCCAGCTCGTCGGCCCGGTGGCACAGACTCTTCGATCTCCACGGCAACCGGATTCACGCCGCGAAGGCGGGACCGTCATGAGATCTCAAGAGTCGACGTCACCAGCGCCCCAGGGCAGTCCCGTGGCGACCTTGAGCATTGTGCGCCTGTCGACCTTGGTGGCCCGTTGTCGGGTGACAGCGGGGACCTCGATCGCGCACTACTGCCACACCGCGCGGAAGCCGGGTCTTGACTCCCGGATGACCATTTCTAGCTCAAGGTTTTCTCAAGGTCGGCCGAGCAAGGTTGCCCCGTGGATCACCACACCCGTGACCAAGCCACTCCGCCCTGATTTGTTCCAGCTCAGAGGTTCGGCTTGACCTCAGCACACCATCAATGCCGTTACAGGGAGACCGATGAACATTTCTATGAGAGCTCGCGTCGGCATGGGGGTGGTGCTCGCTTATGGCGGCACGGCCTGGCTCCACGGGCTTCACGCAGCCTCTGCCCAGCAAGACTGGAGTTCGGGCACCTCAGCGGTGCACTTCCTTCGGGACGGGACATTGTCGCTTGTGCTAGTGGTCCCGGCCGTCCTGGTCGTGTTCGCGATGATCGCTCGCCTGCGGCCGGCATCTCGGATGATCTCCTTGGCTCGCGCCACGGTCGCGGTCGTCGGTGTCACCACGGCTGTGTTCATGTCAGGTGCGATCGGCCACACGCTGATCTTCCCCTCCGAGCATGCCTCCGCCGCCCAGGCGGTTTCCTCAGCTGTCGCACCGGCTGCCCAGGCAGCTCCTGGCGCCAGTGTCGCACTTGGTGCCGTCCCGCCACCTGGCGCGCCAGGCGCCCCGGTCGCTGCCGCGACCAAGCCCGGGTTCCACCCGCACCAGCCCTCGGCGGCATGGTTGGCCAAGACGGGCCAAGCCAATGGCTCCGCCAAAGCCGCTGCCGACCCGCACGCTGCCCACAACGGCGCCGCTGAGGCCCCTTCCGCTGCCGCCGCCGCTGCCGACCCGCACGCTGCGCACAACGGCGGCGCCTCTTCCGCTGGCACTACTGGCGCAGCGGTAGCCGAATCGGCCACGGGCGGCCACATGGAGTCGACCTCGGGTGCTGCACTCTTCGAGCACGGAGCCATCGAGGCCGCTCGCGTGTTCCCGGTGCTTCTGCTCCTCGCCCTGGCAGGCCTCGTCCTGGGCATGCGCCGAAGCGATGACGTGACCGGTGGGTATGCCCCGAAGCCGATACGGCGTACCCGCTCTGTCGTGGCCCCGACGCCGACACGGCGTGCCCGGCCTGTCGTGGCCCCGACGCCACGCCGCTCTCGCCTGGTTATCGCCGTGGCGGCGGGCGGTGTTGTCGTGATGACGACTTCCGCTCTGATGGGTTCCTCGTCGGCGACAGCTGTCATTGGCGATCCGATCACCCCGGCCAACGGGGTCTGCCCGGCCGGTGCCCGCGCTATTGAGTACGACCTGGCCGCCTTCCAGGTGACCATCCCTCTCAACGGCTGGGGCGACAAGCTGCCCAACGGCCTGATGTATGCCCTCAAGAACGCCGATGCAAGGGTAAACAAGGAAAAAATCCTTGCCAACCCCAACCTCACCCAGCCGCTCGTCGTGCGCGCCAACGTCGGTGACTGCGTGTCCGTCAAGGTACGCAACGACATCGCGGGCCGGCGAATCGGCCTGTCCACCCAGGGCCTCGTTCAAGCGGACGTGAAGACTTCCGACGGCGCGCGGGTGGGCCTAAACCCGGACACGACCATCTCCACGGGCACCGAGCGCACCTACACCTGGTACGCCGACCGGGAGGGCGAGGCGCCGCTGTACGACAACGCCAACCTCGACCCGAACGACCCGAAGCACACCACCGTCCAGAACGGCCTGTACGGCGCGGTCGTCGTGCACCCGAAGGACTCGACCTGGCACAATCAGATCACCGGGGCCGATCTGCTCACGGGCGGGCGCGCCGTCGAGTCCCAGCTGTTCGCCGACATCCGGGCAGGCGAGGCCTCGACCCGTTCGGCCGTCATGATCTTCCTCGACGAGAACGAGGGCGTCCTGGACCGGGACGGGAAAGAAGCGACCTTCCCGACGACCGGGCTGAGGGACTCGACCTTCGGCATCAACTACCGCTCGGAGCCGCTGCGCAACCGGCTGCGGGCCATCCTCGAGCACCGTGGGACCGTCACTCCGGAGAACCCGGGTGGCGTGGCCAAGACCATCACGCTCCCCAACGGCAAGACCTATGCCCCAACTGACAACTTCTGCAACGGCTACGTGCCCGAGCTCGGCAAGGTCGTCGACGACCCCGGCGCCAAGTGCATGGGCGAGGAGTCCCACCTGCAGTCGTGGGTCTTCGGCGACGAGGGCAAGCTGACCCGAACCGTCGACGGCGTGAAGGTGACCGATTCGGACAACCTGATCCCGAAGGGGTACGTCGGTGACCCGCTGAAGTTCCACGTCGTCCACCCGGGCGCCAAGGAGACCCACCCATGGCACCAGCACACTCAGCGCTGGAACGCCGACCCGAATAACCCGAAGTCACCGCTTAACGACGTCCAGTCGTTTGGCCCACATGAGGCTCGGGAGCTGAAGATCGAGGGAGGTGCCGGCGGTACCCAGCGCACGGTCGGTGACACGATCTTCCACTGCCACCTCTACCCGCACTTCGCCCAGGGTTTCTGGGGCCACCTGCGCATCTTCGACAAGTTGCGCGACGGCACGGCACAGTATGCCGACGGCACGCCCCTGGAGGCACTGCAGGAGCTGCCGAACCGGGCAGGCGCCACGGCGGCCCCGACCGCAGCACAGCCCGGTTTTCCACTGTTCGTCAAGGGTGACGTCGGCCAGCGTGCCTACCGGCCGCCGAACGCGGTGGTCAAGGACACCTTCGCTGCTATTCGTCGCCCCGGCGATGCCCCCCGTGGCCCGACCGCGCTTGAGGCCGCAGGGATGCCTGCTCTTGACCCGGACAAGCCCGGCAACGGCTACATCGACCCGTGTCCGACAACTGCACCAACACGGGTCTACCGGCCACACGTCATCGACACCCCAATCACCTACAACTCCGCGGGCTGGAAGGACAAGCAGGGAAGGGTCTACGTG
Organism: Cryobacterium lyxosi; assembly: GCF_004403345.1. Classification (NCBI taxonomy): domain Bacteria; kingdom Bacillati; phylum Actinomycetota; class Actinomycetes; order Micrococcales; family Microbacteriaceae; genus Cryobacterium; species Cryobacterium lyxosi. The sequence continues at coordinate 58,456 of NZ_SOGT01000012.1, forward strand.
GAGGAATCCGATGCGGTCGCTGTGCGGACAGGACAGAAGGCACCCGAGCCGTACACCATCCGGTCCAGGGTTGGTGAGTGCGTTCAGCTGTTCACCACCAATGACCTGCACCTCGACGAGAATCCCGACGTCCCCCTCGACCACGTGAACCGCCTCGACGGTGATTACATGGCCACCGAGGAGACGTCCGAGGTCTCGACACACGTGCACCTGGTCAAGTTCGACCAGGTTGCCTCCGACGGCACCAGCGTGGGCTGGAACTACAGTTCCTCGGCGATGCCTGGCCAGACCTACGGCTATCGGTGGTTCGTGGACACAGCCTTGCGGACGACCTTCTTCCACGACCACCAGTACGCCAACCTGCACCAGCAGAAGGGCCTCTATGCCGCGATGAACGTCGAGCCCGCTGACGCCACGTGGCACGATCCGAAGACTGGTGCTGCGACGAACGGGGTCGGCCCCATGGCCGATATCCGCTCAGCCAGCGGCCCGGACTTCCGGGAGATGACCATCTTCTACTCCGACCGAACGCCCATGTGGAAGGACAACGGCACTGGTCCACCGATCAATCCACCTTCGGCACCGGACAACTACGGCCAGGACCAGGGCGGCTACTCGATCAACTACAAGAACGCCCCGTTCCAGATCCGGACGAAACCTGGGGTTCACGGCGCTAAGGGCGACCCCGCGTACACCTACTCATCTGCGGTCAACGGCGATCCCGATACGCCGCTCCTGAGGGCGTACTCGAAGGACCCTGTGGTCATCCGCAACGTGGCTGGCTCCCACGAGGAGATGCACGAGTTCAACCTTCACGGTCACCGTTGGCTGAATGAGCCGGACAATCCCCTGTCTCGGACGGTCGACACCCAGACCCTCTCGCTCGCGGAGTACTTCAACTACGAGTTGCAGGGCTCGCAGGTGGTCAAGACCAACCCCGGTGCTGCAGCAACAGTCGCCAAAGCCTCGAACAGCGTCGCCAACGGCACCCCGTCGATCCTGCAGGACGGCGCCGGTTCCCCCGGTGACTACCTGTATGGCTCCCCGTTGCTTGAGGACCAGTGGATGGGGATGTGGGGTCTGTTCCGGGTCCCCAAGAATGCGGTCCCCGACCTCCAGCCGCTGCCCGACCGGGCAGCTCCTGGAAGTGGCGACGCGTGGCCAGCCCTGAAGCCCGGTGACGCGCTCAAGGTTGCTCCAACAGGATCACTGGGTTCGGTCACCCCGTGCCCGACAGGGTCAAGGGCGGTCGCTGTCAACGTGTCGGCCATCGCCAAGGACATCGTGTATAACGCGAAGTCAGGTGACCACGACCCGTACGGCACGATGTTCGTGCGAAGCGAGGATGTGACCAAGGTTCGCACGGGTGCCATGAAGACTGAGCCCCTGGTGATCCGAGCGAATGTGGGTGACTGCGTCACGGTGACGCTCAAGAACGAGCTGCCGCGGACGCCCGCAGCGCACACCGGTGACCTACCGTTGCCTGCGGACGTGACGAACTTCCCACGTTCCAACCGGGTGTCCATGCACCCAAACCTGTTGACCTACAACGTCATTGACTCCGACGGGGCGACGGTCGGGTACAACTACGACCAGACCGTCGCGCCAGGAATTACGACAAAGTACACGTGGTATGTCCATGCCGCGGTCGAGGACGGCGCAGCGAACCTGCTCGACTTCGCTGACCGGCGTGGGAGTCGCCACCACGGATCCTACGGGTCGCTGTTGATCGAGCCAAAGGGCTCGACATACGTCAACCCCAACTCCGGGGTTGCGATCACCTCGGGCGCACAGGCCAACGTCACCTACACCGACTCCGCCGGCGTCAAACGCAGCTTCCGCGAGGCTGTGCTCAACTGGGTCGACGGTCTGATCCTGCGAGACAAGGCCGGGGCCATCCTCCCCTACCCAGCGGAGGGCGAACCCAGCGACCAGGGGCACCGGGGCATCAACTACACGACCGAGCGTTTCGCCCCTCGCCTGGCGAAGGACCCAGAGGTGGCCAACGTCATGTCGTCGGTGGTGCACGGCGACCCGGCCACACCGCTCGTGCGGGCCTATGTCGGAGACGAGACGCACCTGCGGCTCGTATCGGGTGGTGACCGCGACCGGCCACACACCTTCAGCCTGAACGGGCACGGGTGGCGCTACCAGCCAAGCGACCCGAACGCGATGATCAAGACAGCTGAGGGCGGTCTGCTCACAGGCAACGCCTTCAACTACAACCTGCTCGGTGGGGCCGGTGGACGCCAGAAGCTTCCCGGGGACTACCTCTACCGGGACGGCGGTCTGGAGAACCAGGTCAACCAGGGCCTGTGGGGCATCTTCAGAGTGGAGGGCTCGCCCAAGGCGGACCTCAAGCCTCTCCAGTAGTCCATCCATTGTGAGAACAGCGTGAGAACGTGAGCCGGCGGCACCTCGGGTGCCGCCGGCTCACGCGCGTTGCTGGGCGCGCTGGACCCAGGAGTGCCACCGAGTGCCACCGAGTGGGGCCCGCGGGCCGGATATCCTGAACGTCGTGTCCTCAGAGCGCGCCGCATTCCACGCGCCCAGAAAACAACGCGGCGAACTTGACCGCCAACGACTCTTCGACCTCCACGGCAACCGACGCAGCACAACCATGACACCCAAAACGGCCTACGTCTAAGTTATTTACTTACGCGCTCGTTAGGCTCGAAAGATGACTGCGGCCGAGCCTGACGGTACCGAGCTTGTGACGGGTATCGGTGAGCTGACCACCCACGACGAATCGGGCGAACGACGCCGCGATGCCGCCCTCGTGATCGGCGCGGGTCGCATTCTCTGGATCGGCGCCGCGGCGAAGGCTCCCGCGGCCGATCGTCGAACGGATGTCGACGGCCGCGCGGTTCTGCCCGGCTGGGTCGACACGCATACCCATCTCGTGTTCGGCGGCGACCGTTCGGCGGAGTTCGAGGCCCGCATGGCCGGCGACCCCTATGCCGCGGGCGGCATCAACACGACCGTCGCCGCCACGCGGGCCGCGACCGAGGAACAGCTCGTGGCAACGGCACGGCGTTTGCGCCACGAGGCCGAAGTGCAGGGCACCACCTTTCTCGAAACAAAGACCGGATACGGGCTCGATGTCGAAAGCGAAACACGTTCGGCGCGCGCTGCCGCCCAGGTGGCCGATATCGTGACCTTTCTCGGCGCCCACATCGTGCCCGTCGGGATAGACCGTCGCATTTACCTCGACCTCGTGACCGGGCCGATGCTCACTGCTGTGCGACCTTATGTGCAGTTCATCGACGCGTTCTGCGAGCAGGGCGCATTCAACGTGGAGGAAACCCGGGAGGTGCTACTGGCCGGCCGGGCTGCCGGCCTGGGAATCCGTGTGCACGGCAACCAGCTCGGCTTCAGCGGTGGCGTGCGACTCGCCGCCGAGCTGGGCGCGGCGAGCGTCGACCACTGCAACTACCTGGAGCCGGCCGACATCGACGCGTTGGCCGCGGGAACGACGGTGGCCACCCTGCTGCCGGCCTGCGACCTGTCAACGCGGCAGCCGTTTCCGCTGGCCCGACGACTGCTCGACGCCGGCGTGACCATCGCCTTGGCGACCAACTGCAATCCGGGGACCTCCTACACAACGTCGATGCCGTTTTGCGTGGCGACGGCCGTGCTGCAAATGGGCCTGACCGTGGGCGAGGCCGTCTGGGCGGCGACGCGCGGTGCGGCCCGGTCGCTCGGCCAAGACCAGGGAGCGGATACCGTCGGCTCCCTGCAGGTCGGCGGTCGCGCCGACCTGCAGGTTCTGAACGCTCCCTCGATTTCGCACCTGGCCTACCGCCCCGGGGTTCCCTTGACCGGCGCCGTCTGGAGGCACGGGCTACGCCGTGGATCCTGAGGACGGCATCCCCCGCGCGCCCGCGCGCAAACTACGCTGGGGGGATGACCTCTGGCCCGAGCACACCTCCCCTGGCATACAAGAAGCCGCAAAATCGCGAACACCACGGCGACGTCTATATCGACGACTACGAGTGGTTGCGCAACAAGGACAGCCCCGAGGTCATCGCCCACCTCGAGTCGGAGAACAGCTACACGGATGCCCGCACCGCCCACCAGGAACCGCTCCGGCAGCAGATTTTCAACGAGATCAAAAACCGCACCCAGGAGACCGACCTGAGTGTTCCGGTGCGCCGGGGAAACTACTGGTACTACACCCGCACGGTCGAGGGCCAGGAGTACGGCATTCACTGTCGCGCGCCCATCAGCAGCCCGATCGACTGGGCCGCTCCCCTCATCAGCGGCAGCGACCAGATCGGCCTGACCGGCGAGCAGATCCTGCTCGATGACAACGTTGAAGCCGAAGGCCACGAGTTCTTTTCGCTCGGCAGCTTCGACCTCAGCGACGACGGCACCCAACTGCTGTACGCCGTCGATGTCGAGGGCGACGAACGCTATACGATCCGGGTACGCGTCATCGCGACCGGCGAGAACCTGCCAGACACTATCCCGAACACGAGCGCCGGCGCCCTGTTCGACCCGAGTGGACGCTACCTTTTTTACACCACCGTCGACGACGCCTGGCGCCCCGACACCGTCTGGCGGCACGAAATCGGCGCCGCACGAACCACTGACACAAGCATCTTTCACGAACCCGATGAACGGTTCTGGGTCGGCATCGGCATCACTCGCAGCCGCAAATTCCTCATGATCGAGGCCGGCTCCAGCGTCACCACCGAATCCTGGCTGCTCGATGCGAGCGACCCCACCGGTGACTTCACCGTGGTCTGGCCCCGGCACGACCACACCGAATACGATGTTGAGCACGCCATCATCAACGGTGAAGACCGCCTGCTGATCGTGCATAACGGCGGCGGCGCGGTCAATTTCGAGCTGGTCAGCGTCGCAGTAGAAGATCCGCGAGGCACCCAGCGGATGCTGCTGCCGCATGACCCACAGATCCGCCTCGAAAGCGTCGACGCGTTCGCTGACTTTTTGGTCGTGGAGTACCGCCGGGACGGCCTCACCCGGATCGCCATCGATCGGCACGACGAGAGCGGACTGACCGAGCTCGACTTCGACGAGCCGTTGTTCGCCGTCGGCTCGGCCGGCAACCCGGAGTGGACGCAGCCGACCATTCGATTCGGCTTCACGAGCTTCGTCACCCCGTCAACGGTGTACGACCTCGTCGTGGCTACCGGCGAGCGCCGCTTGCTCAAGCAGCAGCCGGTGCTCGGCGGTTATGACCCCACGCTGTACGAACAGCGCCGTGAGTGGGCGACCGCCGAAGACGGCACCCAGGTACCCATCTCGCTGGTCTACCGCCGCGACCTCATCCTGCCCGGCACCCCGGCACCGACACTGCTCTACGGCTATGGATCGTACGAGCACAGCATCGACCCCGGATTCGGTATCGCCCGGCTCAGCCTGCTCGACCGCGGCATGATCTTCGCCATCGCGCACGTGCGCGGCGGCGGCGAACTCGGCCGAACCTGGTACGAAACCGGCAAGACCCTGACCAAGCGCAACACCTTCACCGACTTCGTGAGTTGCGCCCGGCACATCATCGACGCGGGCTATACAACCCCCAACCAACTGGTCGCTGAGGGCGGCAGCGCCGGCGGGCTGCTCATGGGCGCCGTGGCGAACCTCGCGCCCGAGCTGTTCGCCGGCATCCTCGCCGAGGTTCCATTCGTCGACGCCCTCACCTCGATTCTCGATCCCTCACTGCCGCTCACCGTGATCGAGTGGGACGAGTGGGGCGATCCCCTGCACGATGCCGAGGTGTACGCCTACATGAAGTCGTACTCCCCGGTCGAGAACGTGCGCGCCGTCGCCTACCCGCATATTCTTGCCGTGACCAGCCTGAACGATACCCGCGTTCTCTACGTCGAGCCGGCGAAATGGGTCGCTAAGCTCCGGGAAGTCGGAGCGGATGCCCTACTCAAGACCGAAATGTCGGCCGGCCACGGCGGCGTCTCCGGTCGCTACAGCGCGTGGCGTGAGCGCGCGTTCAACTACGCCTGGGTGCTGGGCACCGCCGGTCTGAATCCGTCAGAGAGCGACAGCTAGGGGAATGTCGGACGGCCCAGACCTGACCCCCGCGTGGAAGCGGCTGGTGCAGGCGCCCGAGCCGCCGGCATCCGCTCTGCCGCGAATCGGTAATTTCGGGCAACCGCGTGCACTGGCTACCGGCCCGAAAGTGGCGATGGGGCTGCAGTTCGAGCTGCGCGAGCAGACTCCGCGCACGAATGACCGGTGGCGTGGGCCGACGGCCAAGCCGGTGAAAGCGCTCGAGCCCGGCCACGGCGAGTTTCGGCTCGGCGTGCGGCCGGTTATTTCGAATGCGAAGGGTAACTGGGTGCGCAGCAACGTCACCTGGAGCCACCTCACCTTTCAGCTGAACCGGTTCAACCTCGACCCCGAACACCACCGCTGGATCTCCCAGTTCGCCGCCCTCTACAAGGCCGTGCGCGAGGTGTACACAAGCCAGGAAACCGACTGGATCTACCTCGACAACTTCACCAGTGCGCTGCTCTGGCCGTTGCTGCGAGAGGCCGAACAGCTCGGCATCGGCTTCGTCGGCGCCAAGAAAGGGGTGTGTGTGCGGGTCGGTTCGCTCGCCGAGATCAGCGTCGACGCCTCCCGAACAGATTCTGCCGGACCCCTGGTTCTGCAAGCCCGCCTGCACATCGACGGGGAGAACCACCCCCTCGAGGCCGCCGGAATCATCGCCGGCCACGGCATCTACAGTGTGCGGTTCGGCCTGCCGACCGTAATCACGCTCGCACCGACCGCTGGCCCGCTGAACCGCGAGCAGCGTCACCTGCTCGGACGCGTCGAGGCGGCGATGGTCCCCGCAGAGGATACGGCCGAGTTTCTCGGCTCCGTCTACCCGACCCTGCAACGCACGGTCCTGGTCACCAGCACGGACGCCTCGGTGCGCTTTCCCGAGGTACTGCCCGACGACTTCGAGCGCACCGAAGTGCCGCACTTGGTGATCACGACGATGGAGACCGACCAGCGCGACTGGTTCGATCTCGGCGTGATCGTCACCGTCGGCGCGATCACGGTGCCATTCGGCCCGCTGTTCAAGGCGCTCGCCAAGGGCCAGACCCGCCTGAAACTGGTCGACAACAGCTATCTCTCCCTGCAGAGCCCCGAGTTCGAACAGCTGCACGAACTCATCAACGAAGCCCGCGCACTGCAGGAGTGGGAGACCGGCCTGCGCATCAGCCGCTACCAGGCCAGTTTATGGAGCGATTTCGAGGATCTCGCCGACGAGACAGTGCCGGCCATCTCATGGCGGGCCGCCGCCGCCGGGCTCAAAAATCTGGCCGGCATCGACCCGACTTCCCTTCCGGGCGGCGTGCGCGCCACCCTGCGCCCCTACCAGCAGGAGGGGTTCGCCTGGCTCGCATTTCTCTGGAAGCACCGGCTGGGCGGGGTACTCGCCGATGACATGGGCCTCGGTAAAACACTCCAGACCCTGGCGCTGCTGGTGCACGCGAGTGTCTCTGGGCCGGGGCCGTTCCTGGTCGTGGCACCGACATCCGTTGTGGCGAACTGGCAGAACGAGGCGACTCGATTCACGCCCGGGCTGCGGGTACGCACCGTCACGGGGACGGAGGTAAAAAGCCGCACGCTGATAGCGGATGCCGCCACCGACGTCGACGTACTCATCACGTCGTACGCGTTGTTCCGTCTCGATTTCGACGCGTACCAGGCGGTGGCCTGGGCTGGCCTCATTCTCGATGAGGCGCAATTCGTGAAGAACCGCACGAGCCGCGCCTATGCCTGCGCGAAGGAATTGAACACGCCGTTCAAACTGGCCATCACGGGAACTCCGCTGGAGAACAACCTGATGGATCTGTGGTCGCTGTTCAGTATTGTCGCGCCGGGCCTGTTTGCCTCATCGCGCAAATTCATCGAGGACTACGTCCGGCCGGTGACCCGGGGCGAGAACCCCGAGCGGCTCGCAAAGCTGCGGCGGCGCATCCGCCCGCTGATTTTGCGCCGGACCAAGGACGTCGTTGCCCGTGACCTGCCGCCCAAGCAGGAGCAGGAGTTGCAGATCGCGCTGAACCCGGCGCACCAGAAGCTCTACGACACGTTTCTGCAGCGAGAACGGCAGAAGCTCTACGGTTTGATCGAGGAACTCGACAAGAACCGGTTCATCATTTTTCGCTCGCTCACCCTGCTGCGCCTGCTGAGCCTCGACGCCTCCCTCGTCGACAAGAAGTATGCGGGCGTGCGTTCGAGCAAGCTCGACGCCCTGTTCGACCAGCTCGACGATGTCATCAGCGAGGGACACCGGGCACTCGTCTTCAGCCAGTTCACGTCATTTTTGAAGCTCGCCGCCGCCCGGCTCGACGCGCAGGGTGTTCCGTATTGCTACCTCGACGGGTCGACGTTGCGGCGCAGCGAAGTGATCGACCGGTTTAAAAGCGGTGCGGCGCCGGTGTTCCTGATCAGCCTCAAGGCGGGCGGCTTCGGTCTCAACCTCACCGAAGCCGACTACGTCTTTTTGCTCGACCCGTGGTGGAACCCGCAAACCGAGGCGCAGGCCATCGACCGCACCCACCGCATCGGCCAGACCCGCAACGTGATGGTCTACCGGCTCGTCGCGACCGGCACTATCGAAGAGAAGGTCGTGGCACTCCAGAAGCAAAAATCGCAGCTGTTCAACGCTGTGCTCGACGACGACGCCATGTTCAGCACAGCGCTGACCGCCGAAGACATTCGCGGTCTGCTCGAGCCGTGATCAGACCGCGCTCGACGCCGCCCACAGGTTGATGCCGTTATCGACAGCGTGCTCGTCGATGGCGGCCAGTTCCTCGGCGCTGAAGTCGAGATTGTGCAGTGCCCCCACGTTCGCCTCGAGCTGGGCGACCGACGATGCGCCGATAAGCGCACTGGTCACCGCTGAATTGCGCAGCACCCAAGCCAATGCCAGCTGGGCGAGTGACTGACCACGTTCGGAGGCGATCTCGGTTAGGGCACGGATACGGGTCAGCGCCTCCGCGCTCACCATGGACTTGTTCGCCGAGCCATCCCGGGCGACCCGGGAGTCCGCCGGAATACCACCGAGGTAGCGGTCGGTGAGCAGCCCCTGGGCCAGCGGCGAGAACGCGATACAGCCGACGCCGATGTCGTCGAACGTATCGAGCAGGTCGTCCTCGACCCAGCGATTGAACATCGAGTAGGAAGGCTGGTGAATCAACAGCGGGGTGCCGAGGTCGGCCAGAATCGCGGCTGCTTCTCGGGTGCGTGCCGGCGAGTACGACGAGATGCCGGCATAGAGGGCGCGGCCACTCGTCACGGCGGTGTGCAGTGCACCCATGGTCTCTTCGAGCGGGGTATCGGGGTCGGCACGGTGCGAGTAGAAGATATCGACGTAGTCAACGCCCATGCGTGAGAGCGACTGGTCGAGGCTCGACAATAAGTATTTACGGCTGCCGAAGTTGCCATACGGGCCCGGCCACATGTCGTAGCCGGCCTTGGTCGAGAGCACGAGTTCGTCGCGGTGGGCGCTGAAATCTTCGCGGTACAGCTGGCCGAAGTTCGTTTCGGCCGACCCAGGGGGCGGACCGTAGTTGTTGGCCAGGTCGAAGTGGGTGATGCCCAGGTCGAAGGCCCGGCGAAGAATAGCTCGTTGTGTGGCGAGCGGCTTGTCATCGCCGAAGTTCTGCCATAGACCGAGCGAAATGGCGGGAAGCTTGAGGCCGCTGCGCCCGACACGACGGTAGGGCATGGACTCATAACGGGATTCATTCGCGAGATAGGTCATTTGATCATGATGGCACTTTTCTCGTCCACACCGACGCTACCCCAGGAGAAACCTGGAGTACGCGTCAGCAAGCTCAGTGCGCGGATTTCATCTCGGAACGCTTGCGCGGTTTGCGGTTCTCCGCGCTGACCATCCAGGAATACTGCTCGAGCTTCTCGATGAAAGCGTGAAGAAGATCGGCACTGGTGGGATCTTCCTCGTCGACCTCATTGTGCACCTTGCGCATGTTGGCGACCGTGGCGTCGAGCCGTTCGGTGATGAGGGTGACCGTCTCGGCCGTGTCGACTTCGCCGTCGGGAAACTTCGGCAGGTTGGTGGCCTTGGTGACCGTCTCGCTGCGACCGTCAGGCATCGCGTCGAGTGCGCGCATGCGTTCGGCGACCTGGTCGGAGAATTCACGCACATCGACGATGATCTCATCGAGTTGCAGGTGCAGGTCGCGGAAGTTCTTTCCAACGACGCTCCAGTGCGCTTGTTTGCCCTGCACGTGCAATTCGATCAGGTCGACCAGAACGGACTGCAGGTTGTTACTGAGTGTTTCGGAGGCGTGCATGGTGTCCTTTCAATCAGGGAGAATTCGCCTCAAGGCTATATCACGACCGTGTGATCTGGGCCACAATGCAATCACCCGACCGAGGGCCGCAAACCCGACGTGCGGCCCCCGGCACGCGGGATTATCGCGGGCGCGGCGTCTGGCACGGCCTGATCTCGTCAGGCGTCCTTGGGGGCGCGTGGCGGGCGCGGCTTACTGTACTTCTTGTGCGCGGTCTGCGGGGCGGTACCAAGGAGGCGCGCGATATCAGCCCAGGAACAGCCGCCGTCGCGCATGGCGTTGACCGCCGCGGTGACTCGCAGGTTGACGTCGACGCGATCGCGCACCGCGCGTTCCAACTCTCGCTCCAGGGCTCGGTAGGGCCGGGCAATATGCGGGGCGGTTTCGTCTGTCGGTAGTGGCAGTGGTTCAGCCGTACCCTCATCGAACTGGTCGTGACTGTCGGGGGTAACACTGGTCATCGGCAACCTTTCCACTGATGAAATGTAGGCCCAGCGTGTTGGTGCGTCAACCACTTGACGCAGACATTTTGACGTCTGCGCAGTCGGTGTTGTATGCGTTCCATCGAACGTGCGTGCGCTATGGCAGAATCAAGGGCATGGCACTCGAGGGACGTCCCGGCGCGGTCGTTTCTGTCAGCCGCGATGACGCGCACCGCTTCAGCAAGCCGGTGGTCGTAAGCATCCGTTTGCTGGCTGGAATCGGTGTCGAGGGCGATTCTCACGCAGGCCCCACGGTGCAGCACCGTTATGCCAAAAAACGCGATCCCACGGCGCCCAACCTCTGCCAGGTGCACTTCATGGCCGCAGAGTTGTTCGACGACCTCGTACCCACCGGGTATACGGTCGCACCGGGCGAGCTGGGCGAAAACGTGACGACCATCGGAATCGATCTGATGACCCTGCCGCTGGGAACCCGACTGCACCTCGGCAGCGAGGCCGTGGTCTCGATCACCGGCATGCGCAGCCCCTGCTCGCTCATCAACGGCTACCAGAAAGGCCTGATGAAGCAGCTCATCAAAACGGATGCTGCCGGCGCGGTTCAACGTCGCGGCGGAATCATGGGCGTCGTGGTGACCGGCGGCATCGTGCACCCGAGCGACCGGATCCGGGTGGAGCTGCCCGTCGGTGAGCATCTCCCACTCGGGGTCGTCTAGATCTGGATTCACGATCAGGCCAGATCAGGGGCTTACTCTCCGGATCCGGCCCGACAACCAAGCCCTACTGGGGATCAGCGGAGGTGTGGAACCACGGCGGGTAGACCGCAACCTTGGGCTTATACGAGCTGGCCTTCAGGATGCCGCGCACAGTTTCGCGCACATTGTCGTTGCAGACGCCGATGAGCATGATCAGGTCCATCGGCACGGCGTCGGGAACGAGCAACTCGGCTTCGAGAATCATCGCACCGTCTGCTTCGGCGCGAAGGGTCTGCAGCATGCGTTCGGCGGTGGCCGGCGTGGCGCCGAACCGGGTCAGCGCGCCGGCGGCATCACCGTTGGTGACGGCGATCACGCTCGCAACGAACGGAACCGCCTCCTCGGCGGCGTCAGCATCTGGCGCGGTCAGATCTTGGGCGGTCAGATCCTGGGCCTCGTCTACCGGGGCATTGGCCGAGACAATTTCAGCTGCGGCACGCGCCGCCATCCCCTCGTTGATCTTCTTGACCGTACTCACGAGCATGACGAAGTCGAAGGCCTCGGAGCCGTGGGTATCGCGCGCCAGGCGCGGGTCAGCGGCTTCAGCTCGCACGCTCTCCCAGACGGTCGCATTCGGCGACAGAAAGAAGGGCACGTACTCAGCAACACTGCGACCATCGCCGGAGACGCGGGCAGCCCGGCGCAGGTCGCGAGTGCCCGGTGCGGAGATGTCGACGGTCGGCCGCGCGGTGAGGGCGTCGTTGGCAAGCAGGCGTCCGTCCTGCAGGATCGCACCGAGGTTGCTGATGTGCGTGAGGTGGTACACGCGCTGCTCGTCGACGTTGTCGGTCGAGACCTTCTCAGCTCGCACCGGGCGAGGCGCGCCGGCCACGCGAACCGGGCGGGCTGTGCGTGCGGCGGGCATAGCCGCCGTCGGCAGCGGGTCGCGCAGCGAAGACAGCTTCGGGGCGCGGGTCTTTTTCACCGGGGTGAGGGGCTCAGTAACAACTTTGGGAAAGCACAGAGCGCACAATTGGCCCTCGAGTCCGTGGATGCATTCGTCGTCCAAGAGGGAAAAACCTTTCGTTACGCGGCTCGCACCACTCGGAAAAGCCGAACGCACATACCGCTTATTAACGTTACGTTCATTTGGGTGGCAGCGCTGACCGTTCTTTAGTTTTTCGGCAACTTGAACCGAACAATGAGACCGTCGTCAGTGCATTCAATGCGCAGATGATCGAGCCCGGGCACGACGAGGTCGGCCTCGAGTTCGGCCGCCGGATAGGTTCCGGCGACTCCGATCGTGGTACAGCCAGCGGCGCGGCCGGCCTGCAACCCGGCAGGCGCATCCTCGATTACCAGACACCGGCGCGGGTCGACGCCGAGCCGGGCGGCTCCCTCCAGAAACGGTTCAGGGAACGGTTTGCCGCGCGGGGTGTCATCGATGGTCACGATCACGCTCGGTGCCACCAAAGCGGATGCCGCCAGCCGTGCGACCGCCAGTGGCCGCGCGCAGGACGTGACGATCGCCCGTCGACTCTCCGGCAGGCTGTCCAGGAGCGCTGCGGCGCCGGGCAACACGGTGATGTCCTGGGTGTCAGCGGTTTCGAGGGCCAGAATGCGGTCGATCGCCTCGTCGACGCGGGCGGCTGGTACAAGTTCTGCGATGATGTCGCGCGCCGGGCGACCGTGGACGGTTTCGTCCTTGGCCACGCCCCATTCCCTTCCCCAAACGGCCCACGAGCGGTTGACCGCCGGCGTGGAATCAATGAGGGTACCGTCCATGTCGAACAATACGGCGTCGAAGGTGCGCCCCTGCAAAACGTTTTCGGTGGCAAAACTGAGGTCGGGCATCCGTTGTCCTTTCGTCGCGCCGGCTACCTGCCGATGTGTCAACGGTAGGCCACCGAGCATTGCCCACGCCATTCGGTGCCGCCCGGGCCGGTATCGTGGACAGCAACAACCGAGCTGGGAGACCTTGACGTGTGGACGACCGTTCTGGTGATTGCAGCCGTGCTGGTCGGGTCGAGCATGCAGCGCATCACCGGCATGGGCTTCGCCCTGGTAGCGGCGCCTTTTCTGGTTTTATTGCTCGGGCCGGTTGACGGCGTCATCGTGGTCAACGTCTGCGGGGTCCTCACGGCAAGCATCATCCTGACGCGAGTATTTCGGCAGGTGGACTGGCGGCGCTACATAGTTCTGGCGCTCTGCGCCGTCGTCGGTATCGTGCCCGGCTCCTACGTTTTGCAGTTCGTTTCGGTAGCCTGGCTCGAAATTTCGATCGGCGTACTCGTGGCAGCCGGTCTGACCATATCGGTGAATCTCGGCCGGGTCGTTGTGCGCGACCGCCTCGGTTTTCGCGTGATGGCCGGCATGACCAGCGGGTTCATGAACACGACGGCCGGTGTCGGCGGTCCGGCGGTGAGCATTTACGCGATTGCCACAGGATGGCCGCAGCGGTCCTTTGCCGCGACCATGCAGCCGTACTTTCTCACGATCGGGCTGGCGTCCCTGGCCTCAAAATTCGCCCTGGGATCGGCCGACCTGCCTCAGTTACCTGTGCTGGTCTGGGTGCTCATCGGATGCGCCTGCATCGTGGGGCTCATCATCGGTGACCGGCTGGCCTCTGTGGTCGAGCCGCACGTGGCCCGCCGCCTGCTCGTAATCGTTGCCTATCTCGGGTCGTTCGCGACCATCGTGCGCGGAATAATCGAGCTGCTCGTCTAAGGCGGGCGGCGATTTGGCCACTTCCTCAGATAGTGAAGTCGGCGCCGTCGATGGATACCGACTCGGAGGCGGCCGGGTTGGCAAGGTGATGCGCGGCATCCGTCTGCATCCTAGGCTCGTCGGAATAGGTAGCCGTTACCAGAATGGGCATGTGATCTGAGGTGCCCTGCGGGAGGGTCTCGACATTGGAAATTATCAAGCCCATCGAGGTCGCCAGGTCGAAGTGTCCGCGAAAGAACTTATAACGGGTATACGTGCGCGTATCGCTGAGCGTGAGGTCATAGCCGGACTGGTTCACCTTATTACCGAGCTTGCCCTGGAAGATTGGATAGTTATAGTCGCCGACCATGAGGGTCGGCAGGCCGGGGCCCAGAACGCTCAACTCTTCGTGGGCGCTGCGAATCTGGTTGCGGCGCAGAGAATTGAGCGCGGTCAGCGGCGCTGCGTGAAACGATGCCACGACGAACTCCCGCTGCGCGACATTATCAACCAGGCGGGTGGCGATCAGGCGTTCGTGTGCGGGCGCGGCGACACGGTCATGCAGCGACTTCTTGAGCGCGAAGGTCTGCGTCCTGATCGCTGTGAAGCGGTCCCTGCGATAGTAGATGGCCAGGCCGAGGCGATTGCGATGAGTCGAATCGGCCAGGTGCAGGTTTCCGACCTCGGCCGGCAGATCGACGGTGTTGCATTCCTGCAGGCAGAGAATGTTGGGACTGTACCGTTCGGCCAGGTCGACGAGTTCGCCGCTGGCACGGTTCTTCCGGAGGTTGTAGCTTATGACCCTCATGGCACCCGTCTCAGACTCGATGGCTAGGCCTCCAGCCTACGACTCTCGCCGGGGTCGAAATTGAACATCCGGGGTCAGTTGACACATGCGCAGGTGGCATCCAGCCAGCCGACTTTTTCGAACCCAAGGGTCGACGCCGAGGCGTCCCCGGTCGGGGCTGCCCGGCGCACGAAACGTAGACTTGATCGGCCGCGTTCCTGCGGCACACGCGAGGGAGCCGCATGACCCAGAACGACATCGTTCTTATTCGCCACGGGCAGACCGAGTGGAGCATCTCCGGTCAACACACCGGGCGCACCGACATTCCACTGACCGACTTCGGGCGCCGTCAAGCGGATGCTCTCGGCGAGATGTTGGACGGTCGACACTTCGATCGGGTCTACTCGAGCCCGCTGGTGCGTGCCTGGGAAACCATGGAACGGGCCGGTTACGGCGCGCAGGGCGTGGCCACCGACGACGTGCTGGAATGGGATTACGGGGTGTACGAGGGACGCCGAACCGCGGACATCCGCTCGGAAATTCCCGGCTGGACCGTGTGGGGCGATCCTATTGTGGATGGTGAATCCGTAGAGGACGTGGGCGCACGGGCTGATCTCGCCATCGACACCTGCCTCGCAGCCGAGGGTCGGGTGGCCATTTTCGCCCACGGACACTTTCTGCGCATCATGACCGCGCGCTGGATGGGTTTGCCCGCCGTCGCTGGCAAGAGCCTGAGCCTCGGCACCGCAACCGTGTCGACGCTCGGTTGGGAGCGCGAGAACCGCGTGTTGCAGATGTGGAACGACTCCTCCCACCTGAGCTCGATGGACCCGATCGTTTAGTCGTCCGGCGAACGAAGCACGGCAAACGGCCGTACTACCCCTAGTCTGGGGTTAGACAGATTCTATTCGTTGGAATCATTGTCGTGGGGGCGCACGAACGTATGTGCGTATTGCGCCCGGAGGGCACGACAGTTGGGGCTTGGGGGCGTCACCTACTTTCGAGCCCGGTCAACGGGAGAAGCCCGGTGTGCAGCACCGGCGGCCATATCAGCACGTGGCCCTGCCCTGACCCGCATCGTGCGGGTCTTTGGAGAGGGAAAAAAACATGAGTTCGTTTACACAGCTTTCATCGTCGCGCAAGCGACTTCTCGGCGCCCTCCTGGTCGTCGGCATCATCGGAGTGGGCAGCATCGGAGTCGGCGGAGCCATCGCATCCGAGCCCGCACCGCGCGCCGTGGTCGACCTTGGAGAGGCCGGCACCTTTGCTATCCTCTCGAAGTCCGGCATCACGGATGTCTACACATCAGCGATCAGCGGAAACGTCGGAGCGAGCCCCATCACGGGAGCCGCTATTCACGTCACCTGCCCGGAGGTGACCAATGGCACGATTTACAGCGTCGACGCCGAGGGCCCCTCCTGCATCGTGACCGATGCCACGTACCTCACCGAGGCCGTCAGCGACCTCGAGATCGCGTACACCGATGCCGCCGGGCGCACCACTCCGGACTTCATCAACCTGGGCGCCGGCGAAATCGGTGGCCTGACCCTCACCCAGGGCCTCTACAAGTGGGGCACCGACGTGAACATCTCCACCGACGTCACCCTCACCGGCACCGCGGATGACGTCTTCATCTTTCAGATCTCCAAGGACCTGGAACAGGCTTCAGCTCAGAACGTGATTCTCGCCGGCGGCGTGCAGGCGAAGAACGTGTTCTGGCAGGTTGGCGGATCCGTCGCCATCGGCACGACCGCGCACTTCGAAGGCACCATCCTCAGCCAGACGATGATCGCCATGAAGACCGGAGCGACCATCAACGGACGCCTCCTGGCCCAGACGGCCGTCACACTGCAGAGCAACACGGTCACCGCGCCCGTCGAGTAGCTTCGCAAAATATGCACACGGGCGCGGCTGACGTCGTGTCGCCCGCGCCCGTGTGCGTTACCGCGTGAACGTCGAGGTCAGTGCACCGGCACCCAGGTTCCCTTGACTCGCTCGGTGATCAGCGACGCCCGCAACTCGGCGACGACCCGCAGATCTGCCACGACGTGGGCGCCGATCTGCAGGGCCGATGCCGAGTCATCCGCCGTGAAACGCACGATGACCCGCGCTGCACCGGCGACGATCGTAAGATCGGAGGCTTCCACGGTGGTGAATTCGGCGGCCGCCGCAGCCGCCCGGGGCACGACCGAGGCAGGCACGGTTCCTGCGTGCAGGGATTCGATACTCATGGTGACGCGATAAGAAGGCATGGATTCAGGTTACGGGTACTGCTTTACTGTACGAGTCCTCAACCCCTCACATTCGGAGCCCCATGACGTTCACTGCCACGATCATCGCCCAGGTTCAGCGCACCAAGCCCGATGCCCTCGCGGCCATCGCTACCGCCCTCGGTACGAATGTAGAGAACCCGGCTGGAGCGAACGCTTTCATCGCGCTGCCCGACGGCGGCCGAATTGATGTGGAGATTCCCAAGTTCGGCGAAAGCCTGCCCCTGACCATCGACGTGGTGAACGTGCGCGGCCAGGCCGAAGCGCGGGCATCCGCTCAAAACATTCTGGATCTGCTCGAGCAATCCACCGGCTGGCAGGTCGACCACCTGCACGACTAAAGCGAACGCGCCCCATCCGTGACACTCAGGTGCGCGGCTTACACTCGCAGATATGACTGAATCGACTGCCACCGCTTCGCGCATCACAATGTATGGAGCACAGTGGTGCAGCGATTGCCGTCGTTCCAAGTCGCTGCTCGACCGCCTCGAGGTGGACTACGACTACGTCGATCTGCTCCTCGTCGAGGACGGCGCCGATCGCGCCCGCGCCATTAGCGGGCGCACCAACATTCCCGTCATCGTGTTTCCCGACGACACGCACCTGGTCGAGCCCAGCGACGCCGAGGTACGCACGAGGCTCACCCAACTCGGCTACATGGGCTGACCCAGCCTCACCCCCGTGCTATTGTCAGAAATCGCAGGCACTAACGGGGGTCGCATCATGAACGCAACTATCACGACGTCGACGCGGCACATTCCCATTTCGCTCTGGATCAGCGCGGCACTGTTCGTCATCTACTGCGTGCCCGGCGTCGCAGTGTGCTCGTCTGTGCGCGATGACCCGCTCAACGTTCTCGTGCTGCTTTCGGTTTCTCCACTCATGTTCGTCGGCATGGTCATCTCGGTGGTCGATATTGTGCGCACCCGCAATCGCGGCGGCGTCAATCAGCCGTATGCGCGGCTGCAATGGGTCGGCCTCGCACTGATGGTCTTAGCGATGCCGTTATGGATGGCCGCCGCGATTGTGATCGCCTCCCTGCCCTAGCCGTACCCGGCGCGCTCTCGGGCAGGGACTCACTGGCTTTTTTAGCGGCGTGTTCTCCTTCTGTTAATACAGAACTCTTGATGTTTTGACATCTTTACGCGTAGCGTCTAAGTGTTACCCCAGACCCTGGTAGCGGTTTTGACCGCTTCGAGTCAGGGGTTTTGATGTTTCACACGTTCCTACATCCGATCAGCAGGTTGTCCGGCGAGGCATGGACCTCCGTTGGGATAGCTCTTCCTCCAATGAGTGTCACCATCACTCCGGCCGTCGATTTCGATCAGCAATCATCGTCTCGCGTGCCGCCAGCGCACGGCCCCCCACTCGGCAGCGGCACGATTACGTCGACGCCGCTCGACGACTGGCTCGACAATCTCCCGGCGCGCGGCTGGGATGCCTGAGCGCCGTTGTCACAACCGCCGGGGGCGCCAACCAGCAGCGTCGGCCACGGGTGAGTCGCACCCGCCGTCACCCGATGCTCAGCGGCGCACGATGGAACGCAGCAGGCGCACGGCGACCGAGAGAGACGCCATGTCGTCTTGCGCGAGCGAATTCACCTCGTCGAAGACGCTACGAGCCCGGCCGAGCTGTTCGGCGTTGAGTTCTTCCCAAGCGAGGAGGCGCTCGTCGGCGGTTCCGGCATGTGTTTCATCGAGCACAGACCGCGTCATGTCTGCGACGGTCGAGTAGAGGTCGTCGCGGAGAGCTGCGCGGGCGAGGGCCTGCCAGCGGTCCTTGCGCGGCAGCTTGGTGATGCGCTCGAGCAGACTGTCGACGCCGAAACGGTTGTAGATCGTGTAATAGATTTCGGCGACCCGGGTGACCTGCACATTCGCCCTGGCCGCGATCATGGCCACGTCGAGCAGCGCGTACGCTTCGAACAATTCCGACCAGCGGCGACCGAGATCGTCAGGCAGACCCCACTCCCTGGCCTTCTCTTCCTGCGTTTCGAGGCGCCCGCGATCGGCGCCCTGTAGGTAGTCGCCGAGGTGCGCGCGCACGAGCGCGATCTGCGGCTTGTACGCGGCGATTACCGCGCCGACAGGCATGTTGGCGCCCTGATTGACCTGCCAACGCACGGCACGGTCGAGCAGGCGGCGAATGTCCAAATGGATCGACGTCCATTTTTTGGTCGGGAACGACGACGGCAGCGCGTTGAGTTCGTCGACCATCGAGTCGAGGTCGAAAACCTCGCGCAGAGCCACGAAAGCTCGCGCGATCGTCGCCGAGTTAGCCGAGGTCTCCTCCATCGCACGGAAAGCAAAGGTGATGCCGCCGAGGTTGATCATGTCGTTCGCGACGACCGTCGCGATAATCTCCCGGCGAAGCGGATGCGTGTCCAGCTCGGCATCGAAACGTTCGGACAGGTGCCCCGGGAAGTATCCGCGCAGGGTATTACCGAACCACGGGTCATCGGCCAGGTCGCTGCCCCGCAGCGCGGTAGCCAGCTCGATCTTGGCGTAGGCGGCGAGCACGCTCAACTCGGGGCTGGTCAGTCCCTGCCCGCGGTCCAGACGCTCCCGTAGCGTGGCTGTCGTCGGCAAAGCCTCCAGCTCGCGCTGCAGATCTCCCGATTCTTCAAGCCAGTTCATGAGGCGCTCGTAGCTCGGGCTCCAGTTGTTCACGAGCATGCGGTCGTTGAGCAGCAGAATATTCTGGTCGACGTTGTCCACCAGCACCAGCCGCCCGACCTCGTCGGTCATCTCGGCGAGGAACCCGGCCCGCTCGGCCGGGTCGAGTTTGCCGGCCGCGACCATTCGGTCCACGAAGATCTTGATGTTGACTTCGTGGTCGGAGCAGTCCACCCCGGCCGAGTTGTCGATCGCGTCGGTATTGAGGATGACTCCGGCAAGCGCAGCTTCGATGCGGCCGAGTTGAGTGAACCCGAGGTTGCCGCCCTCCCCGACGACTTTGACCCGCAGGTCCCGGCCGTCGACCCGAATGCCGTCGTTGGCTTTATCGCCAACCTGCGCGGCCGATTCACTGCTCGCTTTGATGTAGGTTCCGATGCCGCCGTTGTAGAGCAGGTCAGCCGGCGCCAGCAGAATCGCCCGCAGCAATTCCGGCGGGCTCAGCTGGGCGGTGCCTTCTGGTAGCCCGAGCACGACCCGCACCTCGGCCGAGATGGGAACGACCTTGGCCTGGCGAGGGAAGACGCCGCCACCAGCGCTGATCAGATCGGTCCCGTAGTCGGCCCAGGATGAGCGCGGCAGCTCGAACAACCGGGTGCGTTCCGTGAAAGAGAGCGCCGGATCGGGGTTGGGGTCGAGAAAAATGTGCCGGTGGTCGAAAGCCGCGACGAGTTTGGTGTGCTTGGAGAGCAGCATGCCGTTGCCGAACACGTCACCGGACATATCGCCGACACCGACGACGGTGAAGTCTTCGGTTTGCGTGTCAACACCGAGTTCGCTGAAGTGGCGCTTGACCGACTCCCAGGCTCCCTTGGCGGTGATGCCCATCTCCTTGTGGTCGTACCCGACCGAACCACCCGAGGCGAAAGCGTCGCCGAGCCAGAAACCGTATTCGGCGGCCAGTCCATTGGCGATGTCGGAGAAGGATGCCGTGCCCTTGTCAGCGGCGACGACAAGATAGCTATCGTCGTCGTCATGCCGCACCACCCGGTGCGGTGCAACGACGTGTTCGCCATCGACGTCGGCCACCAGGTTGTCGGTCAGGTCGAGCAGTCCACGAATGAAGGTCTTGTAGCTATCGATACCCTCAGCCATCCAGGCCGCACGGTCACGACCGGGGTCGGGTAGCTTCTTGGCGAAGAATCCGCCCTTGGCGCCGGTGGGCACGATGACGGCGTTCTTGACCGTTTGGGCCTTGACCAGGCCGAGCACCTCGGTACGAAAGTCTTCACGGCGGTCGGACCAGCGCAGCCCGCCGCGGGCTACCTTGCCAAAACGCAGGTGCACACCCTCCACGCGCGGCGAGTACACCCAGATTTCGTACATGGGCCTGGGTGAGGGCATTTGCGTGATCTGCGACGGGTCGAGTTTGATGCTGAGATAGGGCTTGTGCTGAAAGAAATTCGTGCGCAGCGACGCTTCGATCAGGGTGATGAGTGTGCGCAGCACCCGGTCGGCGTCAAGGGTGGCAACCTGCTCCATTGCGACCCGCAGCTGTTCGCGTACGTCGGCGACGCGGAGCATCCGCTCGTCATCGGCCAGGTCTGGATCGAATCGGGCCTCGAACAGGGCAACAAGGCCGAGCGTGACGGCCGGGTTGGCCAGCAGGGCGTTCGCGACGAAACCGTAGGAGTTGGTGTTGCCGATCTGGCGCAGGTACTTGGCGTAGCTGCGAAGAATAACCACGCGGTGCCAAGGTAATCCGTCTTGTAAGACCAGGCGGTCGAGGCTGTCGGATTCGATGGCGCCGCTGATGGCCGCGCCGAAGGAGTCTGCCAGCAGTGCGCCGGTCGCGACCGGGTCGACTCCGGCCGGGTAGTGCAGGCCGAGGTCGTAGAGGTAGAAGCGACGCCCATCGGTGGTCTGAATTTCAAACGGCACTTCATCGAGCACCTCGATGCCGAGGTTCTGCAGAAAGGGCAGAATCTGGCTGAGGCTTTTCGGTTCGGTCATGTAGAGCTTGATGCGGGCGTCTTCGCCCGGGTCACCAGCCGTTCTGGGCAGGTACACGTACAGTCCGGGGCGGCTGATTTTCGCGGCACAGGCCTCGAATCGCCCGATGTCTTGCAGCGCATCAGTAATTTCGTAGTCGACCCGGTAACTGGCGGGAAAAGCGTCGGCCCACACGTCGGCCAACCGCTCCGCATCTTCGACCGAGTGTGTCGTGCACAGTTCGTCGCTGATCCCCTCGGGCCAGGATCGAACGGCTCTGGCCAGGCGTTGTTCCAGCGCCGCGATATCGACGGAGTCCGCCAGGACATCTTTGGGCAGGCGGATGCGATAGAACAATCGCGCCAGCGCAGATTCGGTCATTCGCGCTTCAAAATCGAGCGACTCCGAGTTGAATGTCTCTTGTAGTTCTTTCTCGATGCGCAGTCGCACGCCGGTGTTGTAGCGGTCACGCGGAAGGTAGACCAGCGCCGACATGAACCGGCCGTAAATGTCGGGTCGCAGAAACAGACGGGTACGACGACGCTCCTGCAGACGCTGAATCGCGAGCGACGCTGTGACGAGGGCGGGCACCTCGATCTGGAAGAGCTCGTCACGAGGATACGTCTCCATGATGCCGAGCAAGTCTTTTCCGCTGTGCGACTCGGGCGGAAAACCGACCTCGGTCATGACAGCCTCAACCTTCTCGCGCAGCACCGGAACTGCGGTGACCGAGCTGGTGTACGCACTCGCGGCGAACAGGCCGATAAACCGCTGCTCACCGTCGACCTCGCCGGCGGAATCGAAACTCTTGATTCCGATGTAGTCGAAGTAGGCGGGACGGTGCACGGTGGACCGGGAGTTGGCCTTGGTGATCACCAGGGCGGTGCGCTCGCGCGCCTTCTGACGGCCAGCATCGGTCAGGTGCTGAACCTGGTGACGGTCGTCGGCGTAACGCAGCAGGCCGAGGCCGCTCCCCTCGACGAGAGTGAGCACGTCCTCACCGCCCTGCGTTTCGAGGTTGTATTCGCGGTAACCGAGAAAAGTGAAATTGCCCTCGTCGAGCCACTGCAAAAGCTGCTGGGTCTGGTGAAGGTCCTTGATGTGCGCGCCACCAACGATTGTGTCGAGCGCTTGTGCGATCTGCCTAGCCTTGGTGCGCATGAGCGGCCAGTCTTCGACCGCGGCCCGCACGTCCTTGAGCACAGCAGCCAGCCCGCCGATGAGGCTGGTGTGCTCATCGTCGCTCGCGCTGTCGATCTCGATGGCGATCCAGGACTCGAGGTGCGAGGCATCATCACCGGTCGCGATGAGGTGGGCGATATTGGGCATGGCCGAGGTATCACCACTGGAGACACCGGCGCTGGAGACGCCGACGCTGGCCGGAATCCGGTTGATATCGACGAGGTCGTTTGTGGACTTGCTGCGAGCGACGATGAGCAGGGGGTGCACGACCAGGTGAATAGCGGCGTGCTGGCGCACCAACTCGGCCGTGACCGAGTCAACGAGAAAAGGCATGTCGTCGGTGACGATGTAGACGACACTCCGACCGGATTCATTGTGGATCTCGACGGCCGCGGTTTTGGGTACCCGGCGCTGCGCGACCCGCCAATGGGCACGCGCCCGAGCTTCCAGAACCTCAGGGGTGTAGGCCGCCGCATCTTCGTCTGTTAGATGCTCATAGTAATCAACTATGAACGTTTCGAGCGTTGGGCCGGAGGGGGATAGATCCGACGGCGACGGACCCGAGCGGGTGAAACCAGACGACATTGAAAAAACGCCTCCATCAAATTCATCGCCGTGCGGGTGCGGCTTGTTCTCGCTCACGAGCTACCGGCCACTGCCGGCATTCCCGGGTGGGAATCCGGTACGGCAATGACCGGGCAGCCTACGAGCAACAACCAGCGCACTGTGTACACAGACGAACTATGAGTGCGGGCTCCTGCGACGCGCACGTCGGTGTGCCTCGTCGAACTCAATCATGGAGTCCTTATGCGTCTATCGTATCGCCGGGCCCTGCACCCTGGATGGACGCCGCAGAACCTGCGGCCATCCACTGGCAAAGAGCCTGCTGCTCGTCGATTGGGTCGTGACCGGGGCATGAACTTCACACCATCAGCGCTTTAGTACCAGCCAACAGACTGCGAGTGCGACCAGGCCGCGCACGGCGTTCCGTAGGACGAGGCCTTGATGTAGCCGAGACCCCAGCTGATCTGCGTGGTGGCGTTGGTAGCCCAGTCGTTGCCGGCCGACGCCATCTTGCTACCGGGGAGTGCCTGAGGAATTCCGGTCGCGCCACTGCTGGAATTCATGGCCGCGTAGTTCCAACCCGATTCCTTCTGCCACAACCGATCGAGGCAGCTGAACTGGTCCTCACCCCAGCCGTACTGCGAGGCGGCCATCGAACGCGCTGTGGCGCGCGCACCGTCGACGGAGTTACCGCCGGCTAAGGATTGCACACGAGCGGCTTCCGCAGCTGCTTGCGCTGCTGCTTCAGCAGCCGCGGTGGCAGCGGCCGCCGCAGCGGCCGCCGCAGCGGCCTCGGCGGCGACGCGGTCGACTGTAGCCGTGGCGGCAGCGACCGACGCGGTCTCCGCTTTCGCCTCGGCCGTGAGCGATTCCACCCGCTCGATCGGCAGGATCGCGTAGTTGGCAAGCGAGCTGGCTACCGAGGTGAGAGTGGTGGCATCCACTTTGCTTTGGCTGGCAGCGATGACGACGTGGGCCGCGCTCAGGGCAGCGGATGCGTTATCTCGAGTGATCGTCTCACCGCGCTGCACGTAGAACTCGAGTTGATCGCTCTGCAGGCCCGTACTTTCGGTGAGTACGGTCGTGGCGGCGATGCTGTCTTGCCTGGCATCGGCCGACTGGGCGACGAATCCGCTGCTGGCGACCAGACCGGCAATAACGAGTGCGGTTCCGGTCGCCGCTACGATCTCGTGTCGGCGGGTTCGTGGTTTGCGGCGCTCACGGTGAATGCGAGTGTTTTTGAGGGCGACGTGGGCATGAGGCATTTCAGTGTTTTTTGGGCGCATATCCTTCATTTGGCGCGAATGATGGGCGCTAGGTACGCCCATTCGCTAGGTTTTTGGTCCGTGCACTTCGGGGTGGCACGGACAAGGCCGCCAGCATGCCCGCCCTTTTTGAACAAAACCTCACGATATTCTCCGAAACTCCTGATTTTCGGTCACACGCGTTCTGTCATGAAATAATTTGCGACTGCTGGCGAGTTCATTCAGAGGTACGACCGAGCTTTTAGCCTGATCATCGTCGAATCGGTGGGCATAACGACCGAGTGGAGCGCGATCTTCAGGCTCAAAAAAATCGAAACTTATTTTGCACGAAATTTAGCGAGCAAGCGCTCCAGCGCGAGATTCCATTGGATGCGTTCCTGTTTCAGGCGCACGTTTTCCTTCGAGCAGACTCGGCCGTCGCGCCCGAGCGCCTCGGCATGTCGGGGTTACGTCAACCGGACAGAACTCGACCAGATAGACGGTGCTTTGCGCCTCGCGCTGTAACTCGACTAGTTCGCGCGGGCGACGTGGTCGAGGATGGTGGCAAAAATTCTCATCCCGTCTTTGAATCGCGACAGCTCGAAGTTCTTATTCGCGGCGTGATTGTTCTGGTCCGGATTGGCATAGGGCACGAGAATTGAGGGAATGCCCAGGATATCTGCGAAGACGAAGTTTGGCGGCGAGCTGCCCAGGCTCGGCACGATGAAGGGAACCACGCCAGTCGCACGCTCTACTGCACCAGCCACGATCGCAACGTAGCGATTGTCGAGCGCTGTGCGTGATGCTGGAACCGAGCTGAGCCGGGTCAGCTCGACATCCGGAGCATGCACCGCCAGATGCGCCTCGAGCAACCGAAATATTTCATTGGGGTTCTGCCCGGGTACCAGCCGCATATCAAGGTGCGCTCGGGCGCCGTTGGCAATGACTGATTTCATCCCCGGTCCGGTATAGCCGCTGGTCAGACCGGTGATGGTCATGGTCGGCTGCAGCATCAACCGTTCGTAATAGCCGATTCCCGCCGGTTCGGGAAGCTCGACAATGCCGAAGTCCGTCAAGTGATCGTTCAGGTCGAGGGGCAACCCGGCCAGATTCGCGCTTTCGGTTGGCGTCGGGGGCAGCGCATCATCGAAGAAGCCCGCAACG
This sequence comes from Cryobacterium lyxosi, assembly GCF_004403345.1. NCBI lineage: Bacteria > Bacillati > Actinomycetota > Actinomycetes > Micrococcales > Microbacteriaceae > Cryobacterium > Cryobacterium lyxosi. The sequence goes on from NZ_SOGT01000012.1 coordinate 84,419, forward strand.
GCGATCTCACCACTGGGTTGCCACAGCGTCGCCATCGCCTGCACGAGATGCTGGGCGGCGTCGGGCAGCACCCCGCCGAGGCTTCCAGAGTGCGCCTCCCGGTTCGCCCCGCGGGTGCGCAGCTCAACGCCGAGCTGTCCGCGAGTACCGAGAACGAGCTGCGGAGTGCCGCTGCGATGCACGGGACCATCCGAGGTGATGACGAGATTGGCCGCCAACAGGTGCCGGTTATCGCGCACGAGTTCGGCCAGATGCGGGCTTCCGACTTCTTCCTCGCCCTCGATGAGCACCTTTACATTCACCGGCAGCTCGCCGTGGACGGCGCGTATGGCACGCAGCGCGCAGAGCTGTGCGAGGTGCTGGCCCTTGTTGTCGCTGGTACCACGCCCGTACATGCGGCCGTCTCGAATGGTTGACTCGAACGGATCATCCTGCCAGTGCGCGTCAAAATCTGCCGGTTGCACGTCGTAGTGCCCGTAAATGAGCACGGTCGGCAAAGAGGGGTCGACGATGCGTTCGCCGTACACCACTGGCGGTCCATAGCCCTCGATCAGGTGCGCGCGCAGACCACTCGCGCAGACACTGTTCAGCACGATCTGAGCGCACACGACAAGGTCATCCGTGGGCTGAGCACTTACGCCGGCGATGCGAACGAGACAGGCGAGTTCGTCGAGCGCTGCGGTAAATCCCGCATCAATGTGGGCGTAGACATCGTCGATAGTCATCGTGTCACAGGCCCCAAGGTCGGTGCCTGCCCGCGTTTATTTCGCCAGCCGACCTGCACGGAGCTGCCGATTCGCCACGCGGGCGTCATCCCGAATTCGGAGAGGTGCGGTGCCGCGAGCAGCCCGAATTGGCCGATCAGTGCCGGCAGACCGTGTGGCGGCTCAAATTGGGGAGTTGCTGTCTTCATGTCCCGCATCTCCCCTAATGGCGCTTCGGCCACTCCCGAGATGGAAATCTCCCGAGCAAGTCCTGTCATCAACATTTGCGCAACCCTTCACGGCGAGCATTAATGGTCACTCTTGTATATCATATAGATACACTGTCTATGCAGCGATACAATTAGAGTAATCCCCTTGTCCTACGAAACTCCGCCACCCGAACCAGGCAAGATGCGGCGGTCGGTGCTGGCGAGTGCGCGAAACCACGCTTGCGCATCCACTCTTCTTTCCACCTCCCGAAACGAGCCCATTTCATGACCACCCAGCTGCGTGCCCTTGTCAACGCTCGTCTCATCGATGGCACCGGTAGCCCGGCCCGCGCGCGGTCGACCGTGATTATCGACGGCGAACGTATCGTCGAGGTGACCGACGATCGACCCCTTCCCGTCAGCGTCGAGGTCGTCGATCTGGGCGGCGCCACCCTGATGCCCGGCCTGATCGACTGCCACACGCACCATGCAGCGTGGGCTCAGAGCCTGGTCACGCACCCGGAACCACTCGGACTGCTGGTGTCCCAGACCGTGGCGGCCCTGAAGGTGACGGTGGAGGCTGGAATCACCACGGCCCGCGACCTCGGGGGCCTGGAACGCGGCTTCGTCGACGCCGTTGACCGCGGAGTCATTCCCGGTCCGCGTTTGCAGACCTCGCTGATCATTGTGTCGCCGACCAACTCGCTGATGGATCACCATCCGGTGTCGGGCGGCGCGATCAACTCCCGCGGGCGCTACGAGATCTGGCCCGGTCTGCCCGAACCCTGGTGCGACGGCCCGGTGGCTGCTCGGGCCAAGGTGCGAGAGGTTATTCGCATGGGCGCTGACGTCATCAAGGTTGCGATGACGGGGAGCATGACGTTCGCCGCACGACGGCCGCACCGCCCGTTGTTCACCGAGGAGGAACTCGCCGCCATCGTTGACGAGGCGCACCTCGAGGGGATCCCGGTGTGCGCACACGCCCACGGCGACCCCGGCGCGATCCTGGCCGTACGGGCCGGGGTCGATACCATTGAGCACGGAACCTACCTCAGCGAAGAGTGCGCGCGCGAAATGGCTGATCGCGGCACATGGTATGTTCCAACAATGTGCATCTCCAACTGGCACAGCACCCTGTCCCAGGCCAGCGTGCGCGCCCACACCGCCGACATGCCTGCTCGCCATCGTGAGAGCATTGCTCGGGCCGTGCGACTGGGTGTGCGCATCGCGGCGGGCACAGACACCAACCCGTTCCACGGATTCGGGCGCACCGGAATGGAATTGGAACTGCTGGTCGAGGCCGGCATGACCGAAGCCGAAGCAATCACGGTCGCCACCGACCACTCCAGCCAGTGCCTCGGCATGTCAGCCGATGTCGGTACTGTCGCGGCGGGCAAGTTCGCCGACCTGCTCATCGTGGACGGCGACCCGCATCGGGACATCCGCTTGTTGCAGGATGCGAGCCGTCGCACCGCCGTGCTGAAAGGCGGCCAGTTCATGAGCGGTTCCCTCCTCTCTATAGCGGATGCGCACAGTCGTCGAACGATCGCGGTGACCGCATGACAACCGACACTGCTGACACCCCGGACACGCCTGACACCTCTGAGGCTTCTGAGGCTTCTGAGGCTTCTGAGGCTTCTGAGGCTTCTGAGGCTTCTGAGGCTTCTGAGACTTCGACGGAGCCGACCGTCGCAACGGGCCCGGCCACCGACTATACGATCGGGCCGGTCGCCGCAGCCCTCGACATCCTGCTCGAGTTCGAGAACGGGCAGAGGGAACTGCGCGTCGCCGACATCGCCCGGCGCATTGGAGTGACCCGAAACAAGGCGTTTCGCCTGATCAAAACCCTCGAATCGCGCGGTTTTCTGCAGCGCATCGGCGACCGCTACCGGGTAGGCAGTCGATTACTCACCCTCAGCGAAGTGGCGGTCCAACCGATCGAAGCACTGCGGGCCGCAGCGCAGCCCGAGCTGGAGACGTTGCAGGCGCAGACCAATGAAACGGTTTATCTGCTGGCTCCGTTGGGCATGGAAGCGATCTGCATCTCCCGCATTGAGAGCACCCATTCCCTGCGTATCTCCGTTGATGTCGGCAAAAAACGGCCACTTAATGCGGGGGCTGGGCAGAAGATGCTGCTCTCGGGCCAGGACGAGCAACGCCTGACCCAGGTACTCAGGCATCGTGGGCCGGCGTTCACCGAACACACCATCACCGACGAGGCCGAGTTGCGCCGACAATTGGAGGAGATTCGCCAGCGCGGTTACAGCCTCAGTCTCGGCGAGGTCGATGCCGGGGCAGGGGCAGTCGCCGCGCCGGTCTACGACTATTCTGGAGACATGATCGCGGCCCTGGTAATTGGGGGTGCCATGTCGCGGGTGTCGGGCAATGTCGAGGGTGCGTGGAGAGATTCGGTCGTCAGCGCCGCCCACCGTATCTCTGCAACGCTCGGCTACCCCCAAAAATAGCGGCGCTTCTACCGCGCAATTCCAGCGCTCCGTCGTCTTTTTCACTAGATCGGCGCAGGCCTGTACGCAGGCGTGTTGAGTTCACCTAATCAACTACAGCAATGGAACACTGTCAATGAATCGTATCCAGGTCGCAAAAACCCTCTGTATAGCCCTCTCGGTCTCGCTCTTAGCCGGTTGCAGTGCAGCGGTCGAACCGGCGGAACCCACAGCGTCCTCTGGCATGGACCAAGCCATCCACGACGCCCTACCCCAAAACATTCAGGACGCTGGCGAGCTCACTGTCGTCACGAGCGGTGCAAACCCCCCGTGGTGGGTCACGACGCCCGGAAAAACCGGCGAGTACACCGGCGCCGGCGCCGAGCTCATGGAGGCCATCGCCGAGGTCATGGGCGTGGATGTCACGGTCGCCACCGTGCCGGACATTTCCGGCGCGTTCGCCGCGATCAGCGCCGAACGTTACGCTTTCGGTTTCTTTCCCTACGCCGACTCGGTCGGCGGACCGAGGGAGCGCCCAGGCGCCGAATTCGTTGACGTTCTGCAGGAGGTCGTGCCTTTTCTGGTCGAGAAGGGCAACCCCAAGAACGTCACCAACATGGACGAATTGTGTGATGTCACCGTGGCAGCACTCGCCAACGCCGCCACTTACAAAGTCGCCGAGGCTCAGGCAGTGAAATGCCAGGAGCAGGGTAAGGACCTCACCGTACTGAGTGTCGCGAGCGTTCCCGACGGCGTGCTGGCCGTGCGATCAGGGCGAACGGATGCATTCTTCACCGGCGGAGCCTCGCTGTTCTACGCGGCTAAAGAATCCAACGACGAGTTGGAAGTCGTCGGCGACGAGTTCGCCAACGGGTTCGCCGGTCAGTTCATGGGAGCTCTGCTTCCGAAAGATTCCGAGCTCTCCGACCCGCTGCTCGCGAGCTTTCAAGTGCTCTTTGACAATGGTGACTACGAGAAGATCATGACCAAGTACGGTCTCGAACGAGAGATTATCGAACAGCCCGGCATCAACCTGTACGCCGACTGGCTCGTCGCAAATCCGCAATAGTCATGGCAAACCTGCCGAGTAACCAGACCGACATCGAATTGCCTCACCCGCAACACCCTGTGGACGTAGCACGGGCGCTGCCTCCCCGGCGGCCCGCTACCTGGGTGCTCTCCATCATTACCGTGGTCGTCGCCGCTCAAATAGTGAACCTGGTGCTGACGAACCCCAACTTTGAATGGAACGTCGTCGGGCAATACCTCAACAGCGAAACCGTGCTCCAGGGCGTTGTCATGACTCTCTTTCTCACGGTGACGGCGCTGACGATCGGTCTGGTTCTCGGCGGCGTTCTGGCAGTGTGCAAGCTGTCAGACAACGCCCTGCTGAGCGCGCTCGCCTCGTCGTACATCTGGTTGTTCCGAGGTACACCACAGCTCGTGCAACTGATCTTCTGGTTCAACATCGGCCTGCTCGTGCCGGTTTTGAGCATCGGGATTCCGTTTGGTCCGACATTTGCCTTCATCGAGTCCAACACCCTGGTGACGCCACTGTTGGCGGCCATTCTCGGTCTTGGACTGCACGATGCCGCCTATCAGGCCGAGATCTATCGCGCCGGGCTGATCTCGGTTGACGTGGGGCAGCTTGAGGCGGCACAAGCCCTGGGTATGAAGCCGGTTCGCGTCTTCTTTCGAATCCAGCTACCCCAGGCCATGCGCTTCATCGTTCCGCCCACTTTCAACTCCATCATCGCGCTGGTGAAGGGGACTTCGCTGGTGAGCGTGATCGGCGGAGCCGAGTTGTTGTTCTCGGTCAAGCAGATCTACAGCCAGACCTATCAAACCGTGCCACTGCTGATTGTCGCGAGTATCTGGTATCTCTTCATCACGACCGTGCTCAACGGCGTGCAGTTCTTCATTGAGCGTCACTACGGCCGGGGGTCCAGCCGCAATGGCAGCTCGGTTATTGTTGCCAGTTTTTTCGATCGACGAGCCGCCAAACGCAACCGGGATCGCGGTCTGCAATCGTGACTCTGCCCCTTCTGCGCATTAGCGGATTGCGTAAAAATTTCTCCGGGGTCGAGGTACTCAAGGGTATAGACCTCGAGGTGCACGTGGGCGAAACCGTCGCGATCCTCGGTTCGTCGGGGTCGGGAAAATCCACCCTGCTGCGCTGCGTGAACTGCCTCGAGGTCGCCAGCGGCGGGTCGATCTGGGTAGGCGAGGAACTGATGGGCTATCGGCAAGAGCCTAAAGGGACCGTGCGCCGGCTCAGCGAAAGCCAGATCGCCGTGCAGCGTCGCCAAGTGGGAATGGTTTTTCAGAACTTCAACCTGTTTCCGCACTGGACCGTGCTGCAGAACATTGCCGACGGACCGCGCTCCATTCTCAAACTGAGCAAGGCCGATGCAATCGAGCGCAGCATGACACTGCTGACCCGAGTGGGATTGGCTGATCGTGCCAACGCTTACCCTCGCCAGCTCTCCGGCGGGCAGCAGCAACGCGTCGCCATCGCCCGGGCACTGGCCCTTGAACCCGCCCTGCTTCTGTTTGACGAACCGACGTCGGCCCTCGATCCGGAAAACGTCAGCGAAGTCACCGATGTCATGGCCGCGTTGGCCGCCAGCGGCGCCACCATGCTCGTGGTCACCCACGAGCTGGGCTTCGCTCGGGCAACGGCCGATCGGGTCGTTTTTCTGGACGGCGGCGTCATTCTCGAGCAGGGTTCGCCGGCCGAGGTGTTCGACCACTCGCAGCAACCGCGCACCCGGGAGTTCGTGCGCAAGACGCTGATGTGACTCGACAACTCTCCCGCCGCGGCTCACACTGGAACCACCAGAGGCCTTCAAAGGAGAAACCGTGACCGTACTCGCAGATGCCCGTGAACTTTCCGGAGACATCACCGACCTGCGCCACCGCTTGCACCAGGAACCTGAAATCGGGCTGCAGCTGCCACGCACGCAGGAGAAGGTACTCAAGGCCCTCCAGGGCCTACCGTACGAGATCAGTCTGGGTACCGACACCACCTCGGTGACGGCGGTGTTGCGCGGAACCGGCGTCGGGGCATCCGCTTCACGGCCCGTGGTGTTGCTGCGCGGCGACATGGACGCGCTTCCAGTTCAGGAACGTACCGGATTGGAGTTCAGCTCGCGCATTGACGGCGCCATGCACGCCTGCGGTCACGACCTGCACACGTCTATGCTCGTGGGCGCGGCGACGCTGCTCGCCCACCACCGTGACCAGCTCGCCGGAGACGTCGTGCTCATGTTCCAGCCGGGTGAGGAAGGGTACGACGGGGCGGGAGTGATGATTCGCGAGGGCGTACTCGACGCCGCCGGCCGCCGGGCGAATGCCGCCTACGGCCTGCACGTCGTGTCGGCCGGCGCACCCAACGGGCAATTCGCCAGTCGCGCCGGAACCCTGATGTCGGCCAGCGATAGCCTCACGGTGACGGTGCACGGGGCCGGCGGGCACGGTTCGGCCCCACATCAAGCGCAGGATCCGGTGACGGTGATTGCCGAGATGGTCACCGCCCTGCAGGTGATGGTCACCCGCCAATTCGACATGTTCGACCCGGTGGTGCTCTCGGTCGGGGTGCTGCAGGCCGGCACCAAGCGCAATATCATCCCCGACTCCGCGCGACTGGAGGCGACCGTTCGGTCATATACACCCGAGTCGCGGGCCAAGCTGGCGCGCGTGGTCCCCCGGCTGCTCGAGGGAATCGCGGCAGCGCACGGCGTTGAAGTAGCGGTGGATTACGCCACCGAATATCCATTGACCGTCACAGACGAGGGCGAAACCAGCCGGGCCGAGCGCGTCGTCGGTGAACTCTTCGGTGAAAAGCGGTTCACCCGCATGGTCAACCCCCGTGGCGGCTCTGAGGACTTCTCGCGAGTGTTGCAACAGGTACCGGGAACCTTTGTCTTTCTCTCGGCCATGTCGCGACAAGCGGATGCCGCCACCCCCGCCTTCAATCACTCCCCCGCGGCAACCTTTGACGACGATGTCCTGGCCGACGGCACGGCCTTATACACGCAGTTGGCACTGTCGCGTATGGCCGAACTGGCGGGCTAAGCCCGGGCTATCTTTGGCGCGGGCTCATCATGCACAAACGCCACCACAGACGCGGCCCGAAAGTTCACCCAGTTCGCGGGGAGGCGCATGTCGCTCGTGCGTGCTTAGCTATATGCAGATGCATATTCTTGGGAGTTCGACAATTCACAATTTCACGCTGAACAGCGATACCACCATGGCCGATACGGCCGATCGAGCACGCATCGTTGATGCCGACCACGCCACCCGTCACGATGGGCAGGCAAAGTGAGCGTTCCACGACTTTACCTCTCTGTCAACGGATGCCTGTGCCCCCGTTCCGAGCCAGACCCGGCCTGGGGAGATGTAGCCCAGGCATCGATCAACATCGAATACGGTGACGGTCACGCTGCAACCCGCGACGTGCACTGGGCTCCCCGCCTGATCACGGCACTCGACTCCCTGCTGATGCAGTACGGAGTCGAGCTGGTCTGGCTCACCTCTTGGAACGAGTTCGATGCCACCCGGCAGCTGCTCGTGCCCGAGCTGCACGGGCTGGCCGGCGGGCGCATGCTCGACGTGACGACTCCGCCGAAACGCCCCGGCCGCACCGATGGCGAGACGGGACTTTGGAAGTCCGAGCGCATCGAAGAAGACCAGAACATGCCGGCACCGTTCATCTGGATCGACGATGCCGACGTGCAACTGCACGGGGAGACGGTGCGCAACGCCACGCTGGAGACACCGTCGCTGCTAATTCCGCCGCGCTCCGAGGTAGGCATCACCGTCGACGACATCGCCCTGATGCGCGTCTGGCTCGAGCAGCTGCCCTAATTTCGTTCGAGCACTCGTCTTGCCCCTCGCGCCACGACTGAGCCCACTGCGGCCAGATGCGGCTAGCAGCTGCGGCCCGATTCGTCTTAGGTGCGCCAGGGTGGTTCGGGGCTGGGGGTGTTGGCGCGGTGGCTTCGGGCGGGGCGCCAGGTTTGGGTGGGGTCCCAGAGCAGGGGCCCTCGTACCTGGGGTTTGCCGTTGATCATGCGGATGTTCCATCCGTTGGTGTTGATGGTGTGGTGGTGGAACCAGCAGAGGAGGACGCCGTTGTCGATGTTGGTGGGGCCGTGTTGGTGCCAGGGGATGACGTGGTGGATTTCGCTCCAGCGGGCGGGGATGGTGCAGCCGGGGATGATGCAGCCTTCGTCGCGGGCGGCGATCGCGGCGCGTTGTGTGGTGGTGAAGCAGCGGACGGTGTCGCCGAGGTAGAGGATGGTGCCGGTGGTGCCGAAGATGATGTGTTGGGCGCCGCCGGCGCAGATGGCTTCCTTCACCCGGCGCATGCTGATGGGGGCTTCGATGCCGTCGATCCAGCCGACACCGCGCCCGTGTTGAAGGTCGGTGGCGTTGACGTGGATCATGACGGTGGGGGCGGCGCCGCCCATCGTCGGGGTCTTCGGGTCGCGCGCGGCCGTTTCGAAGACGGATCGGAGGATGTCGGCGCGTTTCTCGCCGGCGGTGCGGGGGTCGCCGTCGTAGCGGGCGTCGCCGGTGAACGGGTCGGCGCTGAAGCGTTCACCGTTCACGCTCGGATCGCCGATGTTGAGACCGTCTAGCTCACTGCCGGTGCCGTCGAGGGGTGTGGTGGGTTCGAACCGGGGCGTGCGAGACCGGGCTGACAGGTAGGTGTCGAAGAGGGTGTCCATGATGCCGCGCAGCTCGGGGGTGACATCGGCGCGCAGCGGGTAGAGCCCGTGGCGCAGCAGCCCGAACGTCAGCGTGCTTTTCGCTTCGACGGTGTCGTCGTTGGGGGCGGCGCCGTCGGGGTCGAGCCGGCCCTGCCACTCCACGGCTTGCGCCCGCAGCAGGTCGGGCGTGAAGCGGATGCCGGCTCCGGGTAGTCCGGCAGTTTCCGGGGTGATCGCGCCAGTCGCGGAGGCGACCAGGGCACGTTCCACACGGTCAAGGTCGTCCTGCAGGACTTTTCCGTGCAGCGCGGTCNCCTCCAGGCCGAGGTCGCCGCTGACCAGTGCTTCGGCGATGACGGGGTACCGCGCTGGCACGGGCAGGCCCATCGGCGTGCGTTCCACGACGGTCTCGCCCAGCTTCAGACGCCGTTGAGCTTCGCGGCTGGAGATGCCGGCGAGTTGGGTGATGAATTCAACCCGGTTACGGCATCCGTTCTGGTAGGCGAGGGACCCGTTGCCACGGTCGGCCTCAGCGCGCACGCCGATGTCGGCGGTGGCTCGTAGCCTGACACCATCAACCTTGCGGCCGAGTTCTTCCAACGCCGCCAGTACCGCGATGGCTTCAGCATCATCAAGGTGACCAAACCGTGTTCCATCCAAAACAGAGCCCAGCAACGCACCAGCCTGACCGATGACCCAAACCCGAGAACCCTCGGGTTCCGGCACGGAGCCAGTTGCAGTGGGCGGGGCGGTGAGGGTCATGGCGTCAGTGCCTCCTTCACCCACAATTATAGCCCGAATCGACCACTAAAGCGAGCAAATCTCAGCATAAAAGTGATGCCAGATCAGAAGTCTCTTCGATCGGGTCGCGTTCGCGGCGACGGCTGTCACGCCCCTCGTTTAGAACCCGCGGCGCCCCGAGAACAGGGCGTGCAGCAGGGGGGCGATCGACGCGATCATCAGTACGGTGCCGAGCACCGCGTCATCCGCTCGCAGAAGGACGCCGGCGATGAGCACTGCGCCGAAAACGAGCGCCGAGACCGCCTGCCGCACGGTGCGTTCGAGGCGCGCGACTCTTTTTTCGAGGACCGGGCTGGCGACCGCTACGGTGCCGTCTCCGATGCGGGTGATCAACCCGTCAAGTCGCTTCGGCAGGCGAAACGCGAGACCGGCGGTCTCCAACGCCTGTTTGGCGAAGTCCTGCACCAGGTTGCCGCCCTCATCGCGCAGCAGCTGCGCTGCGTAGGGCTCGACCGAGTCCCACAGGTTGAATGCGGGGTTGAGCGCGCTCGAGACTCCGGAAGTGAGGGACATGGCTCGAATGATAAGCAAAAAGTTCTCAGGGAGCTGAAACGGCAACGAGCGCACGACGTCACCGAATTGCACGGCGAACTCGCGGAACTCCCGCGGGTCGACCTCGCGCAGTTCGGCGAATCCCATTCCGCCGAACCGGGCGAACAGCTGTGTCATTGCGCGCTCGAGTTCGGTCGTTTCGGCCGAGGGGAGCAGCACTCCCACGTCGTTCATGGCGTTGACCAGTCCGCGTCCGTCCCGCGAGGCGGCGGCGATCAGCATTTTGCGCAGCCCGGTGCGCGTGCTTTTGGGAACCTCACCCATCATGCCGAAATCGATGAATGTCAGCTTCCAGCCACGCTCGCTGTCGGCGTGCGGGGTGACGAAGATGTTGCCGGGGTGCGGGTCAGCGTGGAAGTACCCCATGGTGAACATCTGGTCGAACATGACTTCAGCGAAGACGGGCGCCACCTGGACGGGGTCGATGCCGGCCTTGACCAGGGCATCGACGTCGGTGATCTTGATCGCCGTGACGTCTTCGAGGGTGAGTACGCGGCGGGTGGTGCGCTCCCAGGCAACGACGGGTACGCTCACCCGGTCGTCGTCGGGAAAGGCCGCCGCGAAACGTTCAGAGCTGGCTGCCTCGTGCAGGTAGTCGATTTCTTCGAGGCTGGTCTGGGCGAATTCCTCGACCAACGCCGGCATATCGACTCGATTGGAGACGAGTTTCACATGACTGAGCCACCCGCCCACTTTGCGCAGGGCGGCCAGGTCGACGTCGATGATCTCGTCGATCCCCGGCCGCTGCACTTTGATGATGACCCCGTCGAGCCCCGTGTCAGCAGCATCGAGCGCGGTCAGTCGCGCCCGATGCGCCTGCCCGAGGGATGCCGCAGCCACCGGCGTCTCGTCGACCGACGTAAAGGCCCGCTCGAGCGGCATGCCCAGCTCTGCCTCGACGGCCGCGCGAATAGCCGCGAACGGCACCGGCGCGACCTCGTCTTGCAGGCCCTCGAGTTCTTTGGTGATCTCGGGCGGCAACACGTCGAGGCGCGATGACATGAATTGCCCGACCTTGATCATCAGGCCACCGAGGTCGGACGCGAGCACGTAAAAACCCTTGGCGAAGCGTTGCATCCGCTTAGAGCGCGTGCGCTCGGCGATTTTCACCAGCCCGATGCGGGGCAGGAACAACTCGAACCACCACGTTATGGCCAGATACCAGCTGGCGAAACGCAGAATGCGGCGGTAGCGGGCGCGCATGTTTCCCGCGCCCGAGTTCGAATCGTAGCTACCTCGACGAACCAGTGGCACCCCGTCAGTCCTGGGCGAGGATCGAGTAGAGCTTGCGACGCGCGTCGTCGAGCACCATGACGGCCTGCTTGACCTGCTCCGGCGAACCGGTGCGACCAACCTGCGCCGCGGCCTGGGCGAGCTCGATCCCCGCTTTCGGCAATGCCGCATGGCCATGCCCGTGGCCAGAAGTCGACGCCGTAGTTTCCCACGGCGCGCTCATGTCAGAGTCAGCGACAGCGGCGCGGCCCTCATCGGTCAGGGAGTAGATCTTGCGACCATTGGACTCCTCGGCGCTAATGAGGCCCTCGTCGGCCAACAGCTGCAGGGTCGGGTAGACCGAGCCGGCGCTGGGTTTCCAGCTGCCACCACTGCGCTCTTCGATTTCGTGAATGATCTGGTAGCCGTGCATCGACTGCTCAGCGAGCAGCGCGAGCACCGCCGTGCGCACCTCACCACGGCCGGCGCGGGTACCGGTCTGCTTTTCGAACCGCGAACGAAACTGCTCCATCGCCTGCCAGATGCCATCCATGTTGCCAGCGTTGAACCCGCTTGTTGGAAATGAATTGCCCATGATTTCCTCCTGTAAGTATTGCGAACGATATACAGCGATAGGTTAACGATACCCAGCGATGCCTTCGAGCGACACACTCACACCGATGCTCAGGGCCGGCTCCCAGACAGCCTCATTTTAGCAATTACCGTCGATCACGAGAAAGACGTGCACGGGTCTAGCGTTGAATCATGGAACACACAACGCGACCCCTCACGCACATCGCGGACATTCGGGCTGACGCCGCGATTGAACCCGGTCGGCTCGGTCACAGCACGGTTCTCTCCTCCCCCGGGGTGCGCGTGGTCGTGCTCACCTTCGAAGCCGGTTTCACACTCAAGAAGCACTCAGCGCCCAAAATTCTGCTCATGCAAGCCCTCGACGGATGCCTGCGAGTCACGGCCGGCGGGCAGGTCACCGACCTCGTTCCCGGCGCCCTGCTTCGACTCGATGCCAGCCTCGAGCACGAGGTCGAAGCGCTCGAGGAATCACGACTGATGCTCACCTTGATCGGCTAGGAAACTATTATGAAGACCCTTCTCAACATCATCTGGCTCGTGCTCTCAGGCTTCTGGCTGTTCCTCGGCTACATGGTCGCGGCTCTCATCATGTGCATTCTCATCGTGACGATCCCCTGGGGGATCGCGGCGGCACGCATCGGGGTCTACGCCCTCTGGCCGTTTGGCAAGACCGTGATTGAGACGCCGAACGCCGGCGTCGCGTCTCTCCTCGGCAACGTTGTCTGGGTGATTCTGGCCGGCTGGTGGATCGCCCTGGAGCATCTACTTTCGGGTATCGCTCTCTGCCTCACCATCATCGGTATCCCGTTCGGCATCGCCAACTTCAAGTTGATCCCGGTCGCCCTCATGCCGCTCGGCAAGCAGATCGTGGACACGCCATAAGATTCACCGGTAGCGCGGCGGCAATCACCCGACCCGCACCTTCCGTAACGCTCTATCGCGGCGTTCGCAACCGGATCGCCCCCTTCGCAGTCGAAGGATCGACCACGACTCCGCCCTGCGTGATCTGTAATTCGCCGCGGGCGACCATGCGGCGTGCGGCGCGGCGTGCAGGTTCCATCAGGTCGCGCCAATCCTCTCCGCCGATGGTTCGCGCCGCGTCAGAAGGGCAGATCGTGGAATCGTGCGCGCGCGCCTGGAGCAGCGTCACGATGGTCGCTTCGAGTTGCAAGTCGGTCGTATTGACACCGTGTGACCGGCACGCCGCGGAGCAGTACTTCACCGAATCCCAGTTCTTGGCCCACTTCGCGCGCCACTCGATGCGACGCCCACACGAGGCGCACGTTTTCTCCGCCCGGGCAGCTGCGGGGTCAGCATCGGAGGGCTTTGGTTGACGGTGGGCCATACCTTCTATCTTGCGCGACAACACGGCACCCTGCCAGGCCTGCTTCTTGGTGCGCGGTGCCGAGCAGACCGGTGCCTTCTTTAGCGAGGTGACGGTCGCCGCGACGCCAGGGTCTGCCTCCAGTGACACTCAGGGCTCAGCTACGCACCCGGCCGCCGTGCCGAGCCTCGCTTTCGCCGCCAGTCACAGCACCCAGTCGAACGCCTTCGCGGGTGAGCGGGCGCCCTGGGCGGCTTTCGAACGATTCGGCTCGCCGAGTTCCATCAGCAACGTTTCTGATATGCGCACGAGTGACCCGAACACGTCGGGTGTCAGCCACGGCGGGCGTGTGGCAAAGAGGATGTCCTCGCTCGCGGTGTTGCCGCTCGCTCCCGGCGCGAAGGGGCATCCGCCCAGGCCACCGAGCGCTCCGTCCACCATGGTGGCCCCGGCGGAAATAGCCGCGAGGGTGTTGGCCACGCCCAGCCCCCAGGTGTCGTGCCCGTGAAAAACGATCTCGCGGGCCGGCGTCTCGAGGCGCACACGCGTAATGAGCGACGAGACCTGAGCCGGAACCGCCTGCCCGAGCGTGTCACAGATCACCACGTGGGAGGCCCCGACTGCGCGTTCGTCTTGCGCAATCTGCACCACCCGCGATGGGTCGACCTGTCCGTCGAACGGGCAGGTGAACGAGGTCGCGATGCACAGCTGGATCTGCCCATCCACGTCACGGCTGATCTCCACAGCCGCCGGCATGGCGGCGAGGCTCGCCTCGGTCGTGCGACCGATGTTGGCTTGGTTGTGGGCATCCGTTGCGGAGAAACAGTATTGAAAGTTGCGGGCACCCGCGGCTGCGGCGCGCTCCACATGCCGTGGCGTGGCGACCCATACCCAGCACCGCGCACGCTCGGCGGGCGTGAGCTCCGCGAGCACCTCGAGGGTGTTCGCCATCGGCGGTACGAGGTCGGGCCGAGCCATCGACCCGATCTCGAGCGACTCCACCCCGAGCGCGAGCAATGACCGAATGGTCGCGAGCTTGCGCTCGGTGGAGAGCATGCCGCCAGTGAGTTGCAGGCCGTCGCGCAGGGTGACGTCGCGCAGCACCGCGGCGGGTTCGAGGGTGAACATCAAGCGGGCTGCAATTCGCTCATGATCTGGTCTATCTCGGCAGAGGTCTTGCCCAGAACCCGAGACAGCACCTCTCGGGTGTGCTCCCCGAGGTCTGGCCCGAGGGTTCGGATGTCGAGAGAGCGTTCGCCGATCACCGGCACAATGCCAGGAAAACCCACGCCGGGCAAGACCTGCGACCCATCGGAGACATCGAAGCGCTGGATCATGTTGCGCGCCTCATACTGTGAGTCCGCGCAGATATCGGCGGCCGTATATATGGGACCAGACGGGACCCCCGCCTCCTCCAACACGGTCAAAGCCGCTCTCGCCGAAAGCCCCAACGTCCACGCCCCGATCGCGGCATCGAGCTCATCCCGCCGCAGCCACCGGGCTGCGTTGTTTTGCAGCCCTGGATCACGCCCGAGGTCATCGCGGTCGATCACGTGCATGTATCGCTGGTAAATAGCATCCGCGTTGCCGGCGATTACGATACTCGCGCCGTCACCGCAGAGGTAGGCGTTGGTGGGAGCGATGCCGTCCATCCGCCCGCCGACCCGCTCCCGCGCCACGCCGTAGGCCGAGTAGTCGGGTATGAGCGATTCCATCATCGACAGCATCGATTCGTTGAGCGCCACATCAATGACGCGTTCGTGCAACTCAAGCGCCGCATCCGTTCGCCCCTGACGCACCTCGCGCTGAAAGAGTGCCATCACCGAGCCGAAGGCCGCGTAGAGCCCGGCTATGGAGTCGCCGATCGACACGCCGACTCGCACGGGAGGCCGGTCGGGGTCGCCCACGAGGTCGCGAAAGCCGCCCATCGCTTCAGCGACCGCGGCAAATCCGGGGCGCTGCGAGAGCGGCCCGGTCTGCCCGAACGCCGATACCCGGGTGAGAATGAGGTCGGGATTCACCGCGTTCAACTCGGCGGGCCCGAGCCCCCACTTCTCCAACGTACCCGGCCGAAAATTCTCGAGCACCACGTCGCAGTGCGCCACGAGTTCCAGCACGATATCGCGCCCCAGCTCGGTCTTGAGGTCGAGCACGATCGACTTCTTGTTGCGATTGATCGTGCGAAACAGCATCGACGTGCTGCCGGCGTGCAGCCGCCAGTTGCGCAGCTCGTCGCCGGTTCCTGGCCGCTCCACTTTGATCACCTCGGCGCCGAAATCGGCCAGCATACGCCCGGCCGTAGGCGCGGCGATGAAGTTGCCGAGTTCGAGCACACGCACTCCGGCGAGCGGGGCCACGTTGGTCATATCAAGTCCTTCCAGGCAATACTGTGATGCGAAACGTGGCTATTTTCCGCCGACGAACTCGTTGGTGTACGTGGCGGTGAGGTCGATCTCAGCGTCACCCACCTCTGGGTTGGCGATGCGCTGGGTGTCGAGCACGGCCTCGGCACCGGCCGCGCTGTTGCGTCCGTCTTCGGTGAGCTGCGGCTTGAGCTCCTCGATGAGCGCGGCGTAGCGTTCGAGGTCTCCGCCGCTGAAGGTCTCAGGCATCTCGGCCGCGATCTCGGTGCCGGTGTGCTCGGCAATGTAAGCGAGCGTCTTGGTGAGCACATTCGCGAGCTTCTGCGCGGTTTCGGGGTTCTTCGCGAGCCAGTCGCTCTGCGCGTAGAACGACGACGACGGCCACATGTCGGTGTCGTAGTGCTCCTCCACGCCCGCGGGTGAGCGCAGGTCGGCCAGGCTCACGGTTTCGGTGCCGGTGCGCTCCGCGAGCACGGAGACGTCGGGTTCGAGCATCACGCCGGCCACAACTCCACCCGACTCCATGGCGGCCACAGCGGATGCCCCGGCCCCCATCGCGACGACACTGACGCCATCAGGATTCAAGCCCGCCTCCTCGAGCAGAAAGCGCAGCATGGTGTGACTGGAGGAGCCCGGCGCAGTGACGCCAACGCTCTTGCCGATGAGGTCGTCGAGAGACTTGATCTCGGAGGCTGATCCCGGAGCCACGACGAGGGCGATGGCGGGCGACTTACCCATCTGCACGAACGAGGTGATGCTCTGGTTCTTCGCCTGCATCTGAATGGTGTGCTCGTAGTAGCCGCTCACCACGTTGACGCTGCCGCCGAGCAGCGCGGTGAGGGCCTTCGACCCGCCCTGCAGGTCTTGCAGATCGACGTCGAGCCCCTCCTCTTCGTAGTAACCGAGCTGTTCGGCGAGGGTAGTGGGCAGGTAGGTCAGCAGGGTCTGGCCGCCGATGCCGATGGCGACCTTGGGGGTGGCTGCGGCATCCGCTCCCCCGCCTGCGGTACTGCTGCAGCCGGCGAACAGGGTGACGGTAAGCAACGCTGCGGCGGCCACGGTGAACTTTTTGGGCAGGGACACGGTGTTCTCTTTCTCTAGGACGATCAGTATTTACGCGCCGGGAACCGGGCGCCAGCGCAGCAGATAGCGTTCGAGTCGGTTCACTCCGAGGTCGACGAAGAGCACGACGATCATGAGGATGAACATGCCCGCGAACACACCTTCGGTGTCGAACACGCCCTGGGCCTGAGCGATGACGTAGCCGACGCCGGCCGCGGCGCCGAGGTATTCGCCCACGACCGCGCCCACGATGGCGAAGCCGACGCTGATGTGCAGGCTGGAGAAGATCCAGGTAAGGGCGCTCGGCAGCACGACGTGCTGAATGAGGTGACGTTCGGTGGCGCCGAGCATGCGGGCGTTGTCGAGCAACACCTTGTCGACGCTTTTCACGCCCTGCAGCACGTTGAAGAACACGATGAAGAAGACCAGGGTGACGCCGAAGGCCACCTTGGATTCGATGCCGAGCCCGAACCACAGCAAAAAGATGGGTGCGAGCACCACCCGGGGCAAGGCGTTGAACATTTGCACGAACGGTTCAAACAGCCGCTCGAGAAACCGCACCCTGGCCAACAGAAAGCCAAGAATGAGGCCGAGCCCGGTACCGATGATGAAGGCGTAGAGGGCTTCCTGCAGGGTGATCCACAGGTGCGGAAAGATGAAGCCGGTCGTGATCCAGTCCCACACGGCCACGCCGATGGCGCTCGGCAGCGAGAAGAAGAACGTATCGATCACGCCAGCCCGGCCGAGAATCTCCCAGGCACCGAGCACCACCGCGGTGAGCAGCAGTTGGTAGAAGCGCATCAGCGCCGCGGGCGTTTCGCCGCGAGGTCGGGCCGGGCCGCTGCGGGGCGGGCGGGTAGCGGATACTGCGGGCGCGGCATGCGCTCGAGTGGACGTCGTTGACATGTCAGGCCGCCTGTGCCGCGTAGGTTTTGGCCACTTCGTCGCGCAGCTTGCCCCAGATCTCGCGGTGCAGTTCGACGAACTGCGGGTCGTCGCGAATCTCGAGCAGGTTGCGCGGGCGTGGCAGGGTGATGTCATAGCGGGCCACCACGTGGCTCGCCGGGCCGGCGCTGAGCAGCACGACCTCATCACTGAGGGCGATGGCTTCGTCGAGGTCGTGGGTGATGAAGATCACGGCCTTGCCCGACTCCTGCCAGATGTCGAGCAGCTCGTTCTCCATGATCTGGCGGGTCTGCACGTCGAGGGCGGAGAAGGGTTCGTCCATGAGCAGAATGTCGGGGTTCACGATCCAGGCCTGCGCGATAGAGGTGCGCTTGCGCATGCCGCCGCTGAGCTGGTGCGGGTAGCGGTCTTCGAAGTTCGACAGGCCCACCTTGGCGAGCCAGCGGCGAGCCTCGGCAGCCGCTTCCTTCTTGCCAACGCCACGCATGATGAGGCCGAGCGACACGTTGTCGAGCACGGTCTTCCACGGCAGCAGGGCGTCTTGCTGAAACATGTACGAGGCCCGGCGGTTGACGCCCACCACCGGGGCACCGAAGCTGCGCGCTTCACCCTCGCTCGGCGCCATCAGCCCGGCGGCCATGTTGAGCACCGTGGACTTGCCGCATCCTGTCGGGCCAACGATCGACACGAACTTGCCCGGCATCACCGTGAGGTCGATACCCTTCACCGCGAAATATGAGCCGCCCTGCGGCGTCACGAATTCCTTCGTGCAGGCATCGAGCTGGACTGCCGGTTGGTGCGGTGATTCTGTTGACATCATTGTCATGCATTCCTTACAGGCCGGGTGTCGAGATTTTCACTCACATCGCGAGTGAACCACTCGCGATGTGGTTACATGAACCCTAGTGGCGCTTTGCACCCGAACGCAATGAATAATGATTCTGTGACAAACGGATGCTTCGCTCGCCCAGCGCAGACAAGGACACCTCGTGACTGAAACAGCTGGTAACCGCATTCTGGTGCTGGGTAAGATTCGCCAGATCATGGACTGCTTCACCGTGGAGGAACCCACCCTGTCGCTGAGCGCGATTCGCCAGCGCGCCGGACTGCCCGAAAGCACCACGCAGCGCCTCGTACAGAACCTGGTGTCGGAGGGCTTTCTCGACCGCGACGGCAGCGGCTACCGCATCGGACTGGGCGTGGCGCGCTGGGCTATCAATGCCACGCAGGGCCTCGACGTCATCCAGGCCTCTCGCCCGATGCTGCAGACCCTGCGTGAACAGACCCAGGAGTCGTCGGTGCTCTATGTGCGCTGGCGGCAGTACCGAACCGTGGTGGCCACGGCCCGCTCGCCGCGTGCCATTTCCCGTGTTCTCGAGGTAGGCACCGTCATGCCGCTGCACCTGGGTTCGGCCGGCAAGGTGTTTCTCGCCTTCGACGAATTTGCCCGACAGGAGCTGCTGACCGTTGCGCCGGAGGAGGCGCTGCCCGCCGAGCTGCTGGATCAGATTCGCACCCAGGGCTGGGCGTCATCGTTCGAGGAGCGCGAACCCGAGGTCGCCTCGGTGAGCTCCCCCGTATTCGACCACCATGGCAACGTGGTGGCCGTAGTGGGCATCGTGGCCCCGTTCTCGAGGCTCAACGAGGCGACCGCCGTTCCCGGGTATACGGAGCCGGTCGTGGAGGCCGCGGCGCGAATCTCGAGCGCGCTGGGGTTCGAGAAAATAGAACCATCATGAATACCCTCCTCAATATCATCTGGTTCGTGCTCTCAGGCTTCTGGCCTTTCGTCAGTTATATTGTGGCCGCCCTCATCATGTGCGTGCTCATCGTTACGATCTTTTGGGGGATCGCGGCGGCACGCATCGGCGTCTACGCGCTCTGACCGTTCGGCATCGCCAACTTCAAGTTGATCCCGGTCGCCCTCATGCTTCTCGGCAAGCAGACCGTCGACACGCCCTAGCGCTCAAAGGAGCGCGCTGATGTGTTCCGGAAAGCCGGCGCCGTCTGCGTCAGATTGTTCAATGCCCGTTCAGCACAACTTCCGCTATCAACTTGTCGAGCTTTCGAACATCGATCTTCTTGCCCACATTAATTTTGATGTGCCCCGCGCGCGTCCACAATTCGATTTCGGCATTGAAATCGAGTGTTCCAGCGTTTTCGGATGACCACATATTAATGCTGGAATACGGCAACGAATAAAGCTCAACTTTCTTACCAGTAATGCCCTGCGCATCCCTTACGATCAGGCGCTTAGTTGTGAAGACTGCGCTATCTCGAAATGTCTTGTATGCGGCAATAGGTTGCTCACCGGCCACGAGCATCGGGTGAATATCGGCAGGGATTTCTACTTCGGAGACAAACGTCCAGGAAGTGATTGCGGCTGTTTCCATTTTGACTTCTTTACTTTCGTTTGCGGCGCGAAATTCGCCCATTTGACTAAATGTAGCGGTCGCCCTGCTCCCGCCGACAAAGGGGACCCAGTTGAAGTTCAAGCATCAAACGAATGTACCCACCCTGATAGCACTCCGGTGTGTGTGGGCACCGTGATTTGATACCCAGATCTGGCTCCCTGCAAGTGGCCACCATTTATCGCGGCGTTCGCCACCGGATCGCACCCTTCGCAGTCGACGGATAGACCACGACTCCGCCCTGCGTGATCGGCAATTCGCCGCGGGCGACCATGCGGCGTGCAGCTCGGCGGGCCGGTTCCATCAGGTCGCGCCAATCCTCGCCGCCGATGGCTCGCGCCGCGTCAGAGGGGCAGATCGTGGAATCGTGCGCCCGCGTCTGGAGCAGCGTCACGATGGTCGCCTCGAGCTGCAGGTCGGTCGCATTGACGCCGCCTTCTGCTCCATTCGTTTCAGTGGAGCTCACAGAGCCGTTCGGCAAACTGGGCGTCAATATACGGGCGCACAACCTCGTCGTCGAGCAGTTGGCTGAATCCGACGGCAGCCTTGCGGGCCGCTTATTCGGTGCTGAATCCGGCGGCGATTCACCCTTAGATCTGCAGGCGTTTCGCGAGCGCGACAGTGAAACCGTTCAGTCAAGGCTCGCTCGGCGGGCCGCCGCATCGAACTCCGCGCTGCGCTGCCGAAGTTGCAGCGACTTGAGGGACGCGGCGAAGGCTCGTTCGAACGCGGCAGCGTCCTTCGAGCGGATGCCGTAGAGCCGACTCACCCACTCCCCCACCTCGAGCCGGATCTGACTCCAGAACAGGCCGCGGGTGACGACGACAGCCTCAACGTCCTCAACCGCGGTCACAATAGCGACGCCACCCAGGGTGACCGTGACGGAGTCGCCGTGGAGTGCGAGCTTCCAGTCGCCGGAGCTGGTGAGGGCCTTGCCCCAGGCGGATGGCTGCCAAGTCGGCGGCATGCTGGCTGTCCTCTCGCTAGCTCGGCGAGTTCGATCCGGTTGCAGGGCCCACGGCTGAATGGCCGTGCATTCCAACAATCGTCGTGAGTGCGCGAGGCGGGCTTCCGCCCGCACTTCGCACTCTAGTGAACACGTAGCCGGCCCGCGGCCCTCGGACAGGGCTGATTTAGGGAGGTTCTGGCGAATCAGAGTGCCACGGCTTCGTGGGTGGAGAGCTGCCGGTCGAGCAGGCAGCGGTCGAGCAGCGCGGTAGTCCTGCTGTTCGGCCGGTCCCGTAATTTCGGGCAGCCTCACGCTGATACGTTCCAGAAAAGCGGATGCCGTCTGCTCCGTCGCGAAATCCGGCAGCGCGTACCATGGACGCGCCGATGACGGCAGAATCGGCCAGCGGTAGGCGGTGGCGTACGCGTCGACGGAGGCTCGGGGCTCCGATGAGATCGATGTCGTAGGCGGCGTTGTGGGCCACGACAACGCGGCCGTCGGGCAGCACCACGCGCTACTCGTACACGTCCCGGCGATGGCCGACGGTGACCACGACCACCACAAGGATGTCGTTGCGGATGGTGTAGATAATCCGATAGTTGCCCACCCGCACCCGATAGCCGTCCCGTCCTTGCAACGCTCGAGCCCCGGGCGGGCGAGGGTCTTCGCCCAGCAGGGCGATGGCGCCTTGTACCCGACCGCGGTCCTGCGGATCAATGCGACGCAACGCTTTGACCGCTGCCGGGCGCAATTCGATCCGGTATTTGCTCACATCCAGCCGAGATCCGCTTTGACCTGCTCCCAGGGAATGTTGTCGCCCTCGTCGGCCATCGCCACATCAAACGCCGCAACATCCTCAGCATCCTCAAGCGCTTCTCGCATGCGTGCATACTGCTCGGGGCTCACCAGCACAGCAGCGACCTGTCCGCGACGCTCCAAGAAGACGGCCTCTGAGTGGGCCTGGGCAATCAACTCGGGTAGGCGCGCCCTGGCGTCGGTGACGCTTGACTTCGACATGCCTCAAATGTACATCAGCGTGATTGCGATGTACATGTGCAGTGTCGGTCTGCAGTTGACAGCCCTCGACCCGCAGCACCTTTCCGATCGCCCCGCTCTCACGGCCAGTGACCGCCGATGGCATTTTGTGGCTGGTCGATCACGGTAACGTGAGGCTGACGTTGTCCGGCGGCTTCAACCATCGTGCAGGCGCAAATGCGAAATGGTTGATTAAGGATATGAAATTGCCCGTGAGGTCAGCGCACGCCAGTGTCCGATTCCTGCAGGTAATAGCGTCGCAGAACACGACGAATGGGAGCACCGGCGCATGATCGTGTGGCAGACTTATCCGAAATCTGGCCCAACTCCCGTAGCCACGAGGCTCGCGATAGCAGTGTTCGAGGCTGAGTTCGTTTCAATTGATTCGGAGTCGACCAACCTGAAATCCGACCAAGTTCTCGCAATTCTGGCCGAGGGTCTTCGTGCTCTGAATTTTGTCGTCGAGGAGGGGAAGACTCACGCAAACCAGATCAAGCTTCCGGTTCTGTACGGGCAGAACGACGCCGTGCAGAAGAGCTTTGATGCAGATGCCTTCCATTCAGCCTCCGGCACGGTGCTTGAAGTTGAAGCAGGGCGCGGCTATGCGAACAATCAGTTCTTGAAGGATCTCTTTCAGGCCTGCATGATGCCTGACGCCCAACACCTCGTTATCGCCGTGCGCAATAACTACCGCGACTCAAGGGACTTTTTCAAAGTCGTCAATTGGTTCGACACGCTTTACACCTCAGGGCGGCTCACTCTTCCCCTCGCGACAGTCACGGTGATCGGCTACTGAGACTGACTGATGGTCCCGGCCAGTCGCCGCCATTGACAGTCTGAACGAGCAGAGCTCGCCCAGGAAGGTGTCGTTAACCCGAAATCAGCTTCCGGCCCCCGCTCAATCCCGCCCGGAGATCACCCCACCGAGACGTCAATCAGCACCTTTCCGACCGCACCGCTCTCGACCAAGGCGTGGGCATCCGCGGTGTGCGCGAGGTCGAAGCGGTGCAAGGGCAGCCCCGCCCCTCCCCAACTGCCAAAGCGCCGTCAATGAGAACAGCGTTGATGTCCTCGACCGCCGCCCGGATTACGTCGGCACCCACCGTGTACAGCAGCACGAACTGGTAGCGCACCGCACGTTGAGGCTGAAGTGCCGGCGCACGTCGAGCGTCATCTGGTCGCCGCCATTGTTGGCGAAGACCGCGATCGACCCGCGGTTGCGGATGACGGCCAGGTCGAGCGGCGCGTTCTGGGCGGGGGCGACCTCGACGATCTGGTCGACGCCGTTTGGAGCGATCGCCTGGATCTGGTCGACGATGTCCGGGTCGGTGTAGGTGAGCACGTGCTGCGCGCCGGCCGCAGTGGCGAGCACCGCCTTCGCCGGTCCGCTCACGGTCGTGACAACGGATGCTCCCGCCCACCGGGCCAGCTGGATCGCCGCGTGCACGACCGGGCCACCCCCGCCGGCCACGAGCACGACCTTCCCGGTCAGGGCGCCCGGCTGCAGCCGCGGTCCGTCTTCGGCCACCGTCAGCGCAGGGTACGCCGTGATCGCCGGCACGCCGAGGCTCACGCCCTGGTCGAAGCTCGCATTCGCCGGCAGCAAGAAGACGCGCTCCGCCGGAAGCACGGCGTGCTCCTGGGCCGAGCCGCTGTTCGCGCGCTGGTCCGCGGCCAGCGCCAGCCACACCCGGTCACCCACGCTGACGTGCTGCACGCCGGCGCCGACCGCTTCCACGATGCCGGCGCCGTCCTGGCCGGGCACGACGTCGTCGAACGCGAGCCCCTGGCCCGGTGCCGAGCCGCGGCGCGACTTCTAGTCGGTGGGGTTCACACCACTGACCACGATCCGCACCCGCACCTCGCCGGCTCCGGGTTCGGTCACTGGCCGATCGACGAGGTGGAGCACGGATGGGTCACCGGTCTGGCTGTAGACAATTGACTTCATGTCAGGGGTAACGCGGGCGGGGGTGGAATGTTTCCCGCGCTCGTCCTTCTCCGACGCCGGGGCGAGGCCCAGTTAATGAAACCGCCGCCGTAAGGCCGTCCCCCTGTAGGGTCCCGATAGCTTTCAGACAAGCGCTCGACCGGAGTCCGCAGGACAGAAACCGCACGACAAGAGCCAGTTGGCTTAGATCAGCCATTGGGGGCGTCGGCCGCCCAATTGTGATCCACGTGTTCCCACCCTTTCGTCCCTCAGCCTTGGAGGCAGAGCATCTCGTTAAGAGCACTTCTCTTGCATGTGCGGCGCGCCTCAGGCCGCTCCGCCAAAATGGCTGATGAAGGCGCCCCCGCGACGTTTTCGGTCACCGATGCTCCGCCGACTCGGCGAGCACCCAACAAAGCCAAAGCCCACGTGTCCAGTGACAGCGGCGTCGTAGGGGGCTCGTTGCCTAACTGACGTGACGGGCGGCAGCTCGCCTCACAGGGACCGCTAAGATCAAACAAGAATGAGTGCACGCGAGATCAAAGTCTTAGACCTATTTGCCGGGGCGGGCGGGCTGACGGCCGGCTTCCACTCCGCGTCTTCACGCTTCACGACCGTTCGAGCAGTTGAAATGGATCGCGCAGCAGCAGCTTCATACGAGGCAACGTTTGGTAAGGGCATCGTCTACCCCGGTTCGATTCAGGATTGGCTCGCGCAAGAGACGGTTCCGGAGGTCGACGTCATCATCGGAGGACCGCCCTGTCAAGGGTTCTCCACCCTGGGCAAGCAGGACATCGAAGACTCGCGTAATTCCCTTTGGGAGCAATACGCGGAAACAATTATTCGCGCGAAGCCAAAGTACTTCGTGGTCGAAAACGTTGCGGCTTTTCGAAAATCCCATCAGTACCAGGACTTTGTGGATGCGACGAAAAAGGGCGGCCTTCTCGAGAAGTACACGTTTGAGGATGACGTGCTCAACGCAGCCGACTTCGGAGCCTTTCAAGCCCGGAAACGGGCGGTGCTCATTGGTTACCGAAACGACGTTGAGCCTTCCGGCCTCCCCGAGGCAACGCACACCGCCAATCACAAAACGGTTCGTGAGGCTTTTGAGGGCATCGCCCTCAGCGCGCCGATCTTCGACCTACCTCACAGCCGAAGGGTGCTCTTCGACGGTGAGACGTTTAACGGGGCTTTCATCGCGAGCGAGCTCCACTTTGGGCGAAATTACAGGCAGCTCTCTCTCGACCGATTCGATGCCATACCGCCAGGGGGAAACAGGTTCAATCTCCCTGATGATCTCAAGTCGCCGTGCTGGAGAAGACACACGACCGGTTCGGGTGACGTGATGGGACGGTTGCATTGGGATAAGCCGTCGGTGACCATCCGGACGGAGTTTTTCAAGCCTGAGAAGGGTCGGTATCTGCACCCCACGGCCAGACGTGCCATCACGCACTACGAGGCAGCCATCCTTCAAGGCTTCCCACCACAGCATAAATTCGTTGGGTCGAAGTCAGCGATCGCGCGACAAATTGGCAATGCTGTCCCTATCCCCCTGGGCGCTGCGATTGCGCGCTCCCTGGAGGCGCGCCTCTAAGACGCGCCTCCGCGGACGAAACCGCTTGTTGTGGCTCCGAGTACGAGTCGCCCTCGACGCCAGGCCAACAAGCTAGCTGGCCAATCGCCCGGCGGCCAGGACTGAATCGAAGAATCCCATTCCGTCTGACCCCACGACCAGGCTGCGGTCCAGGAACAGGTTCGAGGACTCGCATGATGTCTCAGGGGCAAGGGCACACCCGTGGCAAGCAGCCAGGTTAAGAGCGTTCATGCCCTGCCCTTTGCTCTCACGACAAACCGGATCATTTGAGCACCAATCGCTATCCTCAATCGCGGCCAACAGCATGCGGGCTAGTCGGGGCGGTTCCCCCTGACGCACAAGACCTCCCAACGTACCTTCGCTGTCACCCGATGCCGTGTAGATAAGAATTCCCGCTTGGCGATCGGCGCCCTCGACACTTGAATAGACCCTCTCCCGCAATGCTGCCGACGCGTAGCCGCTGTTGAAAGCGAGTCGTCGCATGACGAGGTGCGCCAGTGTGTGAAGCATGACCGACCTCGGCGTGACTTCACTGTGCCGAGATGCAATCTGTGAATCCAGCCGCCGTCGCTCGAGCACAGCCGTGCGTTCCCGCACTGACAGCGCAGATTCCCACGCCGAAACTGCAGCCTCGGACAGGGAAAAGAAGATACCTTCTCCAAACGATTCGATCGCTGGATACCACTGCTCCGTCCCCTTGGGTGCGAAGCTGACCGGTATGACGCTCGAGTCGGGCGAATACCGGCGGAATCCGGTCATTGCCCGAACTTCCCTCAGACGTCGCACAAGCACGACTGAGGAAATGAGATCTCCGAGCCTGTGGAGCACTGGGGCGTCCGAGTGACGCACGAATCCGGTTGCCTCAGTTATGAAGTTGGGGCTGGCCGCGAAGCGCTCCTTCGAGGGCGTCTGGAATGCTGCCCATTCACCGTCGAGAAGACCCGACCTGGCAGTGGCAAGGCTCCCGTCCGTAATCGCATCATTGGAGAGTGCAACCGCCTGGACCGTTTCCGGTGGCACGCTGAGTTCTTTTGCGATCAGTTCTCGCAAGTACTCGGAGATTGGGCCGTCAGGGTCAGAGCTGAGGGCCCCGAACGAACCGTGGTTTCGGATACTTTCGGCGTGCACAAGGCTCAGAGGTTTGGCTTCCGGGATGTCTATCGCCGAGATCACATCCGCCATATGAACGTTCGTTGCCCCTCGCTGCACGACCTGGACGGTCGCGTCACAATCAACAGCTTCAAGCTTTGATTGCCAAGGCTGCTTACCGCTGCACTTGACGCCATCACCTTTCAACGCACCCTTGGCTGACAACTCTCCAAAGTTGCGTCGAACACCGCAGGACTTGCATTCGACGCTTAGCCCCGAAAGCCCTTCGTTGCCGTTTTCGGACGTACAGAAGAATAAGTTTTCGCCATCTGCGCACTTCTGCTGGGATAGAACAGTCGCTGCTCGGTGGGCCCACCATCTCCAGGAAATATCCTGAACATGGCTACCCTTCTCACACAATGCAATAAAGCGCATCGGAACCCGAGGGCCAGCACATTTCACGCATCGAGGAGCTTTCCCTGTCTCCTCGCTCGAGTTCAGTTGACGGAGCGACCGGCAGTTCTGACAGAACAGCCATGAGGGGAAGCGCTGAAAGGTAAGCCCGGGCGTCTTCTTGGAGGGGTACGACGGCACGCTGGGAGGCGATTTGAGGGTCCTGCCACGAAGCTCTCGCTCAAGACGATCACAGGACAAACGAGGTGAATTCTTGGGCCACCAGCTAATGTCCGTCGCCATCAGAGAGTCGCCAGCGATATCAACAATTGCACCGACTCCAAACGGAGCAATTGTCTCGCTAAGCCGCAAAGTCCTCAACCCGTCCTGCGTCATGCGGGAGCCTTCTCGCCGCGCACAATTACCCGCACCGCCCGATCAACGGACCGCATCGAGTTCATGACGGGCCATGCCACTCCCACGTCACCAA
Organism: Cryobacterium lyxosi; assembly: GCF_004403345.1. Classification (NCBI taxonomy): domain Bacteria; kingdom Bacillati; phylum Actinomycetota; class Actinomycetes; order Micrococcales; family Microbacteriaceae; genus Cryobacterium; species Cryobacterium lyxosi. The sequence goes on from NZ_SOGT01000012.1 coordinate 112,195, forward strand.
AGTTCTTGAGCAAGGATGTCCCTTTCTTAGCTTCGTACTGGAGCGTTTCTCCTTCAGCGGCCGCGTCCGCCACCCTCATCGTCCAGTGGGAGATGAGGTCGTCGAGTTGATCGAATGCGCTGTCGGCTTCATCCGGATCAACCCGCTTGATCACGGTCTTCAGCGCTGTGATCGCATGGCGCACTTGCACGCTGGACGCATCAAAATCGCCACACGCACTATTGGCACGAAGTCCAGCACCGTGCCGAACCAGCAACACTAGGGCGGCCGCCATGGCGCGATGCCGAGACTGAATCGACCAGGGCGTTACGCTCGTTGGCTCGACGTAGCGATAGAGCGCCTCGTGGTAACCGCGGAAGGTCTCGTAGTGGGATCGATCCCGTGGCTTCGTCGCGCGGAAAAGGGTGACCACGACCCCAGGGACGTCAGGCCCTCGTCCAACCCGGCTCGTTGCTTGGATGTACTCGGAGGTCGTTTTGGGTTGGCCGTTCATCAGCATGACGCCCAGCCGACTAACGTCAATCCCAACCGAGAGCATGTTCGTCGTGGCAGCAACATCGACGGCGTCGCCGGAACCGTATCTGCGTTCGAGCCGCGCAAGAATCTTCGGAAGTTGATCTGCCTGAACATGGCTTGTGAGTTCCTCTACGCCGTCCCCGCGAATACTGCGGACTTTCGCGCCGCCAATTCCGCGAGTGCGGAGCAGGCTCTCGACGTCGTCTCGTGCGATGGTCACCGTCCGACCGAGCTCGCGAAGGCTGTTGTGATACGCCACGACGGTCCAGTACGCGTCTAGGTCCTCGTCAGTTGCATCTAGGAGCGAGAGAGGCGCCTCCAAGAGCCCGGTCAGACTACGAACAACCGATGATGACTGGGTAAACGCTTGGGGCATCAGGCCGATGTACAGTCGCCCGGGGGCTTCTCGATCGACCCTCGCGAAGTAACTGTCGTCAGCCGAAAGACCGCTCGCCGGATACAACTCGACCTCAGCGGCGAAGAGGCCCTTGACCTGTTCCGACGCCGCTCGGATCGTCGCTGTTGAGGCAACGATTTTTGGGCGCGATCCACCCCAACTCAGTACACTCTGGATCGCTGCCTCGTAGACGGCAACAGTCGTCCCCAGCGGCCCCGACAGAAGGTGCAACTCATCCTGAATAATGAGCGACGGGGCATCAAACGGTGACGAGCCCCGTCCAAGCAGTGAACCTGCCGCTTCAGAAATTGGTAGGCGTGCGAACTTATCGACGGTCCCCATCAGCATGGTCGGAGGCGTTAGATACATCTGTTCATCCACGACGTCGATCGGCAAGCGGGTCGCAAAAGCACAATCTTTGTGCGGGCAGTACAGATAGAAGTCGTTCTTAGTTGCGTTCGCTCCGTAAGCGCTCCTATCATCGACGCGCGTTTCGGGAATGATGTTGGTTCCACACCAGGGGCAAGCCTCCAGTTGGAAGGGATTCTCGGGTTTGAGAGCCTTGTAGGTCTCATCCAGCCTACTCACAGCATCGATTAGCTTGTTTGGGGTGGTTGCGTCACCGAGCCACAAGCCGATGGTGAAGGCCGGCAACCTCTGAAGGTCCTTGTCTTTCTCCCGCAGGAGCTGGAGCGCACAGATGAGGGTCGCCGCGCGTTGAAACTGCTGGGTGGTGAGGAGCCGCAGTGTGTATCTCGTAATCACGGCCGTGCCACCGCCATCGACTCCTCGAGTTAGCCGGCGCCGAACCATTTCGAATGCAGCGAGCGCCAGGTACGCTTCGGTCTTGCCGCCACCAGTAGGGAACCAAATCAGGTCCACCACCGAACGATCTGCATGACTCTCATAGGCGGTCGATTCCAAGGAAACGAGCAGGAACCCCAATTGGAAGGGGAACCATTCCGGTTCCTTCAGGTTTATGGACCGAGCGACGAGTGGGTTACTTCGCTTGCCCGGGTTCCTCCGAGCGTGACCAGATTGCAGCATCTGTTCCCGCATTGCGATCATTGCCAGCCGGAAGGATTTCAAGACAATTGGATCGTCTGTCAACACCGTGATGCTGCCCCGCATACGAAGAACTGCCCGACGCATTCGTTCGATGATGCGCACGGCTGCCTCTGCGTGTTCGCTCGGCAGGCCACGCGCTTCGTTCTCCCGCTCATCGACCCAGCTCTCGTAGTCGGATACGAAGTCGTTGAGGTGATCAGCCAGCACCTCAGGGGAAACGGACGCATCGCTAAGAAAGGACAGTCGCAGTGTCTCTCGTTCGCCGGCGCCAGCCACCGCGGCAATTGCGGGCACTGTCACGGTGGGGAGGAAATCGATTGCGACCGATCGCACACGTCCATCGTGGGCTTCCCAAGATGAGGAGGTTCCATGGCCCACGGCATATACGCGGGCATCTCGATAACGGAGGGCGAGTTCACACTCCTCGGGTTCCATATTGACCGAAGCCGTGGTGCGATAGGGCAAGACTTCGCCGCCGATCGGCACGCACGACAGCTGGGTCTGGAAGACGCAATCCTGAGTTGCAATCTTGTCCTCGGGGTCGCTGCGTTCGATGAGATTCTCAATTGCGACTGTCACCATCCATTGGTCGAGAACGCGTCTCCACCTGGAAGTGACACGCACGCGAGCGCCTGGAACCTCCGGGACGTAGAACGTTTTGGCGGGACTCAGAAAAAACGCCGGCAAGAGGACCGGCGACCGACGCCAGCTTGATCCCGGCCCATCATTGTCTTCCTTGGCATACGTCGCGAACGCAGTCTTGCACTCGAGGGAATCTCCGTTATGAATGAACGACAAGGCGGCAGAGGACGGATGCCAGTCATTGGCCGACTCAATTGCTTCGTCCCCGTCTTCGCTACCAACGTCACCGTCATTCACATCTACGTCCGGATCACTTGCAGCCCGCCCCCGGGGAAAGAGTGTGCCGACGAGGTACGTCTTGTCGGGCCTGCTAGCAAGTAGCTCGTCATCCCCGCCTGATGGACCGAGGTATTGAGACCTCAGATAATCGACATACTGCTGTCTGCGCTTTGTCTTGGCATCCACAGGTCTAGATTCCTTTCCCGGCGAGGGCCGGTCCGCGGGTGCGGAGTTGTTTCCATGCAAGATCTGAATAGGCGACCCAAAGACTCACGCGAGGACGGGTCATGGCGACATAGAGTTTCGGCAGAGCTGCTTCAGCGTCGAGGTCGTCGACGTCGATGACGCAGACGTGTGGCGCCTCCAGGCCCTTGATCTCTTCGGGACGATACAGCGTCGCTGAACCAGCCCGGCGGCCTTCCGCCGAAAGTACAATCTGTTGCCGGCCATAAGCCGCGCTGCTTACTGCGGCGCTTGCGTTGCCATTGGGACGCAATGAGACGATTGCTATATCCTCCAAATCGACGCCGTCGTCAACGAGTAACGCCAGTCTCGCGTCGAGGGCTGTTCCGGCAATCAGGTCGCTCCCGACCGCCAGCGAGACAACTTTGGGTCCAGCGCCAACCTTCGGAGTACCAAGATCCGCCCCAGTCAGCAACTGAGTCTGGATAATCACGGGTGCGGTATTGCGGCAATTCAAAGTCAGCCGACTGCGACTCGCCAGACTTCGAATCTCCTTGTGGGTTGCCTCCGAGAATCGACCATCGACGCGTGCCTGGTTATTCGTGTCACAGAAGAGGCGCCAGCTTCCCAGTTCAATGCCACCCTCAACTGCCGCATCCAGAAGCAGTATGTCCAACTCGTTCATGACGTCCTGCGCCTCGTCAACGACCAGAACCTCACAAATTCCCTCGGTTGGGAGGTCCGAAAATGCGACGCATCTAACCGGCGTCTCGGACAAAAGAGTGGCGACGTAATTGACGACAGCTTTGGATCGGCAAACGAAGACCACGTCCTTACCTGCCGCAGATGCACGGCGCGCCGTTTCTGCAGCAAGAAGCGTCTTGCCCGTGCCTGCCCCTCCCTCACACAGAATTCGCGCATTGTCCTCCGCAGCAAGCAGGACGGCGTATTGGGCCTCCACGAGCGCCACATACTCCCGCTCAAGAGCCTCTGCTTGGATGCTCAACCGCGGCACGCGATCGAAGTCCGGGCGAAGAGTCCGAAGCAGCCGACTATATGCCTGCCCACGAGGCACACGGCTGCTGGCTCTTCGCGCATGCGAGCGGGCGCTATCCAGCGCCTTTTTCAAACCGTTTATGGTCATTGACATGGGCCCGGCATGTTCCCACGGATCCCATTCAGCATCCGCTGGCAGGGCCTGATCTGGAGTGATAACGAGGAATGCGAAGGACACATCCAAAGCGCGATCCGCCCTCTCGAGGCGATCCTTGAGCGCGAACATCGCCGATCTGGCTTGGTCAAAGGGCCCCTCGGCCTTGAAGTTCTGCTCTCCGTGTCGATTCGTGAAAGTCCACGATCCACCGCTGCGCGCAACGCGCCCGCCCTTCACTTCTATGGCAAGGACGCAGTCGTCCCAGACGACGACAAAGTCGACCTCCGACATCCGCTTGTATTCGTGTTCCGTGAGATGGACGGAATAGAAGCAGGCTGCAGGCTCTTCGTAGGCAATCTGCGACATCAAGTTAGCGACGCGGATCTCGGCCTTGCTCTTGACGTCTGTGTAGGAACTTTCAGGCGGCAGCATTTTCATTTCGTCGCCGCCTCGGTGTTCTCCCAAAGGCCATCGAACTCCGTGAAGTCAAGGTTTCCAGAGAAGTTGGAGAATGTGTCCTTGAGGTTCACAATGAGACACTCGGCCTCGCCGCCATTTAAGGGACCGCGCAGCCCCCTGCCGACCATCTGAATGTACGCATTTGGGCTCAGCGTCGGCCTGGCGATGTACAGGGCCCGCACCCCCGGAGCGTCGAAGCCCTGCGTGAGCACATCGCAGTTGGCCAGCACTCGAATCTTGCCATCCTTGAATTCCTGAATTACTCGACGTCGCTCCTGCCGACGCGTCTTCCCGCTCACCGACGCTGCGGAAATACCCTGCGCCTGCAATAGCGCGGCCAGTACCTGTGCAGAGAACACGGATGACGTGAATACGAGGACTGGCCACTCCGGGTCAAGATCCTTGATGTGTTCAACAATTCGAATAGCGCGGTCCTCATCATTGCCCACGCGATCCATGACCGTGGGAGAGAGCCGGGACCAGCTCTCCGCGTCTTCTAACTCTTGCGGGCTCAGCCTGACATCCGCGCCTTGCAGTTCGTCGTAACGAACCCGGGCCAGGACTCCCATCCCCTGGAGCGTCCCATAAGGATCATCCCCAAGGACGTTCAACCGTTTGTGTCCGAAACGCGCCACCAAGCTCTTGGTTCGACCCTCACTTCGGTTCTTGAATGTTGTGGCGCTCAAACCCAGAAGCGGCTTGTCGGCCGATCGCCCATCCACACCGAGCCACCGGAAGATCTGTGTGTAACGCGGAGAGTCACCTGCCACGTGAGCCTCGTCCACGATCACAGCTGTTGCGTCTGCCAACCACTTGTACTCAAACTTATCGACGAGCTTCTCAAGCTTCGCGTCAGTCGCGACAATTACGCTCAGGTCGCTTTCAAAATCGCTCACAGTGTTCGAGGCCCAAAGCCGGCCGATCGTCAGGGTTCGGAAATCCGCGAGCTCCCGCCATACGGCACTCCATGTCTGAACAGCCTGCTCGCACAGCTCTTCCGACTGAGCGATCCAAAGTACGGGTCCGACGAGTCCATCCTCAAGGAAGGCCTGCACGATCGCCTCAACCGTGACACGGGTTTTCCCGGCTCCAGTTGGCAGGAAAAGCATCGCTTTCGTTTCGACTCCGCCCTTCGCCCGAAGCACCTCTCGGATCTGGTTCGCGAGTTCTACTTGATACCCGTGAAGCGCTGGCAGGCCCGGTCGGCCCAGCACCTGAACCGACGCCGCGAGGGCCCCCCCTTCTCCTGAGCGTAGGCGGGTTTGAATCCGAGGTCTCGGACAAATTTCAACGCGTCGAGGGATCCCGACCAGCGATCCGGACAGGGGAAACCTCTGCGGATGAACTCGTTTTTCAAGACATTCAGCGAGTCAAATCCATAGACGTTCAAGAAGAGCCGGGACACGTCCAGAGGTCCGGTAGACGCCCCGAGTTTGCGAACGGACTTCAGGAGCCCAACAGGGAGCGCCGCTTCCAGCTCATTCGAGGAGAAGAGCATCAACAGTCTCTGGACTTCGTCGTCCTCAAGCTGGCACTGTTCCATCAGCAGCTTGATATCGAGTTCGATGGAAACGTTGAGCACGTTGGACAGCTCAGGGACACTCAGGTCGAGGGTGAATTCCCTATTGATCAGGGTCATCAGGTCATCAGCAACTAGTTCGCGCTGATAGTAGAACGTGGATCCCTGTCGATAATGCAGAATTGTTTCGTCCTCGACCCCCCCGGCCGCCGCCGTCACGCGCTTCGCAATTCGATCACAGGCCACGAGTTGAACGTCTCTGAGGGGACCGCCTGGAAGACGCTTGAAACCTCTATAGCGGTCCCAAAGAAGTGCAGCTTCCGAGACACCCTCGGTGACCACACTGAAGGCCACCTCCTCACTTGCCCGCAACGAACCCAGGCGTTCGACTAAGTACTGCGCAGCATCTTCCTCGACGATGTGAAGGAAGGGTGTGGCCTTTGCGAGCAAGAATGCAATCTCCTGCTCGGTCGTTGCAACTTGCACATCGGCAGCGTCAACGAGGGAAACGCCGGCGCCGACAATTGCAGGAACGCGTCCTATCGGGAACGACGGCGGAAGCCTGCGCGCGGCAGCGAGAACCAGTGTCCCCAGGTTCTGCGGGTTGACCTTTTGAGGCACTGTCTGGAGGAACTTCTCCCACACGGGCGGCGGGACGTCCTTCAGGTCCTTGGCGAGCCCCAGCTTGGTTGCATGCGCAGTCAGGGCAACGGGTAGGTAGTCACGATATTGGATGAGAGCCGGGTCCAGCGCGAAGCTTGCTTCGATGGGGCCCCAGGTCGTGGCAACAAGCCCGTATTTCTTAATTGCCCAGAGGTGGGGCGCGATAAAGTCCATTGGGGCAGCTCTCGGATCTCCCACTCGCGTCATCGACCACGTACGATCCGCTTCAGCATGAAGGAGCGCCGCCGACCAGTCTGCCCGCGCCACGCTGTCGCCGTCAGAATGCAAGCGTTGAAGTAACTGGATAGGGCCAGGACCTTCTTCGTCCATGAAAGTGGCATCACCCGTCGTTGCTGTGGCATCTCGGGACAGGCGCTGCTGATATTTCCCGTTTGCCCACGCTCGATATTCCTGGAAGAGCGGTTCATACCTGACTGGGAATCGGGCGTCCACGCCGCACACAACTCCAACAGCCTTCAGGACATCGATATTCGTGCCGTGAAAAGTTGTGTCCAACCGCAATCTGAGGTCGGCCGGAGCGAAGTTCGTCCCGGTGGCCAGCATCAACGAGCGTGAATCGCGCCAGGAGCCATCCTGAGCGCGCAATTTGATGGAACCTTCACCGCGTTTATGCATGGACAGAAGCTGACGAGCCTCCGGCACGGGCACGTCATCCATGACGTTCCAGAGTTCCTCCCATTGGGCATCACTCCAGTCTTCGGTCACTGTACGTAGCAACGCCCGGAATTCCTGTGATGGTGTCAGGTTATGAAAATCCAGTTCTTTTAGGATCTCTTCGACCTTGGGAAGAGCGAGGAAGCGCGGGTCGACCAGTTCGAGATCGGATATTTGCCCGACGCTCTCGCCGCGCAAGTACAGCTCATAAGTGGCATTGGCCTTGAACAACTTTCCGGATGCAGATGGAACGATGCGTGCTTCTGTGCCTAGGGCTCGCGTGGTGCGGTCCTTCTGGAAATGAAGAATTCGCAAAGCGATCTGTAGGCTCTGTAAATCTGAACCATGTGCGAGCACGGTCAGCCATTCAGCAAAACCGAGTTCCCGGCGAAACTCCGGATCGGCGCGGGAATCGTTGCGAACGAGGTTCTCGAGCCTTTTACGTCGATCCGCCGTTGAGAAGCACCTGAAATGAGCAAACTCATCTGGCGAGGCAGGTGCGGTCTGCCAGAGTTCCATCACTCCGGGCTCCATCGCGTAATCGAGCGATAGGAGCCTCAGCTCGCTCCCAGAGCACAAGGTGCCGGTGGCATCTGGAACCAGATCCTCCGCCGCCGCGAGCACTGGAATCCTCTGGGTGAAGTATTGGTCGCCATCGCTACGGATTTCTTTGCCTCGGCCGGGCATGTAGTCGAAATGCCGGGCCGGATCATCGAGGGAAGACAGAAGCGGGAGGACTTCTACGAACATCTGGGCGAACTGCTCGTAGATTTCCTTGTTGTAGAGCCCCGGCAGGAGAGATGTCCGGTCGTCGTTGACTCTCCAAGGTGCGTTGAACAAACCACGCGCCGTCGTCTCGTCCCGAAGCGGGAAGTACGCCCAAAACTGTCCTAGGGCTCTGAGCGACTGCAATGGCGCTGCGTAGGTGATCTTTACCGCTTTGCGAGCCACCGCCTCCCCAACTTCAGCGCGCGCGCGGGAGGACGGCTTGTGCATCCGTTCGTTGATGAGCCACTCGGTTTTCGACCCATCCGGTGCACTGATTTCGACTCTACCCGGGGCCACGATGACGCAAGTGTGCTCCAGATCCATGTCATCTTCGCCGCCCTCGTCGATGACGAGTCTCAGGGTGGAAACTGCCGATGCAAATAAGAGGAATTCTGTCTGGAATGTTGCCAACTGCGCCTTCAAACGATCGACATGGTCAACGTTCGGCAAGCGAATGATCGTTGTCGCCCAGGTCGAGAGCTCGGCCGCCACGGCATCTTCAGCGAAGACCGTTTCCGGGTCAAGAACCGTTGGCACTCGCAATTGCGGAAGCTGTTTTCTACCGGGTGCAAGCGCGCTCAGCGCTGCTCGGGCATCGGGCGAATTGAACTCGAGAGAGATTGTTTGGCTGAGGATCTGTGCATTGTCGGTGACGCTGAGAACCGATTTGAATCCCAGCCCGAATCGACCGATCTCATCGCCGCGCTTTCCGCTTAAGAATGCGTGAGTGGCGGCACGGAGACCACTGCTCGTGAAAGCCTCGCCTTCGTTCGCGCAGTAAAGGTTCCCCCCACTCAATCGCAGTTCGACGCGTCCTGGTTTCGTTCCGCGGACGTTGGCATCCGCTGCATTCTGGACCAGCTCGAAAAGCTGACGCTCGGCGTAACCGCCCGTTCGGTAGCTATCCTCCTGATTTATATGCTCTTGAATCAGGTTCGGGTTTCTCCGATATACGTCCAACGCCGCTGAGCGATGTTCGTTCACTTCTGCCACAAGGGCATGGGTGGGATTCTGCCAATTGCGGTTGGTGCTCATGTTTGATTCCTTCTTGGGTGCTGAGTTGAGCGGAACCGTGTCGCGTGATACTCGCCGCGTTGTCTGTCCCGGTTTGGGGACTTCGATCGGCGATCTCCGGCGGCTCTCTAACTAGCTGCTGCAAATGCCATTCGAGATAAGACGCGCGCGGCGCCACTGCCCCCGAATCGATGTGGAGCTGGCCAGCGAGGACCCCAATTCCAAAGTTCCGGGCGATAATCGGGTCGCTGCGAGTCGCCATTTCGAGCGCTGGTGCCAGCCGCAGAGTCATATCAGGCTGCACCGAGATCAGGAATGTGTCGAAAGCTGCGTCATGAGTTGGGCAGAGCGCGAGGCCATTGCGGTGGTCGAGTCTCTCCCTGTTGGAGCTGTGGCGCCAAGGTTTTATGTGACTCGCGATCAGCATTCGACCAGACGGCAGACCCGTGCCGGCAAGCGTGAGGCCGCAAAATGCACACCGTTGGTTCCAATTGGTGAGCACGGCCCGTGCGAATCTCGCCTGCCCGATCCGCGCCGAGCCCATCAGCAATTTCTCCGTAGTGATGAGCTCGATCTCAGGACGCTCACGGAGCCACTTGACGGCTAGTGGTTCAATGTGAGCAGCGAGCTCATCTTCTGTCACTTTGTCCGCGCCCAAGACGCCCTGCATCGAGTCGAGTCCTAGAAAGTCGGGAAGGGCTTGCGAATCCAAGCCAATTGAACGAGCAGTGTCAATAATCACGTCGTAAAGATGGAAGTACGAAGATAGGTTGCCACCGAGAATGCCTGCCAGTTCGATCTCGTTGCGGGCGCCATTCGTCCTGGACCCGTCAAGGTTGCCCATTTTGGCGAGGATGCTTGATACGGACCGTCTGAACAAACGAGCAATTGTGGGAAGGGGCTCTGGTACTTTGCCGAGATTCGCTGTTCCGTAACTTCCCCGATTCACCACGAAGGCGAGCCCGAAAACCAGAAGCGTTTCGACCGGGGTGTATGACTCCTGCCTGCGTCCGACCTCGAGGTCGCCCCGGTTGAGGATCACAGACCACTGCAAGACCGCAGATTGACGGTCGAGTCCGAGATAGTCATGAAGTTCAGTCATCGCTTGTTTCTAAGCTTGAACCAAGCACGCCCCGCACACGCGAAGCCACCGCAGCGCGCAAACGAATGTGGGAACCGTCGGCAAACGCCAATCGGGCAGGCGTAGCGTTTCTGTCACGGCCGACGGTATGAGCCCAGCACATAGAGAAAGAACTATATCGCGTATCCGTTCTGTAGACACGAAACCCGAATGGATCGTAAGACGACTTCTGCACTCGCTTGGCTACCGCTACCGGCTTCACGTCAGCGGACTTCCTGGGAAGCCGGACCTCGTATTCACAAGGCGCCAAAAAGTCCTGTTCGTGAACGGGTGCTTTTGGCACTCCCACTCGTGCAGCTCGGGGCAGTCGACTCCCGCGAGCAACGTGGTCTTCTGGGCGAGTAAGAGATCCAAAACTGTGGCCCGCGATGCGCGCAATAAGGTCTATTTGGAAACTCTGGGTTGGAGCGTTCTCACTATGTGGGAATGCGAGTTGCACGACAGCGAGATCCTCGCGCGCACGCTGTGCGATTTCCTGGACGATCGGCTCACCCCGGTTGGTGCCCGCCAATACGTCTGACAGTAGTGCCATGTTGCCGAATTCCCCCTCGAATCCATGCTCGTTCTTCTCCCGCCGCTTCACAGCGACTTGATTGAACTCTATCTAGTACTGCCCAGTTGTCCATTCGACTCGCGCACAATATGTCATTCCACCGGGCCAGACGTTTCTGCACACGAAATACACCGGGCCCAGCGTGTTGAAACTGTGGCTCGATGTATTCGTGGAAGCATAAGTCCGGGTCAGCCAATATAACCAGGAAAACGACAAAAGTAGTCGCAGGAGGCAGGCCCAAATTTAATAGGGGGAACACAATGTCGACAGACTTCGAAAAATTGCACGGAATGGCCCAATCAGGCGCGTTGGAGCCTTACATTCGGCATATTCGGTTCCCGCGATTCAAGAATCTCGAAGACGGCCTGCGGATTGAGTTCACCTACCCAATAACCGCACTTGTGGGCCCCAACGGAACCAACAAGAGCTCGATCCTGCGCGCGCTCCAAGGTTGCCCAGACAGCTACAACATCGGTAACTCCTGGTTCAGCACCAGTTTGGATCCAGATATGGCGCCGAATCGCTATATCCACGGATATCGCGTGCCGTCTGGCTCCGTGGTCGAAGTTATCAAGTCGCGCGTTGATAAGGCAGGCCGCACTGAAGATTACTTTGAGACGTCCGCCCCTCGGCGGCGCGACCAAATGGCAGTGATGCCTGAACGTGACGCGACTCCCGCTACGGACCAGGCGCACAGAAACAAAACACGATGGGCAGCCGTGAAGAAAGACGTTCATTACATTGACTTCCGGCAGGAACTGCCCGCCTACGACATCCAGTTTTACTTCAACTGGCGAGGAAAGAAGAACAGTCCGGCCGACAAGAAAAGGATGATCCGTCAAAGAGCGACGCACGTGGCCACTGCATTAAACGAGCTTGAGAAGTCTCACGATTATTACCGGAAGAACAGAATCCTGGAGCCGGCTGAGCAGCTTCAACAAGCGGACGTAGATATGGTGAGCGAGATATTGGGTCGCAAGTACAGCTCGATCCGACTCGTAAAGCACGACCTATTTGAGGCTGAGGGATACACCGCGAAACTCGAAACGGATCATCTTTCTTATTCGGAAGCGTTCGCGGGCAGCGGGGAATTTGCTGCGATCATGCTTGTCCGAACCCTGGCGGCTGCCAAGGACCATGCTCTCGTGCTCATAGACGAGCCCGAGGTCTCACTGCACCCAGGTGCGCAGCGCAATCTTGTTCGAGCCATCGCAAAGATTGCGGTATCGAAGAAGCTTCAGGTTGTGATTGCCACCCATTCCCCGTCGATCCTTGAAGAACTACCTCCGGCTGCAATCAAGATTCTGGACTTCAACACCGCGTCCGGACGAGTGCAGATTCTGGCGCAGGAAGCATCACCGAGCGAGGCTTTCAACAGGATTGGAGCAACAGTCAACAAGAGGGAAATATACGTCGAGGACGATCTCGCAGCTGCAATTATTGAACGTGCGGCGAAGCTCAAGAACTACGATTTCGCACAAACCATCAAGGTCATACCGCTCGTCGGTGGGGCACAAACCATTCTGACGAGAATCATCCCGTCTCTGGCGGTCGCCTCGTCAAATGCATTGGTCATTCTGGATGGAGACCAACGACCGGCGCTGGCAATCCGCGATTCCCAAACCGTTAGCGATGCTGAACTCGAGGCCGAGCTCGCGAAACTCGGTATTGGCGACAAGCACATTTTGCGCAACGGTGGCAGTGGTGATGGCGACCTTGAGACTCTGCTTCGGCGCCGCCAGGTGCTCAAGTGGATAAATGCGCATCTGCGCTTCCTTCCGGGCCGCACCCCGGAAGAACTGCTATGCGCGCTAATTGAGGTGGTAGTACCCCTTGGCGCTAACCCGAAGGGGTACTGGGTCAAAGCCACCGCCCGAGAGTTGGACTCGCCAGCTGGGGAGCTTCCAAAGGCTAGAGAGATCCTGGCAACCCAGCAACGGGCCTTGGCGCGGGTGCGGGGTGACAACCGTTACGTCATAGACATACTCGGGAGCCTCATCCTTCCGTAAGGTCCTTACTTGCAGCCGATGGGGCTGCCACCGCTGAACCCACCAAAGCTTGCTATGCGAGAGGTGATCCGGTTGAGCGAAGCATCCCCTTTGTCAGGAGATTTCTGACCCAGGAAAACTACCTCACCCGGTCTATCACACGGTGGCGTTGTCCGGCCTTGCTATCACGCATGCTTAAATGGTTCACAGAACCCAATGCCCGCGCGACCGAGTTCCTACCCAACCCCGCACTCCGCGCGATCACTCCCGGCGACACGTCCTCTCTCGTGCGAAGGCGAAGGCGAAGTATTGCGCGCAATCTTTAACTACTGTCACCAATCCAATCCAATCGAGGTCGAGTGGACTAGTTTTTAGCCGTCGGGTCTCGCCGGGCATTCAACCGTCGTTGACACCACTCGCGCTCCCTCGGCATAGTCAGTTGCCCGCCGCGTGGATTCGGTGCTGCCCCGTGAACCACAGGCCGGTCACACTCGATCGCCGGTAGGTTCCCAGGAAACCAACCGGTCTGACGATGACATCGACTCGCCAGAAACGGTGACCAATATCAGGCAGATTCTTTGCCTGCTTCTCTAGGTCGAAGTGCCAGGCGTCCATTGTGTTGGTCCGGAAGACGGCCCGTCGGTCGCTGCGTGAAATCACGGAAATTGTCGAAGCTGGGTCTGGCACACCGCCTTCGCCCGAGTGACCAGTCAAATGCAGAGGATCCCATCCTCCCTGAAAGTACGTGGATCCCGTGAGCTCGGCTGTTGCTTGGACCTCTCTCACCCACCTCTCCCAGTGGGGCGCCAGCGGTTCGAGATCGGCTGGCCATGCCGCGGATTCGGGGCTATCTGGATTGAGGAACACTGGGCGACCTTTCAAGAGCCAACCGAGATACGCGTCCAAGTTTCCATCGCGGTCCCACACCTCAGAGATGAGAGACAGCGTTGAATCCTCGACCGGCTTCCCCTCGTCGTACCACCACCGCAAACCTCTATCCGGGTGGGCCCAGCCCAGCCGATGAATCAGCAAATAGTGCAACGCGGCCCAGTAGCCGAGGGACTGCTCATGCACGTCCCGCGCGTCCGGCGCGGCGGGAACCCGCTGGCCGGAGAGCGGAGCGGCAAGGGCCTGGAAGACGCCGGGGACACCCCAAAACCACTCAAACTGACCGCCGTGTCGTGCTTCATGGCTGGCATTGTCGGAGAAGCTGCCGTTGCCCATCGGGTGCTCACTTATGCGCTGACGCTCAAGGAGGAAGCGGTCACTCATAGTCAGGCGCCGTGCATTTCTGCCACGGGCTCACCGGAACGCGATGCCCCGAACTGCTCGAGGATGACCACGAGAGTCGTGCCCAACAGCCGCGCCGACTTCTCGTACTTCCCCGTGAGCCTGACGCGCGATTCATCCGACAGTCCCTTCTGCCGCGCCGGGTCTGCGTTATGCGAGATGTCGGCTTTCTTCACGATCAGCGCGAGCGGGTTGGCCTTGACGCGCGCCATGGACTCGTCGAGCGGCTCCCCTTTCACCTTCGTGACAGCATCCACTGCCTCGACGATGTCTTTGGAGAAGCCGCGGCTGCGCAGGTCGTCGAGGGTGACTTCGGTGTCCTCCACGACGTCGTGCAGCACGGCCACGATCTTCGCGTCGGTGCCACTCACGCGCTGCATCACAGCCAGGGGGTGGTAGATGTACGCGACGCCGAGTTTGTCGACCTGTCCCGCATGCGCCGTTCGCGCCAGGGTGATCGCGTCGTGAAGCTGTGAGGGCCTGGCGCCTGCGATGAGGTAGTCGGTGACGGATGCCCAACTCGGGAACGCGGCATCCGGCCCGTACTGCAGCCACTCGCCTTCGAAACCGCCGGCGCCGTTCGCCGAGCGGTCGTCGATCAGGAAGTCACCACGGTTGAGGTTCTTGTGGTGCGAGAGGATCAGCCGCTTGTAGGCGGCGGTCTCGCTCGTGAGCCCGAGGTGCTTCTGCACCCACAGCACCTTGTCGTGCCAGGCAGAGGCGTTGTCCCACGGCGCGGTCGACAGGATGTAGGTGTCGAAGTGTTGGGCTAGCTCACGGTAGGCCGCCAGGGCATCCGGCAACGAGTCCATCAGGGCGAAGATTCCGGGGGCATCGTCGTAGTGGCCCTTGTACTCAATCTGGGCCGCCTCGCTCAGGCGTCGGATGCCGCTTGGAAAGTCGACGAGCGTGTTATCGAGATCGATGTAGAGGATCTTCTTCGGTGCGGGCAGTTCGTGGTTCGTCATGGTGGTGCTCCTTGGTTCGGGTGTCATCAGGGAAGGTAGGGGCCCAGAACGCGGGCCGTGGTCAGGGCGAGCCGGCGGTGGATTTGCTCATAAGTCGGCATCAGCTCGGTCGCCCCCATTACCGTGTGGATCACGCCGGCCGAGTCGAAGATGGCGATCGGCTCGAGGTTTCGCAAGAGCGCCCAGAACGGCTGAAAGAAGTGGATGTCGCGGCCGGTCGACGCGATCTGGGCATCCGCTGCGTCTGCGTAGTCGTCGCGGGCCCGGAGTGCCGATGGGAACGGCAGAAAGTAGGGGCAGTCGGGGTCGTCGTAGGGGTTCATCGGCGCCGGAACCGCGTACCACTCGTACCGGTCGTCGACCGCGGTGGCAAGCGCGCTGGCGATCACCCGGTAGGTGAGCGAGTGTGGCGTGGTGACCACGGCTGCCTTGGGAATACCGAGCCCGGTGCCCAGCTCGATGCGTTTGAGCGTCTCGTGTGGGCTGACCGCCGCCATCATCTCGATCCAGCTGATGCTGGTGACCTCGCCGTTCACCAGATACTTGCAGCCGCCCACGAGATCCCACTGGATATTCATGCTGTCCTGCTCGTCGTGCACCATGACCAGGCGACCATCACCCGGCACTTCGTGGCCCGAGATGCGCAGGTGCGGGTGACGCCGCACGAGTTCGCTTGCGATCCACCAGATCTGCGCGGTGAGAAAGCGATCGGCGGGTGGGTTGTATTCCTCGTACCCGTCGCCTCCACCTTCGCCGTTCTCATTGATCACGAAGTTGTTGCCGGAATCGTTTGATGCCTCGCGGCTCATGCTGTCGTCTCCTTCTGGCTGGCACTCAGCCGCGTGATGGCGTCGCGCAGAAACTGCGCCCGCTGCGGATTCGGCAGCAGGGCCTTGACTTCTTTGAGCGCCCGTTCGATCGGTACTCCCTTATGACGTGCTGAGTAGAGCGCCGCGACCGACGGGGTGCGGCTCTCCGCCCGCACACAGTGCAGCAGCACCGTGTGCCCCTCGGATCGCAGTGCGGCAATGGCGTGCACGCTGTCGAGCAGCACGAAGTCGAGATTCGGGTTCTTCGCGGGGTTCTCCTTGTCGATCAGGCGCACCTCCACGTGGTGACGTATGCGCGCGGGCACCTGCCGAGTGCCCACCCGGCAAAGCGAGACCACTGCATCAATATCAGCGGGCAAGTCATCGAGCGCCCGCATGTCACCGAGCCAGATGCCGTCGTCGTGCGGGTGTCGTACCAGGGTCGAGACACCCGTGAGTTTCTCGTCGAAGCGCTCAGCCTCCGCGTCCGATACGGCGGCCTCGTCTCCGGTAGCTCGACTCCCGAGCCGCACCAGATCCGCAGCGGTCAGGCCGGGCCAGCCGTGCACGATTCGGCGCCACTCGGCGGGAACAGCGGATGCGCCCCACCGCGCTCCGAGCAGACCACCGGCGATCGCCGCCACGGTGTCGGTGTCGCGGCCACCGCGCACCGCGGCTTCGAGGGCGAGACGCAGGTGCGTCGCATCCGTCGCCTTGGTGGTGCTGATGGCCGACCACGCGCCCTGCAGCGCCTCAACCACCCAGCCGTTGTGAGCGAAGTCTGACGGCACGCTGGTTTCGGCCACCGCTATACGGGTTTGCCAGAGGTCCCGCCGGTCGGCGGGCAGGAGCGGAAGGCCTACGCGCACGTCGAGTTCGCCCTCGAGCACCGCGTGCCGAATGGCGAGGCACCAGAGCACGCAGGCGTCGCCGGCATCCGCTTCATAGTGGGTGAGGCTGCTGATGGCGCGGGCTGCCTCGGCGAGCGCGACCGGGTCGTCGAGGTAGGCGAGCGCCACCGGCGCGGTGCGCATGAGCGAACCGTTGCCGCCGCTGCGCCCGTGGCGTTCGTGGTGCGCCTTCGCCACGACGCGCACAGCGGATGCCGTGGCCTCAGTCTTCGACAGCACCGCCCGCAGCTGGATCCCCACGTCGGGCGCCGTCTTCGCCCAGTCGACCCACTGGGCGACGATGCCATCGAGGACTGTTTCGTCGCGGAGGTCGAGACCGTTCGCGGCAGCCTGGGCGATAGGAACGGCCATGGAGGTGTCGTCGGTCCACTCCCCCGGCGCCCACGCGAAGCCCCCGCCACCCTTCATCTGCACCGCGGTGCTTGTCGCTAAGGGCGGCCCGAATTCGTAGCCGGCGCCGAGCGCGTCGCCGCAGGCCAGGCCGAGGAGCACTCCGGCAGCACGGTCGCGCTGGGCGGTGTCGAGGTGTTCACGTGTTTTCTTCATCTGGTCTCCCCTGTTTTTAGATCATAAGTGATCTATTACCAATATAGATCACATCTGAGACAATTACCTAGTGACCACCTACCGCGACAGTTCCGACAAGCTCTTAACCGACTATCCGCGCCCTTCGGTGGCTGTGGACACGGCCGTTCTCTCGGTGAAAGACGGCAAGCTTTGTGTGGCGCTCGTGCAGAACCAGACCGGGTGGCGCCTACCCGGAACGTTCGTGCACGAGCGCGAAACCCTTGCCGATGCCGTACTCCGTTCACTGAGCGACAAGGCCCATATTATGGGCCTGCACCCACGCCAGTTGCATGTTTTCGACGCCCCAGAACGGGACACTCGTGGCTGGGTGATCTCAGTGGCGCACCTCGTCGTGGTACCACCGGCATCCGTCTCGCACGCCGACCTGACGCCGGTGTCAGAGGTTCGCGACCTGATCTACGACCACGAACTGATTCTCGATTTGGCGGTAGGCACGCTGCGGGCTTCGTACCGGGCCTCGGCCGATCCAGAGCGACTGCTCGGCCCGGACTTCACCTTGCTCGAGCTGTTGCGCCTGCACTCTGCGATTGCAGGTGAACCGCTCGGCAAGGACACCTTCCGTCGGCACATGCTGGGCCAGCTCGTCGAAACGGATGCCTACCGGCCCGGCCTGGTCGGCAAGCCAGCGAAAGTGTTTCGGCACGCGATGATCTAAATCGCGACAGCTGTGTGAGAACTCCCCCAAAATGCGTCATTTGGCCGCGTTCGTCGCATCCAAGTGACGGCAGTCTTCACCAAGTCTGATTCACGCCGTTCGCGCCCCTGAGCCTGTATGACGCGTCAGAGATTAGTGATGAAGCCTTCGACCGCCCTGCTGAGGAGGGGTAGGCCGACGAACACGGCCAGCACCGACGCTGTTCCAATACTCAGGAGCTTCCAGACGGTGCGGCGTGTGCGCGCGGTTCGAACGTCCACGTCGAGGCTGGCGAATTTGGCCATCAAGTTCGGCGTGAGCGGCAAGGCGGGTGCGGGCCAGGTCGGCGGCGCATCAACGATCGCCGCGAGCTCGACCAGATCGGTCTCGGCGAGGACTATCGGCCGTTTCAGCAGCCAGCGCCGCAAGTAATTTGCATCGAGAACAGTGACCGCGTCGGGCGTCTTCCTGATCGTGATCTGCCCGGGACTGACCAGCGCGATCACGGCCTGCGCTGTCGGGAGCTGCGGCATCCGCTCTCGAAGCATTCTCGTGACGCGGGTGGCCTCGAATTTGGAGTTGCGAAGGTGGGGCTGCTTTTGGCCGTTGACCAGGAATGATCGATCGGCGATCCAGATCTTCTTACCGCGGTGGTGTTTGGTGTTGATGGTGAAGATGCCGCCCGGTCCGAGCACGAGATGGTCAATGTCGGCGCCGGCTTTTCCGATCGGAAGAGCGTGGAAAACTCTCCATTCGGGCGGGAGACGGCTGAGAATCCTGCCGACCTCGATCTCGCCTTGGGCGCCGCGATACCAGGCGACGCTCTCCGCGGCCAGTGGGGAGTATCCCCAAAATCGAGCGAAGCCAGAGCGTGGCGGAATCGCTTGCTGCAGGCGGAGCAACTCTTCGATGACCGATTGGCCGGCGATCTGATCGCGCATACCCGGTGCCTGTGTTGTCATGTATCCCTTGATGATTTAGTGCCTATCTGGCGGTCGTGGCATCGCTACCAAGAGCGGGGTCGGCCGCTGCCTGACCCTACGGACAGGGGATCTTGGTGTACCGGCGACCCTTGTCGTCGACGGAGGTTCCGTTGTTGCCGTAGGCGCGGCATCCGGTGTACGTGTCGACGCTGGGAACCGCGGGCGCAACGTACGGTTCAACGTAAGGAGCGACATACGGTTGCTCGGCAGCCCGCTGGGCGGCAAGAGCTTGCGCGTCGGCAGCGGCCCGTGCGTCAGCGGCAGCTTGTGCGTCAGCAGCGGCCCGTGCGTCGGCAACGGCTTTCATTGCGGCCGCGGCGTCTGCGGCCGCCTGTGCCGCGGCCGCCGCCTCGCGCACCACTGCGCCGGTCTCAGCCGTCACGAGCTTCTTGTGTATCGAACTCGCCTTGGTGTCCATGTTTCTCAAGCCCTTGCCGTAGCCGATCTTGGGCGTGGCCAGCAGGATGGACATGGCGATAGACGGCTGATCCAAATCGGCAAGGCGTTGCAGTGCCGCGATGCCGGCCATGAGTGCAGCGGCCCGCGCGACCAGCGCTGTCACCTCGCGTTGGCGACGATCTGGGGGAGATTCACGAGGCCATGAATAGCTTCTTGCTGCTGCTCTCGATTCAGCCCGTAGGCGCGGCCCAACACGAAGATTGTCTCGACGAGTGCGATGTCCGATACGAAAAACGTGCCGCCCGTCTGAAGCAGGACCACAGCGGCGTCATGTTGCTCGGGCACATCGTTGAGTAGCAATCGGAGAACGACATTTGCATCCAAGGATGCGCTCAATTTGCGCGCTCGCCGTTCCGATGTTCTTGGTAATAGGCGTCGACGTCTGTCACGGGCTCGATGATGGTCGCGTAGCTAGAAATTAGCGCGCTGAGCGCTTCGATGCCTGCAACCGGTGCGATATTCATCGTGCCGGTCTTTTCGTCGATCGAGATTTCAAATCGATCACCCTGTTCGAGTCGCAGGGCCTTACGCACGGCCGCGGGAAGCGTTAGCTGCCCCTTGCTGCTCAACGTTACGACGGTCTTCATGTCTTACAGTTTATGACACGTAAGTTGATATGGCTACGGTCTGTCGTGCAGGCGTGGGTAAGAGCAAGCGCACTCGCGTCTCAGCTGCGTCGATGACCTTGGTTAGCGACGGAGGTTTTGTTGTTGCCGTAGGCGCGACGCCACGGCCAGTTCTGCTGCCGCAACCGATGCATCCGCTGCAGCACTGCATCGACGCGCACCTGCACTGCGCTGCCGTGTGCACGTGTCACTCTGGCTGCCCGCTGTGCACGGCGACGCTCAGAACCGGATGGCGGGGCGGCTGGGAGGCTTTACTCAGGCGCGCTAGGCACACTTGAGGACCCAATCAAACAGAAAGGCCCCCAATGAGCAACCTCCAACGCATTCTGCGCATGGCATCGAAGGCCCTCGAGCAGAAGGGGCAGCCGTCTTCCGGCGGGTCGGGCAAGACAGATTGGCGCGATATGGTGCGCACCACAGCCGACAAGGTCACCGGAGACAGTCGGCCCCCAGCGAGCAACGTGCAGCGGAGTGCCGCTCCCCGTTCTGGGTCGAACACGTCGTCGGCGTTGAGCGCAGACGACCGCGCGGCCATCGCCCGCTACGATTACCTGCTGCAGACCGCAGAGCCCCAGCAGCTTGAACAGGTGCACCGCGATGCGTTCGCGCGGCTCACGCCGGCGCAACGAGACGAGGTCGACGCCCAGCTGCGCACCGAGCTGCCCGCCAACGAATACCCGGCATCGACCAGCCCCGAAGACCTGGCCCGGTCGGCCACCCGCGGCGAAGCTCAGAAGCCCGGCCTGCTGAAGAAACTGTTTGCCCGGCCGTCCGGCCGAGGCACCGGCGGCGCCCTTGCCGGAGCGGGTGTCGCCGCCCTTGGACTCGGTGCTGGCGGGTTACTTGCAGCCGTCGCCGGTGGCGCGGTGCTCAGCAATGTGGCTGGCCCCCTTTTAGAACAAGCGGCCGGACTGGGCGTCGATTTCGAGGGCCTCGCCGGCGGACTCGAGGGCGTCACCGGTGGTCTCGAGGGAGTCACCCAGGGCGTCGCCGACGGGGCGGGCGGGTACGCGACCGGCCTCGGCGAGCAGGTGTCCGACCTGGGGTCGAACTTTGAGATCCCCGGTCTCTCGGCACTCGGCAACTTTTTTAACCGCGAATAAGCAGTATCACCGAAGGTGGCGTCCTCGCCGGGCGACGTGCGAGGGCGTAGGCCTACGTTCGTCGGGCCATCGGCACGACCCGCCCGCGCTACGCTGACGTGTGCAACTTTCCCTCTGGCTGGCCCTTGCAGGTGCCGGCGTACTGATCAGCTTCACCCCGGGCGCCGGCGCGATCAACACCATGAACAACTCGCTGACCAGCGGATTTCGGCGCTCGATCTGGGGAATCCTCGGGCAGCAGGCTGCGCTCATCGTGCACATCATCGTGGTCGCGCTCGGTGTCGGGGTACTCGTCGCGGGTTCCCCCGTGCTGTTCAACGTCATTCGCTATGCCGGTGCCGCCTACCTGGTGTATCTGGGCATCCGCTTGATTCTGCAGAAGCCCGGCTCCCAACGGGACCCGACCATGCCGGTGACCCGGGAGCCAGCCAGGTCGATGTTTCGCCGCGGCTTCTGGGTGAACCTGCTCAACCCCAAGGCACTCGTCTTCTTTCTCGCGTTCATGCCGCAATTCATTCGGCCGGAGCAGCCGCTGCTCCCCCAATACCTGGTGCTCACCGTCACCGTCGTACTGATCGACGTCGTCGTGATGTGGTTCTTCTTCGCGGTGGCGGCCAAATCGTTCCAGCGCTTCACCAACACCGCCCGCGGGCAGCTCATTCTCAACCGCACCTTCGGCGTGCTGTTCGTGACCGTCGCCCTGCTGCTGGCACTGGTGCACTGAGCGCCCATCGGCCGCACCATTCGGTTTCAGGAATCGCTGCCATACTTGCCGCTTTACGCGCGGCGAACAGATCGTCTGACCGGCCGGGCTGGCGAGCGTGCACCGTGAAATGGTTGCGCCTGGCCTTATCGCGCATTTCTGTTGATGACGTCTTCAACGTCGGCCAGGCCTGTCCTCGATGAGAAAGCAATACGGTCGCGGCGTCGAGCCGCTGGGCGGGATCCGCTTCGGAGTAGGCGCGGCCGGTCGTTACGCTGGCAAGATGACGAACACCGACACACGACAACCGCGCCGCGCCATCAGGGCGGCAGCCGTGGGCTTCGGGGCCGTTGCGCTGTACGCGCTCGTCGGGGTCCTGCAGATACTGGTGTGGAATCCGCTGGCGGCCGTGCCGGGCGCGACGCTCGCGCAAATTCGGGCGAATATGACCCTCGCGAATGAACCGCTTGTCGCGAACGGCGTCGTCATCTGGGCGGCGATAGGAATGGTGCTCGCCGCCGTGGTTCTCGTGGTGACGATCGTGCGACACACGAGTGCGGTCTTGCCGGTCGCCGCGGCCTATCTCGTTCTGCTCGTGTTCGCGGCTCCCGGGCACTTCTTTGTGGCTTTCGGGCCCGGCATGTCGATCGCCGACACGTTCATGATTTCGGGCGGGGATCACGCCCCGTGGGGTGTCGTGCTGTATCTGGTCAGTGCCGCCGCCCTGCTCGCCTTGATCGTGTTGATCATTGGCGCCGCGCGCGCGGCTGCCGCCCGAGACACCAACCGAGGCAGAATAGATGGATGAGCGATGCCGGCGACTTCGTGGACCGCACGCTGCAGTACGAAGCAACCTGGGAGCGGGCGGCTGAGGCAGAGGCCCGGTACGGGAACAAGCTCGAGTTCTACGGCGCCTCGGTGGGCGCCGTGCGGGGAACCATCCGCGACCTGGCCCGCCGGCATAAGAACATGAGCCACGACGAGGTGACCGCACTCAGTTCCGAGCTCTGGAACGTGCCGGTGTTCGAGCGCCGCCTCGCCGCGATCGTGCTGCTGCAATCGAACGTGACCCGGCTCGACAACACCGACCTCACCCGCATTGAGGGGTTTCTGCGCGGAGCGAGGCTGCCAGAACTCGCGGATCCGCTCACCTTCACCGTGGTGCTGCCCCTGGTGCAGGCGCTGACCGGCGCGAATCGTGCCCGAGCAAATGCCTCCCTGGCGCGGTGGGCCAGCGACGGTGACCCGTGGCTGCGCCGCGCGGCCCACGGCGTCAACACGAAAATCGCTCGGGTGTGACTACCGATATCACGGGGAACTCCTCATCGGGGTTGAGGTGCGCCGAGATCCGCGAGAAAGCCCCGGAACAGCAGGGCTTGGAGGGGTTTTACTGAGGCTGCGAATCGTCCCTAGCTGACGGGCACAGCGGGCGGCGTCTTTCGGGCGAGCACGAACGCGATGTACCCGGCTACGATCTGCACCGCGCCGACGATGATCCACAACGTCGTCTGCGGTAGCGCCGCGTAGAGCAGGCCGAAGGCGAGCGGGCCGGTGCCGCTGCCGACATAGGTACCGATCTGCACGACGCCGGTCGCGCTCGGGGTGGCCGGACCCGCCACCCGGGACACCACGAAGTGCGTGAGCCCCGGCCAGCCCCAGCCGATACCGAGGGCCAGCAGCACGCCCGCCACGAACGTCCACTGGCTGTCCACCGCCATGAGCAATACTCCGGCACCGCCGATGAACATCATGGCGGCCACGGTGGCGAGCGCGAACGTGCTGTTGGCCCGGTCGGCGATTCGGCCGACGATAACGCGCACGACGACGCTGAGCAGCCCGGCGACGCTCAACAGAATGCCGGCCCCGGCCAACGGCAGCCCGCGCTCAATGCCTGTGATCACCGCATACGCAGTCACGGCACCGGTGGCAGCCGCCGAGAGCGTGGTGACGCTGGCCATCAGCAGCAGGTATTTCATCAGCGGCGGGGTCAGCGGCACGTGCGAACCGCCGAGCCGGGGACGCGCGAGCTCCCCCCGCGGCACAGACCACCAGAACAGGCCCCCTACGGCGAGCGCGAACAGGCCGGCGAGGCCGAACCCCCAGTGCCAGCCCAAGGTGAGCGCGAGCGCCGGCACCGCCAGCCCGGCCAGGAACGCGGCAAACGGAATCGCCGACTGCTTGATGCCGAACGCGGTCGCGAGCATTCCTCGCCGCACCCGCAGGTTGATCAGCTGATTCGCGGCAGGATGGCTGATGCCGTTGCACACACCACCAACCGCGGCCCACACCAGCAGCCAGGCCCAGGACGGCACCAGAAAAGCCGATCCAATCAGGCTCAGCGCGCCGACCGCCACCCCGAACAACGTTGTGGAACGAATTCCCAACCAGGACACTACGCGCCCAGCGAGCACTGACATCATCGCGGCGGCGGCCCAATAACTGGCCACGGCCGCGCCCAGCACCCACTGCGGCGCCGGAATATCGAGCTGGATCCGCACGAACAGAGCGCCGAGCAAAAACACCGGAAGCCCGCCCGTGATGGTGGCGCCCATTGCGAGAACCACCGCGCGAGTGCCCGACTGGCGCCGGAACATCACTTGCGCACGAGCGCTCGCGTGTCGGCGCTGCCAGAACGGATGCTCGCCCCCACCTGACTGTGCAGCGGGGTGCCATTCGCTGAATCGACCGCGTCGGCGAGCACCACATCTAGCCACATTCTTCCATCGTAGGCCGGAGGACAGCATCGTCCGGGCCACACGACCGGCGAGGTCGGGGCATCCGATGAATAATCCATGCGCAGCCCTGGCACGCTGCGCGGGGCAGAATAAACGGATGAGCGACGCCGGCAACTTCGTGGATCGCACGCTGCCGTACGAGGCCACCCGGGAGCGGGCGGCCGAGGCGCAGGCCGGTACGCTTCAGTTCTATGGCGCCTCGGTAGGGGCTGGGCGGGGAACCAACGTTGACGATTACGGAGTGTGCACGAGCGCAGCGGGGTACTCGGCGGTCGGCATGCCCAGGTCCTGAGTTGCTCGCGCGTAGGCTGCGCATATGCGCGCAATCATCGTAAGCTCCCCCGGCGGGCCGGATGCCCTCACCCTCTCAACCCTGCCCGACCTGGAACTCGGGGCCCACGACATTCGAGTGGAGGTCGCTGCGGCGGGCGTGAACCGAGCGGATATCATGCAACGGCAGGGCCACTACCCCTCGCCCGCCGGCGCGCCCCAGTGGCCGGGGCTGGAGGTGTCAGGCGTGGTGATCGAGGTGGGCGACGACGTGACTCGGTTCGGCATCGGCGATCGCGTCTGCGCGCTACTCTCTGGCGGCGGCTACGCCACCGAAGCCGTGGTGCACGAAGACCTGGCGTTGCTGGTGCCACTGTCGATGGACCTCATCGACGCCGCAGCCCTTCCGGAAGCCCTGGCCACCGTGTGGTCGAACGTATTCATGGACGCTGAGCTCCAGCCCGGGGAAACGTTGCTCGCGCACGGCGGCGGAAGCGGAATCGGCACGACCACCATTCAGCTCGCCCGGCTCCTCGATGCGCGCGTGGCCGTGACGGCCGGGTCAGCCGAGAAACTCGCCGTGTGTGAGAGCCTCGGGGCAGAAGTCCTGATCAACTATCGGGAGCAGGACTTCGTCGCCGAGATCACCGCCGCGACCGACGGGCGGGGCGCCGACGTGATCCTCGACATCATGGGCGGCTCCTACGCGGCACGCAACATCGAGGCGGTCGCGGTGAACGGGCGCATCATGGTGATCGCCAACCAGAGCGGTGAACCGGCCACGTTCGACCCGTTTCGCCTCATGCAAAAGCGCGCCCGCTACTGGGGCACCACCCTGCGCGCGCGGTCGCACGCCGAAAAGGTCGCCATCATGCGTTCGCTCGAGTCGGCGGTCTGGCCGTGGATCGCCTCGGGCGAGTTCCGACCGGTGATCGACGACCGATTCTCATTCGCGAATGCAGCGGATGCGCACCGCCGGCTGGAAGCATCCGCTCACGTGGGCAAGATCGTGCTGGTGCCCTGACCGCGACGAGGCAGTCCGTGGGCACCAGCACGACACCACCGAGCATCGAGCACCGAGCTTGGAGCGTTCCGGTGCAGGGCGCGCGCGATTCAGCGGGTGTAGTGCGACTCCTGCACCTCGTACACCGGGGTGTCGAGCCCCTCCATGCGGGCCTTGATCTGCAGAGCGAGGTAGTTCGAGTAGTGCCGGCTCTGATGCAGGTTGCCGCCATGAATCCAGAGTTGCGGCACGTTCGTGGGCTTCCACATGTTACGGAGCTCCCCCTCCCACGGCCCCGGATCCTTCGGGGTGTCGGAGCCGTAGCCCCAGCAACGGCCCACCTGGTCGGCGACCTCCGGTGACACCAGGTCGGCCAGCCATTCGTTCATGGAGCCGTACCCGGTGGCATACACGATCAGGTCCGCGTCTAGCTCGGTGCCGTCGGCGAGCACCACGGAGGTGGGCGTGATGTGATCGAGCTGACCCGATTTCACGGCGACCCGGCCGTCGATGAGCAGCTGCGATGCACCCACGTCGATGTAATAGCCCGACCCGCGGCGCAGGTATTTCAGGAACAGGCCCGAGCCATCCGTTCCAAAATCCAAATCGAAACCAACGTCACTGAGCTTCGAGTAGAAGTCAGCGTCACGCTGTGCCATCTGCTCGAAGACGGGGATCTGCGCGGACGGCAGAATGCGGTACGGCAACGAAGCAAAGAGCAGGTCGGCCTTCTCGGTGGTCACTCCGTTGGCCAGCGCCTCCTCGGAGTAGAGTCCGCCGAGCGCGAGGTCCATGAGCGAGTCGCTGCGGGAGATGTGTGTCGACGAGCGCTGCACCATGGTGACGTCAGCGCCATGCTCCCACAGGTCGGCGCAGATATCGTGGGCCGAGTTGTTCGACCCGATCACGACGGCCTTCCTGCCGGTGTAGTCGCCGCCGCCGGGGTGCTTCGAGGAATGGTGTTGTTCACCTGTGAAAGACCGGGCACCCGCAAAGACCGGCGTGTTCGGATACCCCGAGACGCCGAGCGCGAAGATCAGCTGCTTGGGGCGCAGCGTGACCGGCGTGCCGTCACGTACGACCTGAACCACCCACTCCTGGGAATCCTCGTCGAAGGTTGCCTTCGTGCATTCGGTGCTCGACCAGTAGTTGAGTTCCATGATGCTCGTGTAATGCTCGAGCCAGTCACCGATCTTGTCTTTCGAGGCGAAGACCGGCCAGTCCTCGGGAAACTTCAGGTAGGGCAGATGGTCGTACCACACCGGGTCATGCAGGTGCAGCGACTTGTACCGGTTGCGCCACGAATCCCCAGCCCTGGCGTTCTTCTCGATCACGATCGTGGGAACACCGAGCCGGCGCATGCGGGCAGCCAGGCCGATGCCGCCCTGTCCGCCGCCCACGATCACGCAGTACGGCTGTTCCTCGTAGCCGAGCCGCGCCTCCTGGGCGGTTTTCTCCTCGAGCCACGAGGTGCGGCCCTTCGCAATTTCGTGGGAGACGCCCTGCTCGCGGTTACGACCCTTCTTTTCTTCGAAACCCTTGAGTTCCTGCATTGTGGTCAGCAGTGTGTAGCACCGGCCATCGTGCAGGCGCAGGTGGGCGTACCCGCGGGCCTGGCCGGTTTCGAAGGTCACCCACGCTTCGGCAGCACCGGCATCCCCGGTCGCGGGTTCGGCGAGCGCCCAGTTGTGCGGGCGCACCTCGTCGAGGGTGGCGGCGAGCATCCGTTTGATGTCGGCTTTGCCTTCGAGGGTCTTCAGGTTCCAGGTGAAGGACACGAAATCGCGCCAGTAGCAGTCGTCGGCGAACAGCGCCACGGCGCCGTCGACATCTCGGTTCTGCAGGGCCGTGTCGAACCGGGCGAGCCAGTTGTCGACCACGGTCGTCGGTGAATCGGGCATGTCACTCCTTTGTGAGCCAGCGGTAGGTCAGCCCCTCGTCGGACGCGACCTGTATGTTCAAGTACACGGCCACAGGGGTTACACCGGCGTTACACCCGGTGTTCCTGATCGGCGCCATCGTCGGATCCAATGGAGGAGACAGC
This sequence comes from Cryobacterium lyxosi, assembly GCF_004403345.1. Classification (NCBI taxonomy): domain Bacteria; kingdom Bacillati; phylum Actinomycetota; class Actinomycetes; order Micrococcales; family Microbacteriaceae; genus Cryobacterium; species Cryobacterium lyxosi. The sequence goes on from NZ_SOGT01000012.1 coordinate 140,279, forward strand.
GCATGCCCTACCGGCCGAGTACCCCCGTTCACACTGCTGGCCTGCGATTTTCCTGCCCCGAAGAATATGAACGGATGCTCCGCGCGGCCCACGAACGCGTTCACGCCGGTGCGCCACCGCCCGCGATCACCGCCGCCGTGTGGGAATCCTGGCAACGTTCCCTGGCCGCGGGCATCGACCCCGACCGGCACCTGCCTCGGCATCTGCACGAGGTAGCCGACGTCGTGGCGCTGCGCCGCGGGCATCCGCTGGAGACCGTGATGCCGGCGCTTCGCGAACTTCTGGCCGATGAGAGCACGGAGGGGCAGCACTTGCTCGTGCTCGCTGACGCTCGCGGCGAAGTACTGTGGCGGGTCGGCAGTCGCTCGGCCATGCGGCAGGCCGACGGGCTGGAATTCGTGGAGGGTGCCGACTGGTCCGAGGCCGGCGTGGGCACCAACGCCATCAGCGAAGTGGTGCTGAGCGGGCGCGCCGCGCAGTTGTTTTCGGCCGAACACCTCGTGCGCACGCACCACGAGTGGGCGTGTACGGCCTCACCCATTCGGGACCCGGATAGTGGCGTGGTGATCGGGGTTTTGAACGTGTCCGGGCCACTCAACACGGTCACGGCCGACAGCATGCGCATGATCAAGTGCGGGGTGCGGCTGGCCGAGGAGTTGTTGCGGGCGGCGCGACGAGAACCGGCCCGCAGGGCCGAGGCGGTGGCTGCCGGGCGATCATTGGTGGTTTCATCTGTCCTCTCGCTCGAGCTGCTCGGTGAGAGCCCGTCGGTACTCGGCGCCGACGGCAGTCGGATGCCGTTGACGCTGCGCCGCGCGGAGATTCTGGCCCTGCTCGAGTCGCGGGAGCGCGGCTGGAGCGCCGACGAACTCGCCTATGCCGTTCATGGCGAGACCGGTTCCGCCGCGGCCATCCGCATCGAGATGCACCGTATTCGCCGGGTGCTCGGCGACGCGCTGGAATCTGCGCCCTATCGCCTCGCACCGAGCCTGCGCGGCTCGTCGGACTCGGCGCGGGTGTTACAACTGGTGCGCGGCGGGCAGGTGGCTGCTGCCCTCGCGGCGTACACCGCCCCACTATTGGCCCGGTCGACCTCCCGGGCCATCGAACCGCTGCGCGCCGAGCTCACGAGCGCGGTGGGGGCATCCGTTCGCGCCAGTGGAAACGCCGAGCTGCTGCGTCTCTGGTGCGCAACCGAGATGGGCAGCGACGACCGCATCGCCGTGCCGGTCCTCGGCCAACTGGTCGGTTTCGCCGATGCCGCCTATCTGGCGTCGCTCGCCCGCCTCAGCCGCATCGACCTCGAGCTCGGCGGCTAGAGCGACAGGAATGGGTGCGTTTGAGCGGAAGTGCGGTGCGGCCCCGCACCCGATGCCACTTAGGCTGCGGGGTTCAGGTCCAGAGAAATGGAGTCCGCAGCGGCGCGCAGAGCGGGAATGGCACGCTGCGCAAACGCATCATCGACCCGCGACACCGGCCCGGACACGCTGATGGCGGTGGGCGTCGGCGCATTCGGAACCCCCATCGCGAAGCAGCGCACACCGAGTTCCTGCTCGCCATCGTCGATGGAGTACCCGCGTTCCCGGATTTGAGCCAGGTCCACCAGTAGATCATCCACCGTTCCGATGCTCATGGTCGTGGGCGTCGGCATGCCTGTCCTGGCCATAATGGCGCGCACGGCGTCATCGCCCAGCTGCGCCAGAATCGCCTTGCCGACCCCGGTGGCGTGAGTGTGCGCGCGTCGGCCGACCTCCGTGAACATGCGCATGGAGTGTTTGGACGGAGCCTGGGCGATGTACAGCGCCATGTCGGCATCGAGAACGGCCATGTTCGCCGTCTCCCCGAGCTGATCGACCAGCGACCGAAGTTGCAGGCCGGCGAGAACGCCAAGCTGCTGGCTTGCTGCCGTTCCGAGGCGAATGAGTCCGGGGCCCAGGACGTACCGCCGATTGGCGAGCTGGCGGATGTACCCCTTGGCCATCAGCGTGCGCAGCAGTCGATGGATGGTGGGCAGCGGCAGGTCGGTAGAGGCCGCGAGCTCACTCAGCATCACCTCTCCACCGGCAGCCGTGATCAGCTCCAGGAGCTCGAAAACCCGTTCTACGGACTGCACACCGCTACCAGCGCCGCGTTCCGCCATCTGCCAGCCTCCAGACCGTGTGTGACAACGGATTTCTGCACTGCGAAAATCGTCGCCGGGTTCTTCAGAGTACACAGCAGTTGACGCGGGGCCGCACCGACCCTATTCTTTTCGTATAACAGAAACTAACTTCCACGATACGAAATCATCTGGAACGAAGTCACTGATTTGTCGACTCGAGCAAGGACGCCCATGCCGTACACCGTAAACTGCTCCATCCTGCTGACCGAGCTGCCGTTGCTCCAGCGCCCGGCCGCCGCCAAGGCCGCCGGCTTCGACGCGGTCGAGTTCTGGTGGCCCTTTGCCGCCGCGGTTCCCACCGAATCGGACATTGCCGACTTTGAGAACGCGATCACGGATGCCGATGTTCGGCTGACCGGTTTGAATTTCGCGGCCGGGGACATGCCGGCCGGAGACCGGGGCCTGGTCTCCTGGCCCGCCCGTTCCCACGAGTTCCGCGACAACCTGGCGGTCGCGGCCGGTATCGGCGGGCGCCTCGGCTGCACGTCCTTCAATGCCCTCTACGGAAACCGCATCGACGGCGTCGCCGCCGAGGAACAAGACGAGCTGGCTGTCGAAAACCTCTCCCTCGCCGCGCGATCCGTCGCCCGGATCGGTGGCACCGTGCTGCTCGAGCCGGTGAGCGGTGCACCGAGGTATCCCCTGCGAACGGCGGCCGACGTGCTGGCCGTCATCGACCGGGTACGCGCCGAGACCGGCGACACGAACATCAAATTGCTCGCCGACTTCTACCACCTCGCCGTCAACGGCGACGACGTCGAAGCCGTGATCATCGAGCACGCCCACGAATTCGGCCACATCCAGATTGCCGATGCACCGGGCCGCGGCGAACCAGGAACGGGCACGTTGCCGATTCAGGAGTGGCTCGCGCACAGTCAGGAGCTCGGCTACCAGGGCGTCATCGGGCTTGAGTACAAGACGGCCGCAGCGAATCCGTTCGCCTGGCTCGAAGCTGTCCAACCGGCCACAAGCATCCACCACCAGTGAGAAAAGGACAACGAAAATGACCAATGTTGCCGTCATCGGCCTGGGAATCATGGGCCTTCCCATGGCGATCAATCTCGTCAAGGCCGGCCATAACGTCATCGGCTTCAACCGCAGTCCGGCACGGATCGATCAATTGGTCGCCGCGGGCGGCCGCGGCGCGGCCAACATCATCGAAGCCGTGCGGGAAGCCGATGTGGTGATCACGATGCTGCCCGACTCGCCCGATGTCGAGGACGTCGTCGGCGGCCCGGACGGCGTCTTCGCCAACACCCCCGCCGACGCCACCTGGATTGACACCAGCACCATCCGTCCCGACGTCACCGTTCGCCTCGCCAATGCCGCACGGGAGGCCGGCCTCAAAGCCGTCGACGCCCCCGTCTCCGGCGGTGAGGCCGGGGCGATCGAGGGCACCCTGTCGATCATGGTCGGTGGGGATGCCGCCGACGTCGAGGCCGTTCGCGGCGTGCTCGACTCGATGGGCAGCACCGTTGTGCACGTCGGTCCGGCCGGGTCCGGCCAGACGGTCAAGGCCGCTAACCAGCTCATCGTCGCGGGTACCATCCAGCTCGTCTCCGAGGCGCTCGTTTTTCTGGAGGCCCACTCGGTTGACACCCAGGCCGCCGTCACGGTTCTCGCCGGCGGCCTGGCCGGTAATCGCATCCTGGACCGCAAGGCCGCCTCGATGCTGGAACGCCGCTTCGAACCGGGTTTCCGGGTCGACCTGCACCACAAGGACCTCGGCATCGTCACCGCCGCCGCCCGCGCCGCCGGTGTCGCCATTCCGCTGGGTGCGGTGGTGGCCCAGCTGATGGGCGCCCTGCGCGCCGAAGGCCACGGTTCGCTCGATCACTCGGCTCTGCTGTTACTGGTCGAGCAGATGTCCGGCCGCTCACACGTCGACCCACCAACTATTTAGCTCCAAGGAGAACCACATGTCTAAAATGCGTGCAGTCGACGTTGCCGTCGCCATCCTCGAGAAAGAGGGAGCTACCCAAACCTTCGGCGTTCCGGGCGCCGCCATCAACCCGTTCTACTCCGCTATGCGCGCCCATGGCGGCATCGACCACATCCTGGCCCGTCACGTCGAGGGCGCTTCGCACATGGCCGAGGGATTCACCCGCACCAAAGCCGGCAACATCGGCGTGTGTATCGGCACCTCCGGACCGGCCGGCACCGACATGATGACCGGGCTCTACTCCGCGTGGGCCGACTCCACGGCCATCCTCTGCATCACCGGCCAGGCGCCGGTGAGCAAGCTGCACAAGGAAGACTTCCAAGGCGTCGACATCGCCTCTATTGCGGCCCCCGTCACCAAAATGGCCGTAACAGTGCTCGAGGCCGGGCAGGTTCCCGGCGTCTTCCAGAAAGCGTTCTACCTGATGCGCTCCGGCCGCCCGGGCCCGGTGCTGATCGACTTGCCCATCGATGTGCAGCTCACGGAAATCGAGTTCGACATCGATACCTATGAGCCACTGGCGGTGGCCAGGCCCGCGGCATCGGTTGCCCAGCTGAAGAAGGCACTCGCGATGCTGCTGCAGGCCAAGCGCCCGGTGATCATCGCCGGTGGCGGCGTGATCAACGCGGATGCCTCAAGGGAGTTGGTGCAGCTCGCCGAGGTGTTGAATATTCCGGTGATTCCCACGCTGATGGGCTGGGGCAGCATTCCGGACGACCACCGGCTCGCGGCCGGCATGGTGGGACTGATGACCTCGCACCGCTATGGCAATGCGACCATGCTCGAATCGGATTTCGTTCTCGGCATCGGCAACCGCTGGGCCAACCGGCACACTGGAGGCCTCGACACGTACACGAAGGGTCGCACGTTCATTCATATCGACATCGAACCCACCCAGATCGGGCGCATCTTCTCCCCCGACTTCGGCATCGTCTCCGATGCCGGGGCTGCCCTTCGCGGTCTGGTTGAACTCGCACGGCACTACCAGGCCGAAGGCGGATTGCCCGATTGGGAGAGCTGGGTCGAGAGCTGCGTGCACCGCAAGAACACGCTGCAGCGCAAGACCCACTTCGACAACCTACCGATGAAGCCGCAGCGCGTGTATGAGGAGATGAATCGGGCATTCGGCACCGAGACCCGATATGTGACCACGATCGGGCTCTCCCAGATTGCCGGGGCACAGTTTCTGAACGTGTTCCACCCGCGGCACTGGATCAATTGCGGCCAGGCCGGTCCCCTCGGCTGGACGCTGCCCGCCGCCCTCGGCGTAGCCGTGGCCGATCCGATGAAAACGGTCGTCGGGCTCAGCGGCGACTACGACTTTCAGTTCATGATCGAAGAACTGGCGGTGGGCGCCCAATTCCACATCCCGTACATCCATATCGTCGTGAACAACTCCTATCTCGGCCTGATCCGGCAGGCGCAGCGCCGGTTCGACATGGATTATCAGGTGTCGCTCGCCTTCGAGAACATCAACTCGCCCGAACTCGAGGGGTACGGCGTCGACCACGTCAAGGTCGCCGAGGGCCTCGGCTGCAAGGCCATCCGGGTGCGCGAAGCCGACGATCTGCAGGCAGCGTTCGCCCAGGCTCGGGAATGGATGGCCGAGTTCCGGGTACCCGTGGTCGTCGAGGTCATCCTCGAGCGGGTCACGAATATCTCCATGGCCGCCGCCGAGATCGACGCCGTGATCGAGTTCGAAGCCCTGGCTGAGACAGCGGCCGATGTACCCACCGCGCTGTCCTTTACGGCCTGACTCGCCCCATTGACTGAGTGCACGTGCAATTCACGAACAAAGGAGTTCTTGTGAGTACAACAACCGTTAGTGCCCAGACCGGCAGTACCGTGTTCGGAGCCCTCCGCACGGCCGTGACCGATCCGGCCCGGGTGAAGACCCGGGCCATCGACCTCTACGCCAATGCCCACGATGCCTCGCACTTCCTGCTGATCCCGCAGGCGGTCGTGGTGGCCACGGACGCTGCGGAGGTCGGCGCGCTCCTGCGCGTTGCTGCCGCACAGGGTGTGCACCTCACGTTCCGGTCGGGAGGCACCAGCCTGAGCGGGCAGGCCATCACCGACGGGGTCCTGGTCGATGTGCGTCGCAACTTCAAAAACATCGAGGTCCTCGACGAGGGCCTGCGGGTGCGGGTGCAGCCGGGCGCCACCGTGCGGGCCGTGAACACCCGGCTGGCCAAGTACGGCCGCAAGTTCGGGCCCGACCCGGCGAGCGAGTCCGCCGCAACCATCGGCGGCGTCGTGGCCAACAATTCCTCCGGAATGGCGTGCGGCACCGTCGACAACACCTACCAGACCCTCGAATCGGTCGTCGTGGTGCTGCCTAGCGGCACCGTCGTCGACACCGGTGCAGCGGATGCCGACGATCAGCTCCACAAGCGGGAGCCGGTTTTATATAACGGCCTGCTCGAACTGGCACGGCGCACCCGGAGCAATCCGGCCTCCGTCGCCACCATTCGGCAGCAGTTCTCGATGAAGAACACCATGGGTTATGGCGTGAACTCTCTTCTGGACTTCGACCGGCCGGTGGACATGCTCGCGCACCTGATTGTGGGCAGCGAGGGCACGCTGGGCTTCGTGGCCGAGACGGTTTTTCGTACCGTACCCAAACTGCCGCACGTGACGACGGCGCTGCTCGTGTTTCCCGGGCTCGAGGCCGCCACAGCCGCGCTGCCGGCCCTTGTGGCGACCGGCGCGGCCACCCTGGAACTGATGGACGCGTTATCGCTGACTGTGGGGCAGCAGATGCCCGGTGCCCCGGCCATCGTGCTCGACCTCGTTGTTCAGGAGCATGCCGCCCTCCTCGTGGAATACCTCGCCGAGTCGTCCGAGAAACTGGCGCAGCTGCTCGAGACCGGCATGCAGACCGTCAACATGCTGGATCTCACCCTGCCGGCCGATTTCACGACCGATGCGGGCATTCGCGGCCAACTGTGGTACCTGCGCAAGGGGATCATCCCAGCCGTGGGCGGCACCCGGCCGCAGGGCACGAGCGCCCTGCTCGAAGACATCGTGGTCCCCGTGCCGGCGCTCGCCCGCACCTGCATGGAGCTCATGCGACTATTTGCCAAGTACGAATACGAGAACTCGATGATTTTCGGTCATGCCAAAGACGGCAACGTACACTTCATGCTCACCGACGATTTCGGCAGCCCGACCGGGCTGGAACGGTTCAGCCGGTTCACCGAAGACCTGGTCGACCTCGTACTCGGCGAGGGTGGTTCGCTCAAAGCCGAGCACGGCACCGGGCGCGTCATGGCACCCTACGTGCAACGCCAATACGGCGACGAGCTCTATGACGTCATGCGGCGCATCAAGGTATTGTTCGACCCGGCCGGCCTGCTCAACCCGGGTGTGCTCATCAATGACGACCCGAACGCGCACCTCAAAGATCTCAAGGCCATCCCAGCCGTGGCAAGCGAAGTAGACCGCTGCACCGAGTGTGGCTGGTGCGAACCGGTCTGCCCGAGCCGTAATGTGACGCTCACCCCCCGGCAACGCATCGTGTCGCTGCGTGCAATCGAACAGGCCCGGCTCGATGGCAATCTCGCCCTCGTGGCCGAGCTGGAGAAAGACTACGAGTACGACGCCGTACAGACCTGCGCCGCCGACGGCATGTGCCAGACAGCCTGCCCGGTGACGATCAACACCGGCGACCTCATGAAACGCCTGCGCCGAGATGACGCCAACCCGGTCGAGAAGGCCATCTGGAATGTTGCCGCGAAGAACTGGGGCGCCGTGACCCGGGTTGCCGGCGTGGCCTTGAGTGTGGTTCGCACGGTACCCGTCGACGTCATCCTCGTACCCAACAAGCTGGCCCGCGCCGTGCTCGGCACAGACGCCGTGCCCCTCTATTCCCCCGAACTGCCCGGTGGCGGCGCCAGCCGCAAACATCGGGCGGTGACGACTGCGCCCAAAGCACGCCCGTCCATCACAGTCGAAGAAAGCGAAACCAGACATGCGTAATCCACCGTCGGAAACCACCCGGCAGCGTACCCTGCCAACACATGCGCCGCAGGCTGTCTATTTTCCCGCTTGCGTGCAAACAATGTTCGGTCCGGCCACCACGGGAACTTGCGGCGTGCAGGTCGGCTTCGAGCAGTTGTGCGAACGCGCCGGCATCACCCTTCTCGTTCCGGCCGGAATCGACGCGCTGTGCTGCGGCACACCATGGTCGTCCAAGGGCATGGCCGACGGGCTCGCCACGATGAGCCAAAAAACCCTTGCCGTACTGCGCGCCGCCACCGGCGAGGGCGTCCTGCCCATCATCTGTGATGCCTCCTCCTGCACCGAGGGCCTTCGCCACATCATCGAGGGCGATACCAGCGAGCGGCCCCTGACCGTCATCGACGCGGTGGAGTTCGCAGCCACCCACATCCTGCCGAGCCTGCCGGGGTATCAAAAAATCGAGTCTCTCGCGCTGCACCCCACCTGCTCCTCGACCCGAATGGGCATCAACCCGGCCCTCGACACCATCGCCGACGCCATCGCCGAACGCGTCGAGATCCCTGAGAACTGGGGGTGTTGCGCGTTCGCCGGCGACCGAGGAATGCTCCATCCTGAACTCACCGCATCTGCCACCCGCGCTCAGGCCGCGGACGTCGTCGCCATGGGCGCCACCGCCCACGCCTCCTGCAACCGCACCTGCGAACTCGGAATGACGCGTGCCACCGGCAAACCGTATCGTCACGTACTCGAAATCCTGGAGGAGGTGACGCGACCCTAGTGAGCTGAAGCTCCAACACGCACCACCACTTGAAAACAAAGGAGTTTTTCTGTGAAATTAGTCGATGCACCATTTCAGCAAATCATTGATCCGATCGCTGGATCCCTGGTCTTTTCGGCCATCTGCGCGGCCCTGCCCCTCATTCTTCTCTTCGTGCTGCTCGGCGTTTTCAAGGTCAAGGCGCACAAGGCCGCCCTGGCCAGCCTGCTGCTGTCCGTTATGCTCGCCCTGGTCGGCTGGCAGATGCCCCTCGGCCAGACACTCAGCGCCGTCGGAGCAGGAGCCGTCTACGGAATGATCCCGATCCTGTGGATCCTGATCAACGCCCTGTGGATCTTCAAGCTGACCGTCGCGACCCCGTGGTTCGAGGTACTCGGACGCACCATCCGTTCCATCAGCGATGACATGCGGATTCTGTCGATCCTGATCGCCTTCTGCTTCGGCGCCCTGCTCGAGGCACTGGCTGGTTTCGGGGCACCGGTGGCCATCACCGCGGCCATGCTCCTGGCCGCCGGCATGAAACCGCTCAAATCGGCGATGGTGGCCCTCCTTGCAAACACTGCCCCGGTGGCTTTTGGATCGGTGGCGGCACCGATCATCGCCCTCAGCGGCGTCACTGGGCTCCCCATTCATGACCTCGCGTCGATGATCGGTCGGCAAACCCCGTTCATGGCCCTGCTGGTACCGCTCGTGTTGGTCTTCATCGTCGACGGCAAGCGCGGCGTGAAACAGACCTGGCCGGTGGCGGTAGTCGCCGGCGTTGTCTTCGCGGTGGCACAGTTTTTCGCCTCCAACTTTCTCGCCGTCGAACTTGTCGACGTGATTGCCGCCCTCGCAACCATCGCCGCCGTGCTGGCCATGTTGCGGTTCTGGCAGCCGCGCGAAACCATCGGATTGTCAGCGACAGCCACCAATTCACCCTTGGATGACTTGCGGGTGCGCACCGGCGCCGCCCACAGCGGCGGTGCGCTGGCGGCTCGGGCCGGGGCGTCCGCTGCCGCTTCCTCCTTCGCTGTGGCAACGTCATCGATCGACGCGGCGCCGGTGAAAACGATGCGGCCCGCCGCCCGACAGGTCTGGACGGCCATCGCTCCCTACCTGATCATCATCGCGATCTTCTCGATTGCCCAAGTGCCGGTAGTCAAGGCCTGGCTGACCGCTTTCGGCAGCGTGACGTTCCGGTGGCCGGGGCTGGATGTGATCGACCCGGCCGGCAATCCGGTTGTCGCTCAGCTCTTCAAACTGGACCATCTCAAAGCAGCGGGCACATCCGTGCTGATCTCCGGTGCGGTCTTGATGGCCCTGTACAAGATCACGCCCCGCCAGGGACTGCGGATTTACCGGGAAACGCTGATGCAGCTGCGTTGGACCATCGTCACCGTCACCGCCGTACTCGCCCTGTCATTCGTGATGAATTTGTCCGGACAGGCCAGCACGCTGGGCGTCGCCCTCGCCTCCACGGGCGGTTTCTTCGCCCTGCTCTCCCCGCTGCTGGGGTGGATCGGTGTGGCGTTGACGGGATCCGACACCTCGTCCAACTCCCTGTTCGGGCAGTTGCAGGTCTCCGCCGCCAACTCGGCTGGCCTCTCGCCGGTCTTGATGGCTGCCGCGAATTCCTCAGCCGGAGTGCTGGGCAAGATGCTCTCGCTGCAAAATCTTGCAGTGGCCGCGGCCGCCGTGGGGCTCGCCGGGGCGGAGAGCACGCTCCTCCGCAAGCTGATCGGTTGGAGTCTGGGCCTCCTCGTGCTGATGACCCTCTTGATCTGGCTCCAATCCACCCCCGTGCTCAGCTGGATGGTGCCCTGACGGCGGCGCTCACGACGCTCGACCTGCCCCGGCTGCCCCGGCTGCCTGCGCCGAATGCGCCGACTGTGCCGACGGTGCCGACGGTGCCGACTGCGAACTTTCGGGCTGGCTCGGGGCCGCTCCGGCGACGAGTACGCTCGAAATGTGTTGTCTCGCGATCTGATTCGGCTGTACCCCGAGCTCTACCACGTGGCCGCCGATGGAAGCTGGCCCGCCATCTGGCGGCACGGGCTGCTTAGTCCAGCCGCGCTCGTCACCCGATGGGGCGTCAAGCAGGGTGCCCCTCAGGCTGCCATTCTGGGCAAGCGCCGAGGCGAGTCGCGCGTGCTGGAGCATGCCCAATTCGGCACCGCGGTCATCCGTCACCAGAAGGCCATCCATGAGCCGTCGCTCGAAGACGCCCTCGAAGACATGACATTGGCCGAATGGTACGCGGCGCTGAACGACCGCGTCTTCTTTCACCTGCAGCCACGGCTGCTGCGCGACCTGCTGAATGCCCGCTCCTATCGCGACGATGCCCACACGGTGATCACCGTGAACACCAGGAGCCTGGTCGCTGCCCACGAAGACGAGATCGAGCTGAGCGCGATCAACTCCGGCTTCGCGCAGCGGCACAACAAGGAGCCGCGCGGGCGGGGCACCTTCGAATCGATCGAAGACTACCGGCACCCGGCCCGTTCTCACGCGGTGACCAAGGGACAGGACATCGCCGAACTCGCCATCGCGCGCGGGGTGCGCGACCTGCGCGACCACGTCGTACGCGTCGAGCGGATGCGCGAGGGCACGGTTCTCGAGCGCCTCACCTGACCGATTGGCTCAGCGTACGGCGAGGTACTCCACGGCAGCGACAATGAGGGGCGATGTGAAGGCGGCAAGCAACGTCGCGGCCGCCGCGGCGGCGAGCACCGTGAACGTGGTACGCCGCGTTCGGGCGGCCGCGACCTGCTGTTCGAGTGCGGTGAACCGGGCGTGCAGGTGCGCTGGCGCAAGCCGCTGGGGAGCTGCTCGCCAGGTCGCGGGGTCGTCGATGAGCGCGGTGACCGCGGCCTGCTGTTCCGGGGTGAGCGTTCGCGGGCGCGCCACGAGCCACCGGCGCAGTCTCGGCGAATCGATGACTGTGACGGCATTGGGTTTGCGGTCAAGCAGAATTTTGTGCGGGTTGACCAGCACGATCATGGGTTCAACAACGCTCGCTGCCGGCATCACCGCCGCCAACAACGCGGTGATCTGGGCCGATTCAAACCGAGCATCACGCAGGTACGGCATGGCGTGGTTGCCGATGGGAATCGAGCGCGGCGACCCCGTCAGGTCGCGGTCCCAGTGAGTTTTCGCGTTGATCGAGAAGACCCCTCCCGGACCCACGACGAGGTGGTCGACCCAGAACGCCGTACTGCGAATGGGCAGGGAATGATAAACACTGTAGTCATCGGGCAGCCGTGTGAGAATGTCGCCGACAATCATCTCGGCCTGCGCAGCGCGGAGCCAGCCCAGTCCATTCGCATCGAGCGGCGCGACACCCAGGGTGCGTGCGAACCAGGACTGCGGCGGCCGATCTTCGTGCTGGCGCAGCAGTTCCTCGACAACGGATTGACCGGCGAACCGACCCGGGGCGATGGACACCGGGGGCATGCTGCGCGCCACAGAGACTGCCGGCTCGTGATCATGAGCCTGCATTCCAGCACCAAGAGTTGTCATAGCCACGTTCACTTGCCTCACCACGGGTTCGAACCCCGTATCATCGTGCCACCGACACCTGCCGATTCCGTCCTAACAATCGGCTGCGCCACAGCTTTAGTTAGCAAATCGTAAGTAATACTCATTCACGCTCCGAGGCGACCCCCGAGGCTGGTGCAAAGCATTTGCTGTCAATATAAGGTGGCGCCCCCTGCCGGGGCCTCCCCCACTAAGTAGGGCAACGTCGGCTAGCCTGAAATCACCCCACCGATTGGATTCACTCGTGAAACACCTGACTTTCACTGTTTGCGCGATCGCGGGACTCGCCTTCAGCGGCCTGGCCGTGCTTCTGCTGCTGGCCAACCTGCTCTCGAGTAACCAGTTCGTCGACGTGATCCTACCGGCCGCCGTGGTCTCGCTCGTCGTCGGTGGCGCGTTCTCGGTGCGCGCGCGACTGCTGTCGGCCAAGGGTCACGGCCCGACGAAGCGCGTGCGCTAGACCCCCACGCTACCGGGCTGGGGCAGGATCGTCGGACGAATACCCCAGGTCAGCGGGTTGTCGATCACGGCGGCGAGTTCCATTCGTTCGATCGGGCGTAGCACCTGTGGGCGTGCGACCAGCCAGTCGCCGAGCGCTGCAGCACCGAGCACCGGCACCGATGGTGTCCGGCCAGAGGCCATTTTGGTCGGCCCCGCCGTGCCCAAACCCGACTTGACCCAACCCGAACGGCCGGTGATCCATAGCGCGCGGGTGCCCAGCAGCACGAGTGCGGGCTGCACCGCGGTGCGCAGCGGCAGTCGACCGCGCAGGAGCACCGTGAGGCGGTTGGCGCCGGCTGTGGCCACCGTGAGATCCGGCGCGCGCTGCCCGGCAACGAGCACAGTCTGTCGGTGCACCCAGGCGATCTGGCCGTCGAACAGTCGTGCATGCAGGGCAAGAACCCCGCCGGGGCCCACCAGCAGGCGCATCACGCCCGCGCCATCACCGCCGAACCTGGGCAACGTGAATGCGGCCCAGTTTTCGGGAAGCGCCGCGAGCAGCGTGTCGATGGCCGATTCACTGCGAGCTCCGGCCAACGCCAGGTCGATCGGCGTGACCGCAGGGCGGGGCGCATAGCCGGGGAGCCAGGCTGGCCCTACCAATGATCGTGGCGTTGCGGTGCGATTCGATTCGAGTGGTTCCGGGGGCGTCGAAGCACGCCGCCACGTGGAGAGTATATGAATCATCAGTGCTCCTCGCCGGGTTCTATATCTTGCCAGTGCCACCCCTGTCGCAAGACCCCCAGAATGGGGGACGTTTTTCGAAACGGATCTTGCCCCGTTGCGAGGCGCCCGCGCCACACCACGTATATTCGGAGGGTCGTGCCGTGCGGCCAGAAGGAGCATCATGACCGTTCGACGCTCGACCCGATCATTTCTGGTGATGGGGTTGGTCGTGGGTGTGCTCGGGGCGATCCTGGTGGGAACCGCGGTGGCGGGATCATCCGTCTCGTCGAACCTGGCCGTCCCGACAACCAGCGCGCTGCCAACAGCGACAGCCGAACCCGCACTGACGCCCGATTCGACCGCCGAAGCGACGGCCACGACCGACACCGCGGCCCTTTCCGTGCTGGAGACCCTGCCGGTGAAGGGGCGCGCGCCCCAGACCGGCTACGACCGCGAGGAAAGTTTCGGATCGGCCTGGCAAGACGTGGACCAGAACGGATGCGACACCCGCAACGACATCCTGGCCCGCGACCTGAGCGCCCTCGTGGTTGAGGGCGGCTGCGAGGTGCAGGGCGGCACCCTGCTCGGACCGTACACCGGCCTGACCATCACCTTCGTGCGCGGGCGGGCGACCTCGTCGCTCGTGCAGATCGACCACCTCGTGGCACTGTCCAATGCCTGGCAGACCGGAGCGCAGCAGCTGTCGCAGGAACAGCGGGTGGCGCTCGCCAATGATCCCCTCAATCTGCTCGCCGTTGACGGCGTGACCAATTCACGCAAGGGTGACGGCGACACGGCCACCTGGTTGCCGCCGCTGAAAACCTTCCGTTGCGCCTACGTAGCACGGCAGGTTTCGGTGAAGGCGACCTATGCGCTGTGGGTGACCGCCGCCGAACACGATGCGATGACGCGCATCCTGTCCAACTGCCCCAACGAACTCGCGACGACGACGACCCCGACGACGGACGCCGTCGTCGCGCCTACGTCGGCGCCGGTCGCCGAGACTCCGCGCGACGTCTATTTTCACAACTGCACCGCGGCCCGTGAGTCCGGTGCAGCCCCGGTTCACGTCGGTGACCCCGGCTACGGCGGCCATCTCGATCGCGACGGCGACGGCGCCGGCTGCGAATAGTCCCGCGCAGAAGCCGCTTTGCGCCGTGCGCTCGCATAGTGTCGCGCCACTTCTGCAGGGCTCGACCCTTTGGTTCCGGCGCGGCTACCGAGCGCTGGCAATCTGCGGAAGCAGCAGCAGCACATGCAGGGCACCGAGTGTGCTGAGAACTATTCCGAGTGTCATCCATCGCAGGCGGGTGTATCGCGCGTGGGCCACTTCTGCCTCGAGCTCGCTAAAGCGCTGCAGAATCTCAGCCGGCTTCAGTGCAGTGAGCGCCTGCCAGAGCGCGGGGTTCTCGACGAATCGGGTAATTTCCAACCGGTCGAGGGGGGCTAGTACGGAGGGGAGCCCCTGCAACCAGGTACACAGGTCGGTGGCCTCGATGATTTTTACCCGCGACGGCTGCGTCTGCACGGTCACACGTTTGGTATCGACGAGTACGACGACACCCCGTACCGACACTGTGCTCGGCATCCGCTTGGAAAGCAGGGTGGTGAGACTGACCGCCTCGAATTCGGCCTCCCTTATATACGGAATCTTTCGGGCGCCGACGAGTACGCTGCGTCCGGCGACCAGTACAGATTTGCGCGCCTGACGGTCAGAATGGAGGGCGAATACGCCGCCGGGTCCGATCACGAGGTGGTCGACGTCGGCGCCGCTGTCGCCCACCGGCAGGGAATGGAAGACGATCCATCCCCGAGGCAGCTCGGCCAGCGCGAGCCCCACGGCGATTTCCGCCCGGGCGGCGTCGAGGCAACGCACGCTGTCGGCGCCGAGCGGCGACCGACCGACCAGGCGCTCCAGCTTCCGGCGGGGGGCAACCAGCCGTTGCTCGAGGAGGAGCACTTCTATGATCGACTGCGCGGGGCACCGCAGTCGCATTATGGGCGCATCGATTGTCACGGTTCTCCTGTTCGGTGCTTGAATATAACCGCCCGGCAGCCAGTTGGAGCAGCCCCCGATCGGGCGGTGCGCGCACCAGGTGCCTGAATTACCGCGTTCCGAGAACTTCGTACACCCCAGTACGGGGGGAGGCATCGGCCCGGATAGCCTGCCACCCCACGGTTTGTGCCACGATGACAGGGCCCGGTTGTTCGACAGCAACCCCACGGCACGACCAGCAAGGCATGTTGCCTCCAGTCGTAAAAATGTCCAGGGGAAGTCCATGATCGACAATGATCTGTCGCGCGCTGTCACAAACACGCAGGCCGCAGCGACGGCCGCCGTGGTCGCGTTCAATGCGAGCACGTCACCGGAGCTACCGGAGGGCCAGCAAACCTCCTTCACGACGAACGCCCGGGCGACCGCCGCTGCTTCGGCGACGTCCTACGCCACCCAGCAAGGAGTCAGCGAGCAGCGTCACATCAACTATCGGTTGTGGGTGCAGTCGCTCGATGGTCAGAAATACTGTGATTGGGCTCCCCGAGCAGCCCTGCTGAGCCAGGCGATCGCCGCTCGCGATGAAGCCATCACCGCCGCCTGGCGGTTCGATGCCAGCCAGGTCATCTCGTCGGCACAGCGCGAAGCCTTCACCACGAGTCAGCTGGGCACGACCGCGTCTCGATCACAACGCTCGCGATCCATTCGTCGAGGTGGTGTCGCTCTTATGCTGCTGTCCCCGGTGGTCTGGGTCTTCGCCTACTTCTTTGTCCTGGTCACCGGCGGTCAAGTCAGCATGCAGGCGATCCTTCCCATCGCCTGGCTGCTGCTTGGCACCGGAGTGGTCTTCGCCGGAGTGCGCATGGCTCGCCCGCTGCCCCTGGACGACGCAGGCGCAACCGCGGCATCCGTTACGCGGGTAGCCCTGCTCGGTTTTGATCCGCTCAGCCAGCCGGCCCGACTTCCGCGGACGTGGACCGAGGATCCCAAGGTGGGTGAGCGCCTCGACCGATTCATGCGCGATGCCTACACGAATTTTCCGACGCCGGGCGAGCTTCCGGCCCTGCGCATCCCGGACGTACGATCGGGGCGCACCGAGGCGTCTATTCAGGTGCGGGCCGTGCTCGAACAGTTCGCCGCAACGGATGCGTTGAACCGCCTCTGACCGGCCGACCGCGCTGGCAGGTCAACGGCGCTTGCATGATCTTCCCGGGAATCGACTGGGGCTTGCGCCGGCATAAAAGGGGCGTACATTTCTTCGCTTATGCTGAACCAAGCAACTTGGGCACGGCCGTTCGGTCTCCGGCTTCTGGGGGCACCGACGTTAGGCACTTGCACCATGAATAAGAAGAATATTCTCATCGCTGCCGCCGCAGGCGTAGTTCTACTACTCGCCGGCGCCGGCACTGCCCTGGCCGTGAGCGGCAACGACAATGACGGCCCGCTCACCGGCGAGACCCTCGACCGCGCGAGCAATGCAGCCATGGCCGGGGTCGGCCCCGGCACCGTGACCAAGGCCGAACGCAATGATGACGGCGGAAGCGCCTATGACCTTGAGTTGCGCCTCGACGACGGCAGGACCGTCGACGTTGAGCTCAACGATGCATTCGATGTGGTGTGGGTTGGCGATTTCGACACTGACGACTCCGACAGTTCAAGCACCAGCAGCAGCTCATCCACGCCCGACGCCACCCCTAGCGCCGAAGCCGACACGAGTGCCATCGACCAGGCGGCGAGCGAGCGAGCCAGCGCTGAGGCCGCCGCTCTCGCTGCGATCGGCAGCGGCCGGGTGACCGACTTCGACCGGGACGACGACTGGAACCACCTCTACGAGGTTGAGGTCACCGTCGATGATGGCACCGACCGGGACGTCGACCTCGACGCCAACTTCGTCGTCGTCAGCATCGACGACGTGCAGCAGTAAGACCCGTTTTCGCGTGTGGCGCTGAGCGAATTCGCTCAGCGCCACACGCGTTCGACGTCGTTAGCGCTCGACCAGGATGCCGTCTTCGTCGCAGTAGACGGTGCGTCCGGGCGTGAAGACGACGCCAGCGATCTCGACGACAGCATCCGCTACACCGGCCCCGGTCTTGGAACTCTTACGCGGGTTACTGCCGAGGGCTTTCACCCCAAGGTCGAGGGCTCCAATAGCGATACGGTCACGCACGGCACCGTTGATGATCGCGCCGGACCAGCCGTTCGCCACGGCGAGGTCGGCGATCATGTCGCCCATGAGCGCCGTGTTGAGTGAGCCGCCGCCATCGATGACGAGCACCGCCCCATTACCCGGCGTGGACAGGATCGACTTGAGCAGCGCGTTGTCTTCGAAACAGGTGACGGTGCGGATGGGGCCGCTGAACCGGGCTCGTCCGCCGATCGTCTGAAACTGCAGGGGTACGGATTGCAGCTCGTCGCCACGCTCATCATACAAATCGGCGGTCAAAACGGTCATTGTTCCTCCAGGGTCTCGGTGCTTCCAGAGTAGGGCCGGCCTCGTGCCTGCCGTAACCGTGCACACCTGCGCTCATAACCAACCCGAAGGCAGTGTCGAGATCGAGGGGTGGAAAGCATCCGTTATATGCATGCTGCCCTGGCTGAAAACCGCACCGTGCTGCGCCGCCGTGACCGCCCTCAAGGTGAGTGATGCCGCTGCCACCGTCGAGGGCGAGTTTCTGATCATCTCCTGCGGATGGGCGCTCCCCGGCGCTGGCGTAGCGTTAGTGCATGACCGCGCGCACGAGCCCTGCCAGGGTACGGGAATGAGAGCGCGGACCGCGTTCGGTGTGGCGCGCCTGGGACTGACCGCGACGGGACTCGTTGCCCTCATCGGATATTTTCAGTACACACTCGGCGTGTCCACGTTCGCGATCGCGAATTTCTTCAGCTATTTCACGGTGCAGAGCGCCATCGTATCGATTCTCGTCTTCATGTCGGCCGCCGTTGTCGCGCTGCGACGGCCGACCGACCCGGCCTGGCTCGACATGCTTCGGGCCATGGTCACGACCTATATTCTGGTTTCGGGCGTGGTCTACGGCATCATCGTCTGGCAGTCCTCCAGCGCGAACTACTCCATCGAGGTGCCGTGGTCGAGCCAGTTTCTGCACTTCGTGATTCCGGTATTCGCCCTCATCGACTGGATCGTCGACCCGTATAAGGCCCGCCTGCCGTGGAAATATCTCGGTTGGGCCATCGTTTTCCCCGTGTTCTGGCTAGTCTTCACGCTCATTCGTGGGCCGATCGTGGGCTGGTACCCCTACTTTTTTCTCGACGCCCGGCAGGTGAACGGCCCCGGCGAGACCGTGTTGTACTGCTTGATCATCGTGATGATCATCACCGGAATTGCGGCGCTGCTCACGGGGATCACCCGGCTGAAGCGGATGCCGCGGCATCTTCTTCCGCCGTGGCGCAACTCCGCCTGAGCCTTCCGCTTTGGCTGCTTGACGTGTGGCTGCTTCGCGTTCGGCTACTTCGCGTTCGGCTACTTCGCGTCAGGCACCGCGAGGAACGGCTCGAGGCCGGTGAGCGCTGCCGCGAGAAAGGCGTCATCATCGAGCTCGGATAGCCTCGTCGCGTTTTCGGCGGCGACCAGGCCCATCAGAACGGGTTCGCCGGTGAGCGGCATCATGTTGATCCAAACCGGAAAGTCGGCGTCTTCGCCCACGATGGTCCAGAGCCTGGCCGACGTGTCCCAGAACGGCACGTCGAAGCGCAGCCAGATCTTATCGACCACGCCCATGCCAAGGGCGGCGATGGCACCTCGGTGAGAAAACGGCAGCGCCGGCGAGAATTCGATCGCCGCATCCTTCAGCACGCCAAGCGGCACGGTCACGATGACTCGATCGGCGGACAACGACTCACCGGTGCCGAGGCGCAGGCTCACGCCGTTGTTGTCGTGGGCCACACGGTTGACCACCTTGGAGAGCAACAGTTCGAGGCCTTCCGCATCGCTGTTGAGCAGGGTCGAGTATCCGCCGATCACGATTTGATCGTCGTCGGTACTCGCGATGTCGGTTGTGTACCAGGCCGATTGCTGGCTCGGGGTGGCCCCGGATTCGACCTTGAGTTTCGTAGCGATTTCGTACTCGAGCCAGTCGGCATCCGAGAGGCCTTCGGCGTTCGGGGTCTTCGACAGGCTGGCCTCGCCCGAATCGATCAGGGCGCGTTCGACCGAGACATCCTGCTGCTGACTGGCCGCCCAGCTGAGGGCGCCGGCTACGGCTTGAGCACCCAGCGGCGACACGTCCACGACAGCCCCGGCCCGGGTACGCACCTCTGGCGTGCGCGCGAACGGTAAGAGCCTCACCCCGAGGGCGGTCAGTTCGTCGTCCAGAAAATCCACCGACGTGCGATGCACGAACGAGGGACCCCGTTCGATCGGAAACGGCCAGTCGCCACTGACGGTGTCGATACGCCCGCCGATGCGGTCCCGCGCCTCGATGACGACCACGTTGAAGCCGTCGTCGACGAGTTGGCGAGCCGCCGTGATGCCGGCAATTCCGGCACCAATGACGGTGATGCGTTCTCCCGGGGCCGCGACGTCACGTACCTGGCTGGCCGCCAGCAGGCCAGAGGCACGCGCGCCCTGCACGGTTCCGGGCTCCTCAGCCGCGGTAGCTTCACCGGCGAAGAACACGCGGGCGTCGACGGACTGACCGAGGTCCACACGGTGCTCGGGAGTGGCTCCGACGGCGGCGTAGCTGAAGGATCCGCGGGAGAAGGGGTCGCTCGACCAGTTGGTGCGGGAGACCGTGAGCGGCTGGGGCACGATCGACGGTGTCAGCGTGGATGGTGTCACGGACGGTGATGGCACCGGCTGCGGCGTCACGCACGCTGCGAGCGCCAAGACCGAAAATCCCGACGCCGTGCCGAGCAGAAAAGTGCGCCGATTCACGATCGGTCTGTTTCAGAACGGCTGATCTCGGGCGCTCGCCCGTGGTTGTTCAGTACGGCGCCAGTCATGAGTCCAAACTACCGCAGACCGTGCGGACTGACACTTTATCCTGAAGGTCGTTAGTCAGTCATCTGACCGACTGACCGGTGAACCGGCTGCGACCAGCCGGTACGAGCGCACCTGCCAGGGCCTCGCTCGTGAGTTGGGAGCCGGTCGCGATCCAGCCAGGGGCGACGGCGTTGGAGGTGATGCCGGCACCGGCTTCGTTGACGGCGAGGTCGAGGGCTCGGGTCAGCCCCACCAAGCGGGCCTTCGCCGCGGCGTAGGCGACATCGCCGCGACTCGCCATGATGGTTCCGCTCACGCTCGACACCGTCACAATGCGGCCCCAGCCGGCCGCGCGCATGAAACTGGTTACGGCGCGCGTGGCGTGAAAGGCCGTGGACAGGTTGCTGGCAAGGCCCCGATCCCACTCGGCGGGGCTGGTGAGAATGTCGCCGTGGCCCATCTTGGCGTCACCGACGGCGACCGTGCCGGCGTTGTTCACGAGAATCGTCGGCTTGTGCCCGCCCGCGGTGAGGGCCGCCTCCAGTCCCGCAGCGCCGGCGGCCGAGTCGCGGGTACAGACGATTCCGACGGCATCGAGGCCGTCGGCGGTGAGTTCTTCCGCGCGGTCGAATACCCGCGCCGTCGTTCCGGTGAGAATCACCCGGGCGCCGAGTTCACCGAGCATCCGTGCTGCAGCGAAGCCGATGCCGGTGGCGCTCCCCGCCCGGGTGACAAGCGCGGTGCGCCCGACGCCCCCGCCCGGCGCATAACTCCTGCAATTTGTGGCCGGTACCCAGCGGATGCCCGGAATTCCGGCCGAATTTTCTGGGGCGTGTGCACATTGCAGGAGTTATGGGCGGGGCGAGGCCGCTGCCCTAGGCGGGCTGGGGCAACAACAGGAAGCCGTCGACGAGCAGCTCGCGCACCTTCGGCAGGAGTTCGGCGGTGAGCGCTGCCTCGTCCGCCGCGAGCAGCTGGGCGAGAGCGCCGATGATAGCGCCGACGGCGAGGTCGCCGTCGCAGGCTCCGACCAGCCCGGCCAGGGCCGTGTCGAGGGGAACCGAGCGACCGAATCCGCTGCCCTGATGCAGGGTCATGAGCGTCGGATCCTGCTGACCGGGCCAGTAGTGGCGTTCCTCGGTGACGTCGGAGGCCACGGTGAGCTGCGTGCGCAACAGGAGCGCGTCCTCCGCTTGAACCTGCCAGTCGTGGGCGGTGAGGCACTCGGCGAGGTGCGCGCCGAGGCCGGCCGGGTTGTGGCCGAGGGCATCGGGCATCCGTTCGAGGCGACGCAGGGTGGGGGCGGCAAGACCCGCGTGAGGCAGCCGCAGCAGCAGGTAGCCGAACCCGACCCGGCGCACGCCGCGCGCGTCGAAGTCCTGTAACCAGGCGTCGTACAGCCGGTCGAAGTCGGGGCCGGGCCGGGTGCCGCCGTCGCGAATCCAGGTTTCGGCGTATTGGCCTGGCGATTGCACTTCGCGTTCGATGATCCAGGCGTCGAGTGCCGGCGAGGATGCCGCTGGTGCGGCCCCCGGGAATGTCGCGGGCGCGCCGGCCCCCGGGAGCGTCGCGGGCGTGAGCCAGCGCTCGAGCCGCTCGAAGGCATCCGTTTCGCCGTGGTATTCCCAATTGCCGAGCAGCTGCACGACGCCGCCGGGCGTGAGGTGGCTGGCGGCCCCGCGCACGACGGCCTCGACCAGCGCGTCGCCGACCATTCCGCCGTCGCGGTACTCGTAGCTCGGCACGCCCTCGGCCCGGGGGGTGATCACGAACGGCGGATTCGAGATGATGTGATCGAACTTCTCCCCCGCCACCGGCTCGAACAGGCTGCCGAACCGAAACTCGATATTGTCGATCTCGTTGAGCGTCGCGTTCAGCGCCGCGAGCTCGAGCGCCCGCACCGAGATATCGGTCGCAACGACATGCTCGGCGTTCCGGGAGGCATGCATGGCCTGGATTCCGCAGCCGGTGCCGATGTCGAGCGTGCGCTCCACCGGGTTCGGCATCATGAGTCCGCTCAGGGTGAGGGACGCCCCGCCGATGCCGAGAACATGGGTTTCGCCGAGCGCATGCCCAAGCGCCAGCTCCCCGAGATCGCTCACGATCCACCAGCTGTCGGCGCCGTGGGCGTCGATGAAGCTATACGGGCGCAGGTCGACGAGCGGGCGCACGCGCGAGTCATCGTCGGTGGCCACAAGACCAAGCTCCCGAGCGCCGGCAGCCCCGAGCGACGGCAGCGCGGCGTCGAGGTCAACGACCGAAACCGGGTCACCGAGCAGGAACAGCCGGGCCAGGGTCGCGGCGGGCTCGTTTCGGCCGAGTTTGACGGCAAGGGCGGCGAGCGCCCGCCGGGCCGGAACCCGCTGGTTGCGGTGCAGCGCGGCATCCGCTTCGATCCCCCACAGGCCGGTCAGGCCGGGAACCGAGAAGTGGGCGGCAGCGAGGTCGGTGCGGAGGCGAGGTATGAGAGTTGCAGAAGTCACCCACCTATTCAACTCGATGCGCGGCCGGCGCCCGCACCAGTCACAGCCAGCGCATGGTGAACGCGCGGGCAACGACCTCGTTGGCCGGCGGCAACGTGAGTGAGCGCACGACGGCGTTGCGGGCGCGGAGCCGCGCACCGTGGGCGGGGCGGCCCATATTCATGTTGAATCCGGCCTGCAGGGCAGCGCGACGCCCTGCACTGCGACGGGTGCGGTCATATTTTGCCAAAACGGATGCCGCCGCCGCCGGATCGAGCAGCGCCCGCTGCAGCGCCGGTGCGAGTGCAACGGCGTCGAGCCAGCCGAGATTCATGCCCTGCCCGCCGATCGGACTGATCTCGTGCGCCGCGTCCCCAACCAGCACGATGCGGCCCGCAGCGCGGGGACCGGACATCGGCCCGCCCGGAACGCGCAGCGATTTCGAATGCATGCGCCGGGCCAGCCTCTGCTGTACGGCAAACGCGCTGGCGGCCCCGAGGGGTTCGACCACACGCACCCCCGTTCGATGACGGATAAGCGCGGCCAGGTCGGCGCTGTCGGCATCCGTTGCGAGAAAATCGGTCATCGCCACCCAGCGGCGACGACCATCGGGCAGCGGAAACGACTCGACCACGCCACCGCGCTCGAAATAGAGCACCGCGCCGGCGTCGTCCGGATGCGTGCTCGTCGGGGCAGTGTCGACGAAGTCGCCCATGAGATAGGTTTCGCTGCGCCCGAGCTGCCGCCACGCGATGCCCGCCGCCTCGCGTACCCGGCTGCGCGCTCCGTCGGCCCCGATCACATAGCGAGCCTCGATCGGGCCGGAATCGGTGGACACCGCGACGGCGTCACCGTGGTCGCGCACACCGGTCATTGTCACGCCGCTGCGATATCGTCCGGGCCGGAGCTCGTCGAACCGCGCGCGCAGCAGGGCCTCCGTCTCGTACTGCGGCAGGGCGACCACGAACGGATATCCCGGCGCTGCCCGTTCAAACGACAGCTGCCCGAGCTTACGGCCGTCGGAGCGCACCTCCCCCGCGCGAATGCGCACGGCTCGCTCAAGGAGGGCGTCGGCAACGCCGATTGCGGCGAGTGCCCGCAGCGACGGCGGGTGGATGCCGATCGCCCGCGAGCGCAGCGACGGCTGCGCACGCTGCTCGAGTACCTCGACGTCGAGCCCGCCGACGGCCAGGACGCAGGCGAGCATCGTGCCCACCGGTCCCCCACCGACGATAAGCACGTCACGCATCCGATGTGCTTTCCGCCTCTGACGCCGAGTCAGGCCCTGATCGTTTACCCGCAGGCCCTGGCGCATCCGGGGCAGGTGGCGCTTCTTGCAGCGCGGACTCAGCCGCGGTCGTTGCCGGCTGCCTCGGAGCTTCCCAGCGCAGCTCCAACCGAGAGGGGAGGCCGCGCGACACGGTCCACTCGGCGGGCACAACCGCCCGCAATTCTTCGGCGGTATAGCTGCGTTGAATCGAGGTGAGCCCGTCGGGGCGTATGTAGGAGTGCCGAAAGAACGGCGACGTCGCCGCCGCGAACCCGAGGTAGGCGAAATTCGACCGCTCGAGGTCGGCGTGCAGCGCCCGGCGACGGGCGAGCGCCTCCGAATCCAAGAGCAACCCTTTCAGCTCGTCGACGCTCAAGTGGTGCAGCACGTGATTCGAGACCACGAAGTCGAAGCGCTCGCCGTCGGCTACGAGGTCAGAACTCAGCGCCCGCTGAAATGACAGCCCGACGATTTTCGGCTGACTGGTCGCGAACACGTGCGCGCGGGCATCCGGATCGATGCCGGTCACTTTGAGCCGCAGGCCATCGCGCACGGCCCAGCGAGCCAGCGCCCGCGACACGTCGCCGCCCCCGGAGCCGACGTCGAGCAGTGTCATCTCGGTCGTCGTCGACAGAGCAGGGCGGATACTGCGGCGATAGATCTTCCACCAGCCAGACACGACTGCATTGACCACGCGAAAATCCTGATAGGTGCGGGTGAGCATGGCCGGGTCGCACAGCGGAGAATCCATGATTTCCACGGCCCTGTGCGCCCGCACGCGGAGCGAGGGAAGGGCCATTCAGCCCTCGATCACAGTCATCAGGCCGGACTCCACCGTGAGGCCGGGCCCAAACGCCATGGCGCAGACCCGTTCGCCATCGGCGGTGGCCGCGCCGTCGAGAATGGATTTCATCACGAACAGAATGGTCGCGCTGCTCATATTGCCATTGGTGCGCAGAGTCTCTCGCGATGGATTCAGCTGGTCGGCGCGCAGTTCGAGCTTTGCTTCGGTCTTGTCGAGAATGCTTCGGCCGCCGGGGTGGATTGCCCAGTGCTCGATCACCGAGCTGAGCGAGGCCGGGGGCGCGAGGGTGAGAACATGGGCGGCCTCGCTACCTCCCGCAGCTGATTCGCTCGTTTCCTCGCGGAGCGGAGCCGCGAGCTGCGCGGTAATTGACGCATCGCGGGCGAACAGTGGGGCGAGGGCTCCCTCGATGTGCTCGTCGATGATGTGCGGCACATAAGTACTCAAAATCATCTCGAAGCCCTCATCGCCGATCTTCCACGCCATGTCGCCTTCGCCGACCGGGGTGATCACCGTTTCGAACAGGTCGAGGCCGAGGGCCTTCTCACCGGGCAGCGGGGCTCTGGCGCTAACGATGCCGGCGGCGGCACCGTCAGAAAATAGCGAGGAGGCAACGATGGTGTCCGGGTCGTTCGAGGTGCGCAGGTGCAGCGAGCAGAGTTCCGCGCTCACCACGAGCACGACCGCGTTCGGGTCAGCCTCGACGAACTGCTTTGCGGTGCGAAGGGCCGGCATTGCTGCGTAGCAGCCCATGAATCCCAGGTGGTAACGCTGGGTATTGGCCTTCAGCCCGAGCTCCCGCACCAGCATGTAGTCGGGGCCGGGCGCGTAGAACCCGGTGCAGGAGACGGTGACGACGTGGGTCACATCGTCGGGCCGGATGTCGGGGCAGGCGGCGAGCGCCCGGCGGCCAGCCTCAACGAAGAGTTTGGTGGCCTCGGTGATGTAGAGCTCGTTGCGCACTTTGGTGCTCGGCACCAGCAGAAGCTGCTGGCGCGCATCGAAGAAATGTGGTTCGGCCGAATCGTTGTCGATGGTGAGTTCGTCGATGACGGTGTGTCGGGTCTCGATGCCCGACACGTTGAAACTCGTGCTGACCAGCCGTTGAGCTAGTCGGCTCAGCCCC
Source organism: Cryobacterium lyxosi (assembly GCF_004403345.1). NCBI lineage: Bacteria > Bacillati > Actinomycetota > Actinomycetes > Micrococcales > Microbacteriaceae > Cryobacterium > Cryobacterium lyxosi. The sequence goes on from NZ_SOGT01000012.1 coordinate 166,404, forward strand.
GGCTGGGCGGCGAAGATATCGCGCACCTGCTCTTGAATCAGAATCGTCGGGGGAACTACAGTCTGGATCGCTCTTAGCGTGACGGCCATGAGTCAGTGTCGCACGTGGCTCTGATTGAGTACACCCCTCGGCGATGAATCTAGTGCAGGCGGGCGAACAGCCGGGTTCCGCTGAGCGCGAGCAGCAGCCCGGCCGTCACGATGGCCGCCACTCCGCCCAGGTAGGCAATGACGGTTCCCAGCGTGCCGACGCGCTCGAACAGGCTGCTGTCCAACACGAGAGTCGCGATGAACGCCACGGCAGAGAACGCCCCACAGCCAATCGATACCCACCGAACAATGCGAACCGTCGAGTGGCGCAGCCCGGTGAATTCCCGGCGCCGGGCTGTCGGGGCCGGGGTCGCAGTACCGGCTCGCGTCACGATGCCCGGGCGCGGCCAGGCCAGAACCGCCCCGGCGAGGCACCCCCACAGGGCGACCCAGAGCAGGGCTGCGATGACGTCACTCGGTCGATGCCATTGGTTGGCGAGCGTTGCCACACCGGCCAGCACAGCGAAGGCTGTGCCCCAGCCCGCGACCATCGGGCGTAGGCGCGGGCTCGCGACCAGAAACACCACGAGAGCGGATGCCGCCGCCACCGTCGTATGCCCCGACGGGAATGAATTTCCGGCATACCCCTCGACCGCAAGGTCGGGCCGGGCCAGTATCCCGTATTTCAGCAGTTGCGCCGACGCCGTGGCCGCCGCCGCCGCGACCAGCGCAACGATCAGGGTGCGCCAGTTGCGGCGCACCCGCGCGATGATCGCAGTCAGGACCACCCCGAATACCACGGCGATATCCGGCACGGAGTCGAGCACCCGGCCGGTGAACGGCGTGATGCTGAGGCGACCGAATTCGGCGCCGTCATACGCGAGCTGGTCGGCCTCCTGGCCGGCGTGGCTGCGCACGAAGAACAGGTAGAGGCCAAAGAAGGCGAACGCGGTCAACGACGCCCCGACGAGGTACATCAGCGATCCCTGCCGGAGGGAGCTTCGAGGTAACCAATTGCGCACGGTCAAGCATGCCACGTGTTTCGGGGAGGTACGGTGTCGCCTGCGATCAGGCCGGGGCCGCAACACTAGCCCAGGCTGCACGTACCGCACTGTCGAGACCCCCTGCCTGCCCGTCGGTGATCGCGGCCGGCTCCGTGGGGATGCGCGTCGCGTCGACGACGACGTTTACCTGGGCATGCATCCGCTTGCCGCCGCTAACGGCATCACCGATTGGAAAACCCGCGACAGCATCGCCTAACTCGTCGACGACACCGGAGAAATCGTAGCCGTTGCCGTTGCCGTTGCCGTAGTCGTTGCCGCCGGGCGAAACCGCCTCGTAGCGCGGTACAGCCGGCCGCCAGCGTAGCGCCTTCACTGATCGAACGAACTTTTTCCCCATTTACCCCAGTGATGTTCGATTGATGTGTGGCGTACACCCGTTGTTCAAGAACTTCTGATCGAATAGGAGAAACAATCGTGACGACGCGCCAGATTGAGCACGCCCGCGACAAACGAATGGACGCTCTGTGAGCATTCGAACGGCTGAATTCCCCCGGCCGGACCACTTTCTGTTACACCTGAGCGACACCCACCTGCTGGCGGGGGGCTCGAAGCTTTATGGCAGCGTCAATGCTGAAATCCATCTGGCCGACCTTTTCGCCGAGGTCGAGGCCTCTGGCGCCCGCCCCGAGGCCATCGTCTTCACCGGCGATCTCGCCGACAAGGGCGAACCGGGCGCTTATGAACTGCTGCGTGCAATCGTCGAGCCGGCCGCTGAACGTCTTGGCGCCCGCGTTATCTGGGTGATGGGCAACCACGACAATCGCTCGGCGTTTCGCACTGAACTGCTCGACCAACTGCCCAGTGAATCGCCCATCGACCGGTCCTATGACCTCAATGGTTTGCGAATCATCACCCTTGATACGTCTGTTCCGGGCCACCACCACGGCGCCGTGACCAACCAGCAGCTGCTCTGGCTCGCCGAGGAACTGCGCGTGCCCGCGCCCGACGGCACCATTCTCGCCATGCACCACCCGCCGATTCCGAGCGTGCTCGACCTGGCCACCGCCGTCGAGTTGCGCGATCAGGAGCGTCTGGCCGAGGTACTGCGCGGTTCCGACGTGCGCAGCATCATCGCCGGTCACCTGCATTACTCGTCGATGGCGATGTTCGCGGGCATCCCCGTGTCGGTTTCGTCAGCGACCTGCTACACCCAGGACCTCAACGTTCCCGTCGGCGGCACCCTCGGCAGGGACGGTGCTCGCGCATTCAACCTGGTGCACGTCTTCCCGGGCACCGTGCTGCACTCCGTGGTGCCACTAGGCCAGCATCCAACGCTGGAATACGTCGATGCCGCCGAAAGCGCGCGTCGCCTGCACGCTTCCGGCGTCGAGACTACGCCGTCGGCAACTCTGCCCGCACTGCGCGAGCCCCCGATGACCAGGCCGATCCCGGTTCTGCGCTAGTCGCCGGGCTGGTCCGTTCCCACGGTGCCACGATCGGAAAGTACAGTTCCAGAAATTCGGTCACAGCGGCGCGGCGCACTTCGGTAGAGATTTCCGGGCGACTGCCGTCGTTCAGGCAGAACATGTCCTGATCGCGATGCTTGCGCAGGTGATTCATCTGTCGCAGGGCGATGCGCAGCGTCGTTTCGATATAAAGCGAGCGCGCCTGCGTCTGCGCGACCGCGCGACCAGTCATCAAGGCGTAGTAGTGATAGAGCGAGTTGGTGACCGAGATGTCGGTCGCCGAGCGGAACCGGCTGGCGGCTGTGCGGCTGAAATCCTCGGGAAACTCCTGTTCCAGCTCGAGCAACACGCTCTTGCGCATGGGCGCCGGCGTGTGTTCGAGGTGCCGAGTGGTGACTTTGCCAAAGCGCCCCCGCAACAGCGCGCGATTCACCCGAGCGGCGTTCTCGAAGCCACTGCGGGTCGGGTCGTTCTCGCCCAAACCGATACGAGTGGCTGCCTCTACGAATTTGGTCACCCCGCCCGGCGAGAAGAACAGCTCTGGACCGACCGGGCGACCGAAGAACATGTCGTCGTTCGAGTATAGAAAGTGCTCGGCCAGGCCCGGAATGTGGTGCAGCTGGCTTTCCACGGCGTGCGAATTATGAATGGGCAGCACGCTCGTGTCAACGAAGAAGTCTTCACTGCGCATGATCGTGACACGCGGATGCTCGGCCAGCCACTCCGGCGCGGGCGAATCGGTCGCGATGAAGATACGTCGAATCCACGGGGCGAACATATACACGCTCCGCAGCGCGTACTTGAGCTCGTCGATCTGGCGAAAACGGGCGTCGGAATCGTCTCCCTCGCCGATGACGTAGGCCTTCATGCGCTTGGCACGTTCCCGCTGAAATTCGTCGCTCGACCCGTCGACCCAGCTGAACACAAGGTCGATGTCGAAAGAAACGTCGCTTGCGAGGTCGTCGAACATGTTCTGCAGGGTCAGCCAGGAGCGCCCATGCAGGTCGATCGTCGTTTCACGGGCTTCAGAGCGCGGCAGTCGGGTGCGCATGAGGGCGTTTTCCACGGGGGCGATTATTTCGTCTTCGCCGAAGCGCCACAATTCCAGCTGGAACGCGGTCTGGGCGCCGTAGCGCAGGCGGCCGATCGGTTCGATACGCGGCCGGTAAACGCGAAACACGGAGGATTTGCGCAGCGTCATGAGAGCGCCGTCGGCAAGCAGAAATTGCTGGCTGACGTTGCCATCCTGCGGCTTGGCATAAAAGGGCTCGTTGGCGAACGCCCGGCTCAATACCTTGGTGATTTCCTTGCGTCGTTTGCGGTCGACGGCGATGACCGGCCGGTTGTGGTCGCCGCGCACAAGCAGAAAGTCGATGCCAGCAGCGGTGAGGGCGTCGTACACGGCCACGAGGTCCTTCACCATGGACTCGTGCGGCGTGTAGTGGCCGTTGATGAGGGCTATCTCGCCCTTGCGCACGACGAGATCGTCACGGTCGAAGCGACGGGTACGGGCATCCGGTGTTATCAACACCAACTCGGGTTCACTGCTGAGGGACAGGGTCGGAATCAGCCCGGTGTTGGTGGGGGGTTCAGGCTCGCTCGAGTCGAATCCGACGGAGTCGGGGCGAAAGGCGTCGGTGTCAAAAATGTCACCGTCGAAAGTATCGGCATAGCCCTGGTTGGGAGTCTCGGGTTGTGCCTTGGGGATATCGCGTGTCGCCATGGTCCTCCTTGAGAAAGTGGTGCACTCGATCGTGGACCAGCCAGGGCTGACACCGAGGAGTGCATCGAAATTGCCGGCGTGAATGATTCAGGGTGTTTCGCAGCGACGATCTTCTCGAGAAGCGACGAGGTTCTCGATGAGCGACTGGCGTTTTGTGAAACGCGGTGGCATTTGTACTTAGTGTACGTCTTGACGTTGGTAATTCGTTGCCGCGACCGGCCGCGCATGAACGGATGCTGTGGCACCCGTTCGGCCGGTTTAGCGGGGTCAGAGCGCGGTGATACTGAAGAGGCCCCTGATCAGGGCCATCAACAAGATCGTCACCCGTTCACGAGCGAGGGTGAGCCGGTGAGGCCGGCCGGGCGGCGGCCGAACGCGTCGTGCGTGACCTTGCGGGCTGCGGTGAATCCGGCCCAGATGTTGATTTCGGAAACCATGACGGTTCTTTCTCCGGTTTCCCGGATATGGGACGGGTTCCCCGCCGTCAGTGCGTGGGCGCCGAACCGGGGTGTTGCCGTTCGGCCACAATGCGAGCGATCAGGTCGGTCGTCGCGGCCGGCATTGGTAGCTCGCCCGGTTCGGTCACCGGCAGCTGGCAGACGAAATCGCGGCAGAGATACGCGGTGGGCAGGCCGCTCGGCGCGGTGCGCTGGTCGAACAGGGAGAAGCCGGCGGCGGCGAAGGCCCGGGCCTGCGCCTCTGAAACGGATGCGACGACGTGCGCTGGATGCCGCCGAGCGAGATCGGGGAGAGTGACGGGGCGCGGTGTGACGGTCTGCTGGTTTTCGTCGCTTCGGTCGGGCGAGACGATAACGAGTTGCTCGATCGGGGTGCTCAGTTCGTCGAACAGGTGCAGTGCTGCGCCGAAGGCGAGCGGTTGCTGTGGCGCGAGTGAGGCCACCAGACTGAGGCCGGCCTGCGCGGCCCGGCGATAGCGATCGTCGCCGGTGAGGCGGTACAGCAGCACGGCGGCGTCGGCGCTCGCGGACAGTCCGGACGGGTAGGCACCTTCGGAGGGATCGACGGCGCTGACCAGCCCTTGCGCCCTGAGCACCGGATCCGCGCCGTGTGGCGGGCGGAAAACGGCGGATTGGTGCGTGCCACTGGCTCCGGCCCGAGCCGCTGATTGCGACGATTCGGCGGTGGAAGGGGCGTTTGATATCGTGCTGTCGAGCAGGCGGCGAGCCCGGCTGGCGTAGGTCACGTCGCCGGTGACGAGTGCGAGTTCGAGGAGCCCCCGTGAGTACATGCCGTAGTCTTCCAGCGTGGCTTTGGCTGCTGACGTGCGGCCGGAGACAGCCCGACCGGCAGCAGTAGCGTGGGCAGCGATATCATCGGCAGCAGTAGCGTCGGCAGCGATATCATCGGCAGCAGGGGCGTCGGCAGCGATACCATCGGCAGCAGTACCGTCGCGGGCGGTGCGGTGCGCTTGGACCCGGGCTGCGTCTACACCGGCAACAGAGGCGCGCACGAGGGTACCGTCGGCGCGCTCGTGTTGCTCGTGCAGGTACTCAGCGGCACGACGGGCGGCGCTGATGAGGTCGGGGCGGTCGAAGACGAAACCGGCCCGGGCCAGGGCCTGGATGGCGAGGCCGTTCCAGCCAGTCAGCACCTTCTCGTCCAGTGCGGGAGGAATTTGCCGCTGGCGCTCACTCGCCTCGAGCGCGTAGTAGCCACCCTCGACCCGCACGCCATCAACCGTGCTCTCAGAGTCTTGCGCGCTGGCGAACCCGCCGCTCGGGAGCTGCATCACATCAGTGAGAAAACCTGCGACGCCCTCGGCCACGTGGCGAGCCCACGCCCCGCCGGTGAGCATCCAGGCGCGGGTGTACAGGCCGAGCAGTTGAGCGTTGTCGTAGAGCATACGTTCGTAGTGCGGATCGCTCCAATCCCGGTTGACCGCGTAGCGAAAGAAGCCACCCTCGATCGGGTCCCTCAGCGGGGATGCACCCATGATCTTGAGCGTGCGCAGCGCAAGGTCGGTGCCGTCGCTTGGGGCTGCGCTACTCGGCGCGGCGCCGGGCTCGGACGCGGACGCGGACACCCTGCCGTGCCCGAGCAGAAAGGAGAGCGTCGGCGACGCCGGAAACTTCGGCGCGCCGCCGAAGCCGCCGAAAAGGGTGTCTTCGAAGCCGACGAGCTCCGCGACGGCGTGGTCGAGTTCTTCCGCGCTGGGTCGGGCGTCATCCGCGAAACCGTCCGCTCCGACCGACTCCGACCCCGCGGCAAGCTGCCGAGCCGACTCGGCGAGCACTTCCGCTACGCGAGCTGCGCCCGCCGTCACCTCCTCGCGGCGGGTGAGCCAGGCATCCGTCACCGCGGACAGTACGTCGCGAAATGATGGATGTCCCGGCTGACCGACCGGGGGAAAATACGTTCCGGCATGGAAGGCCTGCCCGTCGGGCGTGACGAACACGTTGAGTGGCCAGCCAAGGCCCTGCACGAAGGCGCTCGCGGCCGCGAGATAGCTCGCGTCGACATCGGGGTGTTCCTCGCGGTCCACCTTGATGCTCACGAAGTGCTCGTTGAGATAGTCGGCGATGTCTGGATCGCTGAAGCTTTCCCTGGCCATCACGTGGCACCAGTGGCAGGTCGAGTATCCAATCGATACGAGAACGGGCAGATCACGTTTTTTTGCCTCGACGAAGGCTTCGATGCCCCAGCTGTGCCAGTGCACCGGGTTTTCTGAGTGGGAACGCAGGTACGGACTGACGGCATCAACTAGGTGGTTGGGCATTCTTCCATTGTGCTCCGACCGCGCAAATTAGGGTACCCGCGCTCGGTCGCTACCTCAGCAAACGTGACGATAAATTAGCACACTGTAGCGAAAAATATTCTGGTGATGAATCAGAAATCTAATCATGTGCTCGCACAATAAACCGTCGGACAATTTCATCTAGAAAAAATCGACATGAAATGTTTATTTGACAATCAAAACTTTGTTCGGGCAGGCTATCCCCGGATGCTTCGTGGTTCTCGTGTGGATTGGAGAAAGAGCGTCGAAATGGCGCGAGCGTGGCAACGACCCAGGAGACCCTGCAAGTGATGCGGGAGGGTATTACCGCCCAACGCGACGTTACAGAACAGTTGCGACTGATTGAGAGCCGGCTCAAGGCAATGGAGAAGACGCTCAACGACGTAGCGTAAGCGCTTGGGCGCGGCGATGCACCCGCACCCAGACGATGAACCCGATGACGGTGAACGCCCCGTAGAACAGGTACAGCACGGCGGAGGCGTAGTAGCCGGCGCTGATCAATAGCGGCACCCCGACGATGTCGACGGCCACCCAGATGAGCCAGAATTCGGTCCAGCCCTTGGCCATACCGTAGGTCGCCAGCAGGGAGCCGGTGAAGATCCAGGCATCCGCCCAGACCGGCTCGAAGGAGCCGAGCGCGCGAAAGATCGGGGTGAGCACCAGCGTGCCAGCGACGAGGCCGAGACCCAGCAGAACACGCGTGCGATTGCTGGCCCAGTGTGGCACGACGGCCACTTGAACCGCGGAGTCGCGGCTGCGGCGCCACTGCACCCAACCAAAGATCGACACAACGATGAACATGATCTGGCGGCCAGCCTGCCCGAGCAGGTTCACCGGGTTGGGTGTACCGAAAACGGCGCCGAGGAACACGGTGAACAGCAGCGCATTGCCGATAATGCCAACCGGCCAGGCCCAGATCTTGCGACGCATGCCGCCGACCGCGCTCGCGATTCCGAACGCATTGCCGACGACCTCGCGCCAGAGAATGGTCTGGGTACCGATCTGCAACTGGGCGTCGAACAGCCATTCAATCGGATTCATGGGATCTTTCTGCCTATCGGCGCAGACGCGCGCACCCGCGCCTCATAAAAAACGCAACGCATCCCAATGTACGCCGCTGGCGGGTCGAATCCGGCCGGGCACACGGCCGTGGCCCCACCGACCATGAGTCGGCGGGGCCACGGCCTCACATGCATGCTGCGTGCTAGTTAACCTCGTTGGGGTGCGCCGAGACGCGGCCGGCGCGCTCCAGGGCGGAGATCATGGCGACCTCGGTGTGGGTGAGTTCGAAGTCGAAGACGTTGAAGTTCTCGGTCATGCGCTCCACCCGGTTCGACTTGGGGAACAGAATGTTGCCGACCTGCAGGTGCCAACGAATGACGACCTGTGCGGGCGACTTGCCGTGCGCGTCGGCAGCATCCGCTACTACTTGTTCCTCGAACAGTGGGTACTTGCCCTGGCCGAGCGGGCCCCACGCTTCGATTTTGATGCCATTCTCGCGGGCGAAAGCGGTGACTTCTGGCTGCTGGTGCGCCGGGTGCAGCTCGATCTGGTTGATGGCCGGCACGATGCTCGTCTCATGCAGCAGGCGGTCAAGGTGTGGCACCAGAAAGTTCGAGACGCCGATGGAGCGGGCCCGGCCGGACTCCTGAATCTTCTCGAGAGCTCTCCAGCTCTCGACGAATTTGTCGTTGGCCGGGGCCGGCCAGTGGATCAGGTAGAGGTCGACGTAATCGAGGCCGAGCTTCTCGAGACTCTCCTCGAACGCATCGAAGGCCGACTGGGTGCCCTGACGGTCGTTCCAGAGCTTGGTGGTGATGAACAGCTCGGAGCGGTCGATGTGGGAGGAAGCGAGGGCCTTGCCCACGCCCTCCTCGTTGCCGTAGACGGCGGCGGTGTCGATGTGGCGGTAGCCGACCGAGAGCGCGTCGGCCACGATGCGGGTGGTTTCGTCGGGTTCGACCTTGAACACGCCGAAACCGAGCTGCGGAATCGTGTGGCCGTCGTTGAGGGTGATGGTGGGAACAGATTTCGTCATCCCAGCAGCCTATTGGCTGGTGTTCTGCATCAACCCCCGTGAACACCTAATGTTCACTCACCGCGAAAGCAGCGATGCAGCCGACGTAATATTAAGTCTTCATGGAAACGCTGAATATCACCTTCCCGCCCGAACTGCCGGTCAGCCAGCGTCGGGACGACATCGCCCGCGCGATTCGCGATAACCAGGTCGTGATCGTCGCCGGGTCGACCGGGTCGGGCAAGACCACTCAGTTGCCCAAGATCTGTCTGGAGCTCGGCCGCAAGAACATCGGCCACACCCAGCCGCGCCGGCTCGCCGCGCGCACCATCGCCGAACGGATCGCCGAGGAGCTCGGGCAGGAAGTCGGGCAACTGGTCGGCTACCAGGTGCGGTTCACCGACAAGGTCGGCGCCGACACCCGCATCAAGTTGATGACCGACGGCATCCTCTTGAATGAGATTCACCGCGACCGCATGTTACGCAAGTACGACACGATCATCATTGACGAAGCGCACGAACGCAGCCTCAACATCGACTTTCTACTCGGCTACCTGCGGCAGTTGCTGCCCAAACGCCCCGATCTCAAGCTCATCATCACCTCGGCCACCATCGACCCGGCCAGTTTCGCGAAGCACTTCGCCGCCGCCAACGGTACCCCGGCACCGGTCGTCGAAGTGTCTGGACGCACCTTTCCGGTCGAAATTCGCTACCGACCACTCGTCGCCGAGCCGGCAATCGACGACGATGACGACACGACCGACTCCGCTCCCCCGGTTGACCGCGACTACATCGAGGGCATCACCGCGGCTCTTGACGAGCTTGAACGGGAGTCGAACGGCGACGTTCTCGTCTTTCTTTCCGGCGAGACCGAGATTCGCGACGCTGCCGACGCGCTGCAGGGCAAGTACGCCTCCTCGGCCAGCCGTAACCCGACTGAGGTGTTGCCGCTTTACGGCCGCCTGTCGTCGGCCGACCAGCATCGGGTGTTCCAGCCGTCGACCGTGGCGGGGGTGAAACGACGCATCGTGCTCGCGACCAACGTGGCCGAAACCAGCCTGACCGTGCCGGGCATCCGCTATGTCATCGACGCGGGAACCGCGCGCATCAGCCGCTACAGCGTGCGCTCCAAGGTGCAACGACTACCGATCGAAGCGATCTCACAGGCCTCCGGTAACCAACGCAGCGGCCGCAGCGGGCGCACCAGCGACGGCATCGCGATTCGGCTGTACTCCGAAGAAGACTATATGCGCCGCCCGGAATATACCGAGCCCGAGATTTTGCGCACGAACCTCGCCGCCGTCATTTTGCAGATGATCTCGCTCGGCCTCGGCGACATCGCCTCGTTCCCGTTCCTGACTCCGCCGGACAGCCGCAATATCAAGGACGGCCTTGACCTGCTCGCCGAACTCGGCGCCATCGAGGCCGCGGGCACCGGGCGCACCAAGAGCGGTCGCGGCGCTGCCCGCGGTGAAACGGATGCCGCGGCGCCGGCCGTCACCACCGGCCCGGCCACCCCGCGCCTCACCCGTATCGGCCAGCAACTCGCGCAACTGCCGATCGACCCGCGCTTTGGCCGCATGGTGATCGAATCGAAGACGCAGGGCACCAGCCGGGAGGTCATGGCGATCGTGGCCGGACTCACCATCCAGGACCCGCGGGAGCGCCCGCTCGAGCGTCGCGCCCAGGCTGACCAGTTCCATGCCCGGTTCGCCGACCCCACGAGCGACTTTCTCAGCCTGCTCAACCTCTGGAACTACCTCGAGAAGCAGCAGTCCGAACTGGGTTCGAGTGCCTTTCGACGCCTGTGCAAGAACGAATACCTCAACTACCTGCGCGTGCGCGAGTGGCAGGACGTGCTGCGGCAGTTGCGCCAGCTGGCCAAGCCGCTCGGCCTGCACCTCGGTGAGCCGAGCGCGAACCCCGACGGCGTCCACCGTTCGCTGCTCGCTGGGCTGCTCTCGCACATCGGCCTGAAAGACGTCGCGAAGAAGGACTACGTCGGCGCTCGAGCGCAGCGCTTTGTGCTCTTTCCCGGATCGACCCTGGCCAAGAAACAGCCGAACGCGGTCATGAGCGCCGAACTGGTCGAGACCAGCCGGCTGTTCGCCCGCATGAACGCGGTCGTCGATCCAGCCTGGGCGGAACCGCTTGCCGGCAACCTGTGCAAGCGCAGCTACTCCGAACCGCACTGGGAGATGAAGCAGGGCGCCGCCGTGGTCTACGAACGAGTGACGCTGTACGGCGTGCCGATCGTGGCGCGCCGTCGGGTGCAGTTCTCGCGGATCGACGCGGCCTACGCCCGCGAGCTGTTCATTCGGCACGCGCTGGTCGCCGGGGAGTGGGACCGTGCCTCGGGGCCGCAATCGCCTGCGGCGGAGAAGGAAGCGGATCGCGGCGGTCGCGGGCCGTCGCGCAACGAACGCGTCGGCATCTCGGTCGATGGCGGCACAGCGTCGAGTGGGCGCGGTTCCGGCCGATCAGACGGCGCGCCCGCCGTCGGCTCGAGCGCGAGCCGTGGCGGACGGCCCGGCCAAACGGGAGACCCCGGCATGTGGGCGTTTGAACGCGCAAATGCACGGCTGCGGGAGGAACTGGCCGAGCTGGAGGAACGCACCCGGCGCCGGGACATCCTCTTTGATGACGAAGCCGTCTTCGACTTCTACCAGCGTCGTATTCCAGCCGAGGTGTCATCGACCAAGAGCTTCGAGGGCTGGTGGCGTACGGCCAGGTTCGACACCCCCGACCTGCTCACGATGACCGCCGACGCCCTCGTGGCCGAGGACTCCCCCGAAATCGATGAGGGACTCTTTCCGCCGAGCTGGCAGCAGGGCGACCAGCGCCTGAACCTTGGTTACCGCTTCGAGCCCGGCGAAGAAGATGACGGAGTGACCGTGCGTATTCCGCTCGCGTTACTGGCCCGCCTGTCACCGAACGGTTTCGACTGGCAGGTGCCCGGCCTTCGCGCCGAACTCGTGACGGCCATGATCAAGTCGCTGCCGAAAAGTATCCGGCGTAATGTCGTCCCCGCTGCCGACTGGGCCGCGCGGCTGCTGGGCGAACTGCCCGGCGAGCCCGGCATCGTCGAGGCCTTGCCGACAGCGGTGCCCGAAGCATCGTTCGCCGAGACGCTCGCGGCACTGATTCAGAAACTCACCTACGTGCCGGTCAGCATGCGCGATTTCGAGCTCGACCGACTTCCCGCGCACCTGCGCATGACCTTCGTCGTCACCGACGAGCGCGGTCGCACGGTCGCCGCCGACAAGGACCTCGCCGACCTGCAACGCCGGCTTGGCACCCGGGTGCGCGAGAGCGTCGCGAAGGCGACGAGCGCCGCTGCGCCGAGCAACGCGATCGAGCGCGGCGGCCTCACGACCTGGGACCTCGGTGAACTCCCCCGCTTTCTGGACACCAAGCAGGGTAACAATACGATTCGCGGGTATCCGACGCTCGTCGATGATGGGGCATCCGTTTCTATTCGCATGATGAGCACCGAGCTGGAGCAGGCCCGCGCTCTGCCCCGCGGCGTGCGCCGGCTGCTGCTGCTCGCGACGCCGTCACCCGCCGCGTACGTACAGCAGCACCTCACCGCCGCCGAAAAGCTCAGCCTCGCGACGAGCCCATACAAAACCACGCAGGCCCTGTTTGAGGATTGCCTGGCCGCCGCGGTCGACGACGTATTGTTTCGGGTGCGCCCCGACGGCCAGGTGTTCATGAAGGCGGAGTTCGACACCATCCGTGACCGGGTGTCCGGGGTGGTGATGGATTCCATGTTCGAAACGGTCGGATTGGTCGCCCGCATCCTCACCGCGCAGCGCCTGGCTGATAAGGCGCTCAAGGCCGCAACCAGCATGGCGCTGCTGCCGGGAATCAGCGATGCCCGCCAGCAGCTCACCGCCCTGGTCTATCCCGGCTTCGTCAGCGAAACCGGTCTCGCCCAGCTGCGCCACCTGCCGCGCTACCTCGGTGGCATCAGCGCCCGGGTACCCAAACTCGTCGACAACCCGAGCCGCGACCGGGTCTGGATGAACGAAACCCAGGCGGCCACCACCCGGTTCGAGAACGCTGGCGGTACCATGCCGCTCCAAGCGGATGCCGCGGCATCCGTTCTGCGCGCCCGCTGGCTGATCGAGGAGCTGCGCATCAGCCTGTTCGCGCAGGAGCTCAGGGCTGCGGAGCCCGTCTCGCTGCAGCGCATTCAGAAGGCGCTCACCGGATAGTTCGCGCTCCAGGCCCACCTTATGAACCCGGGCCCAGTCTATAAACTGGGCCCGGGGACGGGGCCCGGGCCCCGTCCGGTGGTGCGGGTGCGGGTGCGGGGCTAGAGCACCTTGGAAAGGAAGGCCTGGGTGCGGTGGTGCTGCGGGTTGGCGAGCACCTCGGTGGGCACGCCGCTCTCGACGACGACTCCGCCGTCCATGAAGACCAGCGAATCGGCGACCTCGCGGGCGAAACCCATCTCGTGGGTGACCACGATCATGGTCATGCCGTCGCGGGCCAGGCCCTGCATGACGTCGAGCACCTCGCCGACGAGCTCGGGGTCGAGCGCGCTGGTGGGCTCGTCGAACAGCATGAGCTTGGGCTCCATCGCCAGGGCGCGGGCGATCGCGACCCGCTGCTGCTGGCCGCCGGAGAGGTGCGCCGGGTAGTAGTCAGCGCGTTCGGCGAGACCGACCCGTGCCAGTAGAGCCCGGGCGTTGGCCTCGACCCCGGCCTTCGACAGGCCCTTGACCCGGATGGGTGCCTCCATCACGTTCTCCAGAGCGGTCATGTGTGGAAACAGGTTGAACCGCTGGAACACCATGCCGATGTCCCGGCGCTGCCGGGCCGCTTCCCTCGGGTGCATCTCGTAGAGCTTGTCATTGGTCTCGCGGTAGCCGATGAGCTCTCCGTCGACGCTGAGCCGCCCGGACGAGACGACTTCGAGATGGTTGATGCACCGCAGAAAGGTGGACTTGCCCGAACCGCTGGGGCCGACCAGGCACATGACCTCGCCGCGCTTGACCTCGAGCGAGATGCTCTTGAGCACCTCGTTGGAGCCGAAGCTCTTGGAGACGCGGTCGGCGACGACCATGGGAGTGTCGAGCATCAGCGATCTCCCTGGGGCGGGTCGGTGGGGGGCAGCACCACGGTGGGTTGGCCGCTGCCGACGACCGGGGTGGCCCCCGTGAGCGACGCGGCCGCGTCATCCGCTTTCTTGTCTGGGCGACGGTCGCCAATACCGCGGGCGAACCGCTTTTCGAGGAAGTACTGGCCGACCATGAGAATAGACGTGAAGAACAGGTACCAGATCGACGCGACGATGAGCATCGGCACTGTTTCGAAGGTCACTGCGGCGATGTCGCGGGAACGTGTGTAGAGCTCGAGGGTGAACGGAATGGCCGTCACCAGCGAGGTGGTCTTGAGCATCGAGATGACCTCGTTGCCGGCCGGCGGAATGATCACTCGCATCGACTGGGGAACGATGATGCGCACCATGGTCTGGAACCAGCTCATACCGAGCGCGGTCGCCGCTTCTTCCTGCCCGCTGTCGACCGAGAGCAGGCCGGCGCGCACAATCTCGGCCATATAGGCCGCCTCGTTCAGGGCCAGTCCCACGATGGCGAGAATGAACGCGCTCAGCGCGACGCGGGTCGGAAAAGACACCCACGGTTCGGTGAAGGGCAACCCGATGTCGATGGTCTGGTAGATCGTACCGATCAGGCCCCAGAATGCGAGTTGAACGTACACCGGGGTACCACGGAAGATCCAGAGATAGACCCAGGCGATACTGCTGACGACCGTGTTGGGTGAGAGCCGCATGATGGCGAGGGTCACTCCGAGGATGATCGCGATGACCATGGAGTAGACCGTCAGTTGCAGGGTAATGAACGCCGCCTGCGAGATGCGCTGGTCGAACAGGTACTTGCCGACCGCCGGCCAGTCGTAGGCCGGGCGCATCGCCGCATCGGCGACGAACAGCGCAACGATGAGCAGTAACACGACCGCGAAGATGTTGCGCCATGGGTGGCGCAGGCGGATGGCCTTGATACCGGGCTCGGTCTCGACGCCGGTCTCGGTCATGTGAGTCATGATGTGGGTCGCTTACTCTTTCTAGCCTTTGGAGGCGACGTTGATCGTGATGGTGTCGATGCCACCATCGGCGACACCCCACGCGTCGAGGATCTTGCCGTAGGAGCCGTCATCGACCATGGACTGCAGGGCGGCCTGCACGGCCGCCGTCAGCTCGGATCCCTTGTCGACGGTGATTCCGTACGGCGCCGTGTCGAAGCTCTCGCCGGCGGGCTCCAGCTCGCCGTCGGCCTTGCTGATGGCGTAGAGAGTGACCGGCGAGTCGGCGCTGAGGGCATCGGCCTTGCCGAGCACGACCGCATTGGTCGCTTCGTCCTGGGAGCCGTAGGGCAGCACGTCGATGGGCTCCTTGCCGGCGGCGACGCAGGCCGCGTTCTTGGCGGGCAGCTCGTCGGTCTCTTCAACCGTGTTGTCCTGCACGGCGACGGTCAGACCGCAGGCATTGTCGGGGTCGACGGTGTTGCCAACGGGCGCGGCCCAAAGAATTCCGGCGTTGTAGTAGTTGACGAAGTCAACCTGTTTCTCGCGCTCGAGGTTGTCGGTGAAGGAGGATTCGCCAATGTCGACGGTGCCACCGGTGATGCTCGGGATGATGGTGTCGAACGACGCGATCTGATACTTGGTGGTGAGGCCGAGCTTGGCGGCGATGCCGTCGGCGAGCTCGATACCCCAGCCGATCGGTGCACCGGACGGGTCCTTGAACTCGTTCGGCGGGTAGGCCGCGTCCGTTCCGACGACGAGTACCCCTGCACTTTTGATGTCCGCGGGGAGCAGCGCGACCGCGGCGGGATCCGCTTCAATGGTGCTTGCAGCATCGGGCGTCGTCGTGGCTGCAGGAGTGGAGTTGTCGACACAGCCGGTCAGCAGCACTACGGCGACGGCAGCGAATGCTGGAATAAAATATCGTGCGCGCATGGCACTTCCTTCTCTAGATGGTCGAAAATGCGCGAGTTCGCCGATGAACCCACACGCGGGTAAGACCTATCGAGCTTAGTGCACGCGCGGCGCGGCAAATTCGAGCGTTTACCCCACGGTGAAATTTTGACGAGCGGATGCGGCGGATCTATCGCACGAAACGTGCCCCACCGCAGACCGAACATTTTGTACACGCCGCCGGGTCGCTGGTCGAAGCCGAGGCCAACGGATGCCACAGCAAGCCGGCGCTGCGGCATCCGTTTCGAAAACAGTCCTACTCGACTGCGGCTGCGAGCAGCGCGACGTAGTCTTTTAGGCCCCAGGACAACGACAGACCCGTGGGAGGGGAGACCGAGGCGATGAAGGCCGCGCCGACCGGGGATGCGACCGTGCCGGCCTGCACCTGCGGCATGGCCTGCGCGTAGCTCGCGGCAAGGAACGCGTCGGATTCCTCCGGGGTGGAACCGAAGTTCACCAGCAGGTCGCTGCCGAGCTGGTCGAGCTGTTCGTAGCTGAGCGTGTAATAGAAGCTCGCCTCGTCGGTTGCGAGCTCATCGACGGCGGGCGCGCTGACGAAGCCGAGGTCGAGGGTGAAATCGACGCGCGGGTCGTGCTTCTTGTAGACGTAGAAGGTGCCGGCGCTGTCACTCGTGAGGGCGATGGTCTTGCCGGCGAATTCGGGGTGCGCGGCGGCCTGGTCAGCGATTTCGGTGTCGATCGATGCGAGCAGGGCGGTTGCTTCGTCGGTCTTGCCGAGCGCAGTTCCGGTGATCTCGATCAGATCGCGCCACGGGGTGGCCCAGGCGTCGCCCGGGTAGGCGACAACGGGGGCGATCTTGCTGAGCAGGTCATATTCCTGCTCGGTGATGCCGGAGTAGGCGGCGAGAATCACATCGGGGGCTGCTGCTGCGATGTCTTCATAGGGCGGCTCCTGAGTATCGGGCAGCACGAGGGGCATCTTTTCACCCTGGAGAGCCTCGCCGATCCACGGCAGCACGCCGTTCTCGTCGCCACCGTAGCTCTGGAACGGGATAGCCACCGGGATCACGCCGAGCGCGATCGCGTCGTCGGCGCTGCCCCATCCCCAGGCCACCACGCGGGCGGGCTGCGAGTCGATCGTGGTTTCACCGAAGGCATGCTCGATGGTGACGGGAAAGCTGCCGGATGCCGCGGCGTCGACAGGGGCAGCCGTATCGTTGGCGGCCGTGCAACCACTCAGGCCCAGGGCAAGGATGCTCGCTGCGGCAACAAGCGTGACGGTCAGGCGTCGGGACACGAATTTCTCCAGTCGTCAGGAGCGGGCGACAGAGTGCCCCGCCAATATAAGGTTAGCCTAACCTAATTTCTGATGTGCTGACGCTGAAGAGCAGGGACGTTCAGCCTCGGTGAGCCCGGCGGAACAAGTCCGTGGAACCGGCCGATCGGCACGACCATGGGCGCACCGCAGACCGGGTCGGACACAATCGTGGCGTCGAGGTCGAAGGCGTTGCGCACGATGTCGGCGTTGAGCGTCTCGGCGGGCGTTCCGTTGGCCACGATACGTCCGGCGCACATGACGACGAGGTGGTCGGCGTAGCGGGCGGCCAGGTTGAGGTCGTGCAGCACCATCACGACGGTCGTGCCGCGCTCACGGTTGCGCTCGAGCAGAAGGTCGAGCACCTCGATCTGGTGGGTCACGTCGAGAAACGTGGTCGGTTCGTCGAGCAGCAGAATCTCGGGGTCCTGCGCGAGCGCCATGGCGATCCAGACGCGCTGGCGCTGTCCGCCGGAGAGGTCTTCGAGGCGGCGCGCGGCGAGTTCGTGAGTGTTGGTGGCGGCCATTGCAGCGGCGACGATCGCGTCGTCGGTGCTCGACCACTGCCGAAACCACCCCTGGTGCGGGTAGCGGCCGCGGCTGATGAGGTCTGCCACGGTGATGCCGTCAGGTGCGATGGGCTGTTGCGGCAGCAGGCCCACGACGGTCGCGACCTTCTTTGCGGGGAGCGCGGCGATGTTGCGCCCGCCCAGGGTGACCTGGCCGGTATCCGGTTTCAGCAGGCGCGCGAGACCTTTGAGCAGGGTGGATTTGCCCGAGGCGTTGGCTCCGACGATGACCGTGACAGCACCTTGAACGATTTCAAGGTCGAGGTTTTCAATGATGGGTGTGTGGTCATAGCCGAGACTGACATTCTCGGCGCGCAGTAGGTGGGTCATCAGGCGCTCTTTCCGGTTGTGTTGCTGGTGGCGAGCAGCCAGAGCAGGTACGGGGCGCCGATGGCTCCCGTGATGATTCCGGCTGGTAGTTCGAGCTGCCCGGGCAGCAGGTGTTGGGCGGTGAAGTCGGCGACGGTCGTGATGAGCGCTCCGATAAGCGCCGTGGGGATCAGGGCCAGACCGCCGGTGCCGAGCAGGCGCCGGGCGATCGGTGCCGCCACGAACGCCACGAAGGCAAGCGGTCCGACAGCTGCGGTCGCCGTCGCGGCGAGCGCGACAGCGACCACGAGCAGCACGAGCCTGGTGTGTTCGGCACCAACGCCGAGGCTCGTGGCGAGGTCATCGCCGAGTTGCAGTACGCGCAGGCGGCCGCTCAGAATACGAATGACGGGCAGCAGCGCGAGTAGCACGACGGCCACGACCGCGATGTCGTGCCATCCGGCGCCGCTGACGCTGCCGACCAACCAGAGCAGGGCGCCCTGGGCGTCGTTGAGATCGGCGCGGGACAATAAGTAGCCGAGCAGGCCCTGCACCATGAACGCGACGCCAACGCCGATGAGCACGAAGCGGTAGCCGACCACGCCGCCGCGGCGCGCCAGCAGGTAGATGGCGCAGGCAACGATGATGGCGCCGGCAAACGCAGCGAGGGAGGTGGCGACGCTTCCGAAACCGAGGATGAGCATGCCGAACACCGCGGCGGCGCTCGCTCCCCCGGTGACCCCGATGATGTCGGGGCTCGCGAGCGGATTGCGCAGCACGGTCTGGAACAACGCTCCGGAGACCGCGAACGCTACCCCGACCAGCACGGCGAGGGTCAGCCGGGGTAAGCGCAGCGAGAGCACGATGAAGTTCTCGCTCTGGGTGCCCTGACCGGTGAGGGTGCGCAGTAGGTCGGGCACGCTCAGCGAGTACGCGCCGACCGCCAGGCTGAGGGCGGCCACGAGAACGAGGGCACCGAGCAACGCGAGCACGAGCCGCCGCTCGCGCCTGCTCTGCCGGGCGCGCGCGTAGCTGAGGGGCGCGACATCCGTTTGTATTTTACTGCGGGTGGTCATCACAGACCGGCCAGCTTCACACGGCGCACCAGGGCGATTAGTACCGGTGCCCCCAGGAACGCGACGACGAGGCCGGCCTCGATCTCCCCCGGCTGGGCGATGATGCGGCCGAGTACGTCCGCCGTGACGAGCAGGGTGGGCCCGAAGAAAGCGGAGAACGCGATGATGAGCCGGTAGTCGGGGCCGGTGATCCAGCGGGCCACGTGCGGCACGGCGAGGCCGACGAACACGATCGGACCGGCCATCGCGGTCGCCGAGCCACACAGCAGAACGATCGCGACGGCGCAGACGATGCGGGCAGTGACCAGATTCTGGCCGAGACCACGGGCGAGATCGTCGCCGAGAGCGAGGGTATTGAGCATGCGGGCCGCCACGATGGCGAGAATCGTCCCCACCAGGATGAACGGGGCCAACGGCAGGGCGACGTCGAGGCCGCGGGCGACGAGTGAGCCGGCCGCCCAGAATCGGTAGCGGTCGAAAGCCTCGGAGTCGGCCATTAGCACGATCGTGATGAGCGAGGTGAACGCTGCCGTCAGCGCGGTTCCGGCGAGGGCGAGCTTCACCGGCGTCGCGCCTTCACGGCCGAGCGATCCGATCAGGTACACGATCGTTGCCGCAACGGCGGCGCCGGCGAAGGCGAACCAGACGTAGCCGAGCGAGGACGTCACGCCGAACCAGGCGATGCCGGCAACGACGAACAGGGAGGCTCCGGCATTGACGCCGAGTAGGCCGGGGTCGGCGAGCGGGTTGCGGGTGACGCCCTGCATGAGGGCGCCGGCCAGGCCGAGGGCGAGGCCGGCCAGTAGGCCCACGACCGTGCGCGGCACGCGCAGGTCGAGGATGACGGTGTGGTCGGTCAGGGTGCGGTTCGGGTTGAACAGCGCGCTCCACACGGTGCCCGGGGAGATCTCGCGGGTGCCGACAAGGAGTGACGCGGCGATGCTGAGCCCCAGCAGCACGAGGGCCATGATGAAGCCGATGACGACGCGACGCGGGTGAACGCGGGCCGGCGCCGGTGCAGCGGGTGCAGGTCGTTCGAGAGCCAGGGTCATTGAGCTGCGGACCGGCCCAGCCGCCAGTAACCCATGAAAGCCACCCGTGAACGGTCGATGCCGGTCTCGCTCACCAGAAAACGTCGAAGCACTTTGATCATGCCGGATTCGCCTGCAAGCCAGGCGTAGAAACCGGTGCCGCTCCCGTTGTTCGGTGATTCCCAGAGCGGGTCGCAGTCCACGTCGACGTCGGCGAGCGGCTGCGCGTGTGCGGCGACCGCCAGATTGATGAGCGCGCCGTTGTCGGCGACCCAGTCGCGCACGGCTTCATCCAGGCGTTCTCCATGCGGCGCTTTGTCGCGGGCCAGCCACGTGATCTCGCAACCGGTCGGTAACACGAGGGGGAGAGCATCCGCTTCGACAGGCACTTCGATGAAGGCGCGGGCACGACGGCCAGCGGGCAGGCTCTCGAGGATGCTGCAGATAGCGGGGGCGGCCGATTCATCACCGGCCAGCAGCAGGTCGGTCGCGTGGGCCGGGTGCCAGTCGAGGCCGATCGCACGCTCCGGGCTGCGTTCGTCGGGGCCGACGATGACAACGTCACTCCCGATGGACACAGCCTGCAGCCAGCGCGCGGCCGGCCCGAGGGCGCCGTGTCCGGAGTGGGTCACGAAATCCACATCGATTTCGCGCTGTTCGGGGCGCGCTGCTCGAATCGTGTAGGTGCGAAGGGGGTTACGTTCGGCGTCGGGCAACGCACGCCAGCGGTCATACCAGGTGCCGTCGGCGCCGGCGCGATCATCATCTGCGCCGATATCACAGAGGCCGCAGCCGGGCAGCGGCAACACTATTTTGATGCGCTGGTCGAGCCCTGCAGTGCCGAAAGTATCGAACTGCGCACCGAAAAACGTCACCCGGGTGAAATGATCACTCAGCGAGCGGATGCCGACCACGGTGCCCCGGTAGGGCCCGTAAGCCGGGCGGTCAGTGACCGCCCGGGCTCCCAAGCCGGTCCGAATCGGTAAGGTAAGCATTACCTAAGTATGGCATGCCTTGCCTTACAGTGGGCTTTGCATAAGGACCCAGCATGGCCACCCGTCTCCCCCGGTTTCACTGCCCCGGTCTGATCGCCCCAGTTGCGACGCCCCGGTTTTCGACGCGCACGACTCTAGACTGAAATCATTGTGAAAAGTTACTGGACGCTCCTGCGCACACCCGGCGTGTCCCGCCTGATCGGCGCGCAGCTGACGGCCCGTTTTCCGTTCGGCATGCTCTCGCTCGCGTTTCTCATTCACATCGAGCACATCTTTGATTCCTACGGCGCTGCCGGGCTGGTTCTCGGGGCAATGAGCATCGGTCAGGCCATCGCGGGCCCCCTCACCAGCCGTCTGATGGGACAGCTCGGCATGCGCCCGGTGATCATCGCGACCATGTTCATCTGCGCGGTGTCGATCGTCGTCATGGCGCTGGTTCCGCTGTCGGTGCTGAGCCTCATGCTCATCGGATTCGTGGCCGGCCTGTCAACGCCGCCGATTCAGCCGGCCGTGCGCACCATTTATCCCAAAATCGTCAACTCTCGCCAGCTCACCCCGCTGTTCTCACTCGACGCCTCGGCACAGGAGATCATCTGGGTACTCGGCCCCGTCATCGCGACCTTCGTGGCGCTGCAGGTTTCGACGACCGCGGGCATCCTGCTCGCCGCATTCTTTCTGGTCGCGGGCGGAATCTGGTTCGTCTCCCTTCCGGAGGTGGGGCGGGTGCGCATTCCGCGCAGCCGCCGCAAGCTCGGTGTGGTGCTGAAGAAGCCCGCAGTGCTGCTCAGCACTATCGTCGGGTTCACCCTCGTAGCCGCCTGCGCCGCCGTCGAAGCCGGAGTGGTCGCGGTGTTCGGGCACGGCAGCGCCGACGCTGGCTGGGTGCTGGGCATCTTCGCCATCGGCTCCCTGATCGGCGGGCTCGCGCTCGGCCATTCCCCGATCGGACCGTGGGCACTGGCCGCCCGCATGCTGATCGTCACGATCGGACTCGCCCTGGCGAGCCTCTGGCTCACCTTCTGGTGGCTGTCCCTGGCCTTGCTCGTGGCCGGGGTCGGCATCGCTCCCGCCTTCGCGGTCTTGTTCGGCATCGTCTCGGCGAGCGTGAAGTTCAGCGACACCGCCGAAGCCTACGGCTGGGTCGGTACCGGCCAGCTGATCGGCGCCGCTATGGGATCGGCCATCGCGGGCTTTTCCATCGACCACTCCGGACCGGTCTCCGCGATCTATGTCGCAGCGGGCTTCGCCGCCCTCGGCTGCATCATTCCCGCACTCGGTCGCCGCTGGCACCCCGACCTGCGCGGCCGGGATATCAGCCCCATCCCCGACACCGAGCCCATTCAGGTGCAGGTTTCCTAGCCCAGTTCTCCTAGCATGAAGGCATGAACTCACTCACCCTCAACGACGGCCACCTGATTCCCCAGCTCGGTCTCGGGGTGTACAAGGTAGCGGATGACCTGGCCGCCGAGACCGTGCAGGTCGCGCTCGACGCCGGGTACCGTCACGTCGACACCGCCGCGCTCTACGAGAACGAGGTCGGCGTCGGGCAGGGACTCACGCGTTCCGGCGTGCCTCGGGAAGACGTATTCGTGACGACCAAGGTCTGGAATGACCGCCACGGCTACGCCGAAACCCTGAAAGCCTTCGACGAGAGCCTCGCCAAGCTGGGCCTGGACTACGTCGACCTATACCTGATCCACTGGCCGGCCCCGAAGCAGAACCGCTATGTCGACACCTATCGCGCCCTCGAAGCGATCCGCGCCACGGGCCGGGCCCGCTCGATCGGCGTTTCCAATTTTCACCCGCACCACCTCGACCGGCTCCTGGCCGAGACCGAGGTCGTGCCCGTGCTCAACCAAGTGGAGTTGCACCCGTGGTTGCCGCAAACCAAGGTGCGCGTGTACGACGCGGCCCGCGGCATCCGTACCGAAGCGTGGTCACCCCTGGCCCGAGGGCGCGCGATCGGCAACCCGATCCTCGACGCGATCGGCGCCAGGCACGGCAAGTCGGCGGCGCAGATCGTGATCGCCTGGCACCTGTCGCTCGGCAACATTGTCATTCCCAAGTCGGTCACACCGGCCCGCATTCGCGCCAACATTGACGTGTTCGACATTGTGCTCGACCCGCAGGACCTTGCCGCGATTGCGGCACTCGACAGCGGCGAGCGCACCGGTAAGGACCCCGACGACCTCGACTGAGCGGCCGCGGGCCGAGCCCGGAACCGCGGGAGGTGGTCGCAGGGCCGACCGCTCATCGATCCATGTTGCAACGGGCATCGAACCAGTGACGGGGTTCCCGGTCTGCACAACGGGCCCCAGCCAAACGAGATACACAATGAATCAAAACCCGTAGACGGACCGTACTCCGTTCAGAGTGGATTGCAAGGTTTGGTCATCACGGCTAGTGGTTCTCCCGCCGCTCTGCCGAATCACGTCATGCGCGGCGACTGCAGCCATGATCCTGCCGGTGGCCCACCAGCTGACTCCGCGGCCTGCGAGCTGCGTGCCTGCAGGTGCGATCGATCCGCAGCCGGCCTGTCGACAGCCGCCGCGACTCTGACGCATTGGAGTGACCAGCTGATCCCGGGCCTCAACCCGGGGCCGGTCGCATTCACCAGCGCGGGTGAATCTGCTCCCGCAGGAGCCGGTCGTAGATGTCCTGAACGCCCTCGTTGAAGGCGACGCCGAGCGGCTCGGCCATACCGGCCGCGGCATTGGCCTGCGCTTGCGCGACCGAGCGGGCTCCCGGGATGACGGCGCTCACGCCGTCGATCTGGGCGACCCAGGCCAGTGCGGCCTGCGCCGGGGTGAGGCCAGCCGGAGCCAGGGCAGCGAATTCGGTGGCGGCCTGCAGGCCGACCTCGAAGTCGACGCCGGAGAAGGTCTCACCGACGTCGAAGTGGCTGCCGTCGCGGTTGTAATTGCGGTGGTCGCTGTCGGCGAACACGGTCTCGCGGGAATATTTGCCGGTCAGCAGCCCGCTGGCCAGCGGAACCCGGGCGATGATACCGACTCCGGCGGCACGCGCAGCCGGCAGCACCTCGTCGAGCGGCTTGAGCCGAAAAGCGTTCAGGATGATCTGCACCGTGGCGACGCCCGGGCGGCTGATCGCGGCGAGGGCCTGGTCGCAGGTCTCCACGCTCACACCATAATTTTTGATGACGCCCTCGCCAACGAGGGTGTCGAGCGCGTCGTAGACCTCACCGGATTCAAAGACCGCGCCTGGCGGGCAGTGCAGTTGCACGAGGTCGAGGGTGTCCATGCCGAGGTTGGTCCGCGACCGGTCGGTCCACTCGCGAAAATTGGCCAGCACGAAATTCTCCGGCAGCTGCTCGACCCGGCGACCCATTTTGGTGGCGACGGTGATTTCAGCACCGGAAGCGTCATTCGCAAGAAACTGCCCGATCAAACGCTCGCTGCGGCCGTCACCGTAGACATCCGCTGTGTCGAAGAAGGTGATTCCGGCATCAACGGATGCCGCGAGCACAGCAACCCCATCGGCGTCAGTCACGGCGCCCCAGTCACCCCCGAGCTGCCAGGTGCCGAGGCCCATGACAGAAACGGTGCGGCCGGTTCTTCCGAGAGTGCGTGTTTGCATGCCCCCAGCTTAGGCACAGGCGCCCCGTTTTGTGACGGCGGCGAAGCTACGGGCGCCACCCTCGCGACCGCAGCGCCGCATCAACGGCATCACGCACCCATTCCTTCGACGACCCCTTCCGCACCGTGATCACCAGCCAGCCCGCCTCACGCAGATCGTGCAGGCGTTCGGCATCGCGGTTGTACTGCACGTCGTCGGTGCGGTGCTGCTCCCCGTCGTATTCCACCAAAACCTTATAGCGAAAGTAGACGAGGTCGCCGCGCACGCGTCGCTTACCGAGCGGCAGTGGAATATCCATGTTTGTTTCCGGTTCAGGAAACTCACACATCAGAAGAAACAGGCGCAGGAAAGTTTCCCGCCTGGATTCAACGCGAGGCCGAATCAGTGCCTCAGCCGCGCGCAATCGCAGGGCGCCCCGATGCCCCGCGTACTGCGCAACCCGCGCGGCGATCTCCACGGCCGTCGCAAGTCCAAGCTCGGCGCGCAGTAGATGATCTCCAGCGGCCACCAGATCGTTCAATTCCAGAACGGATGCCAACTGGCACCACGCCGAAATCGGCGCGAGCACCGGAATCCCGCCGACGGTGCCCACTCCAGGAAGATTCGCCACATGATGTCCGATGACGCCCGCTGCTCGCGGAGCCCGATCCGGGTCCACCACTGTTACGTGGATACGCAGGTCAGCCTCGAGTCCTGCTGGCAGAGGTACCCCGTACAGGCGGGCAGCAGTGGCATGGCTGAAAAAGGCGCCTGCAGGCATCCGTTGTTGAAATGCCCGGCAACGGTCTTGCAGGTTCTGAACGCTGCCACCCGCAACGCAGATTCCCCAGAACGGATGATCAACATCGCGCGACCGTAGGCGCTTAGCCGAGATGGCCGCTGCCAGCGCCTCGGCACAGGTGAACGCTCCGGACTCGAAGCCGGGAGGGAGGGAAGTTTGGATATGCATGGCCTGACAGTGCCACGGTCGGCGGCCGGCCCGGCAGTTATCCACAGGGTTGCAGGCAGTCCTCTGCGATCTCGCCCGGCAACCTCGCGTGAGCCACGCGAGATGCCACCTTTAGCCCCATGAGCACTGCCCGACCCAGGCGAGATGCCACCTTTAGCCCCATGAGCACTGCCCGACCCAGGCGAGATGCCACCTTTAGCCCCATGAAAGCTCACCATGGGGCCAAAAGTGGCACCTCACCAAGATCAAGGGGCCAGAGATGGCACCTCGCGCCACCACTGGTGCGCGAGAGGGCGCCGGGCACGCGGGTGACGCTGTGCTACCGACTCCCGATGCGCTCCGCGATCAGCGGACCGCCGGTGTGCACGGGCTCCCCCGGATCATCGATGCGCCAGGCACCAGCAACGGCCTCGAGCGCCCGGGCGAACCGCGCCGGCTCGTCCGCACTGAGGGTGAAGAGCGGCTGGCCTTCGACGACGGTGTCACCGGGCTTGGCGTGCAGGTCGATTCCGGCGGCATGCTGCACGGGATCCTGCTTGCGCGCCCGGCCAGCCCCGAGCCGCCAGGCGCCGATGCCGAAGGGCAGTGCCTGCTGTTCGACCAGCACGCCGCTCCTCTCGGCGAGCACGACGTGGGTTTCGCGGGCGACCGGCAGTGCGGCATCCGGGTCGCCGCCCTGCGCCCGAATCACCGCACGCCACTTATCCATGGCCCGGCCGTCCGTGAGGGCTGCTCCCACGTCGACGCCGGTGATTCCGGCCAGGGACAGCATCTCCTCGGCGAGAGCCACCGTGAGCTCGACCACGTCGGAAGGTCCGCCGCCGGCGAGCACCTCGACCGACTCACGCACCTCGTTGGCGTTACCGATCGCACGTCCCAGCGGCACGTTCATGTTGGTCAGCAGAGCGGATGTCGCCACCCCGGCATCTTCGCCGAGCTCCACCATCGTGCGGGCCAGTTCCCGCGACCGCTCGATGTCTTTGAGAAAGGCGCCGGAGCCGAACTTCACGTCGAGCACGAGCGCACGGGTGCCCTCGGCGATCTTCTTGGACATGATCGACGACGCGATCAGCGGAATCGACTCGACCGTGCCGGTGATGTCGCGCAGGGCGTAGAGCTTGCCGTCGGCCGGGGCCAGGCCGCTGCCGGCCGCGCACACCACGCCGCCGATCTCCTGCAACTGCTTCCGCATCTCAATGTTGGTGAGGTTGGCGCGCCAGCCCGGTATGGACTCGAGCTTGTCGAGGGTGCCGCCGGTGTGGCCGAGGCCACGGCCGGAGAGCTGTGGAACGGCCGCGCCGAACACCGCGACGAGCGGCATCAGCGGCAGGGTGATCTTGTCGCCGACACCGCCGGTGGAGTGCTTGTCGGTGGTCGGCTTGCCGAGGCCATCGAAGCTCATGCGTTCACCGCTCGCGAGCATGGCCATGGTGAGGGCGCGAATCTCGTGACGGCTCATGCCGTTCAGAAAGATGGCCATGGTCATGGCGGCCATCTGCTCGTCGCCGACAAAACCACGCGTGTAGGCGTCGATGAGCCAGTTGATCTGCGGCTCGCTGAGCTCACCGCGATCGCGCTTGGTGTGAATGAGGTCGACGGCGTCAAACGCTTCGATGGCGGTCATGGCGTGGACTCCTTGGCAGCGCGGTAGTCGGCGAGTTGGCGAGGCCCGAACGCATCCGGAAGCACCTCGTCGATGGTCTTGACCCCCGACACCGTTTCGAGCAGCATGCCCGGAGCGGAGTGTTCGTAGAGCAGCTGCCGGCAACGACCGCACGGCATGAGGATGTTGCCATTGCCGTCGACGCAGGTGAACGCGACGAGCTGGCCGCCGCCGCTGAGGTGCAGCGCCGAGACCAGACCGCACTCGGCGCAGAGGGTGAGGCCGTAGGAGGCGTTCTCCACGTTGCATCCGCTGATGACTCGCCCGTCTGTGACGAGCGCGGCGACGCCGACCGGAAACTTCGAGTACGGCACGTAGGCCGTCTTCATGGCGGCGAGGGCGACCTCGCGCAGGGCGGCCCAGTCGACCAAGTCGGCCCCGGTCATGATTTTATATACGGTTTGCCGGATGCTGCCGGGCCCCGCGACTTGCCTACGAGGCCGGCCACGGCAAATATCGTCACGAGGTAGGGCAGCATGAGCATGAACTCGCTCGGCACGGGCGAACCGATAATGCTCAGCACGTTCTGCAGATTGCTCGCGAAGCCGAACAACAGAGCGGCGAGGGTGGCGCGGATGGGATCCCAGCGGCCGAAGATCACCGCGGCGAGGGCGATGAAACCGGCTCCGGCCGTCATCTCCTTGCCAAACGCTCCCACCGAGCCCAGGGTGAAGTAGGCGCCACCGAGACCCGCGATGGCGCCGGCCAACGACACGTTCCAGAAGCGGGTGGCCGCCACATTGATGCCGACGGTATCGGCGGCCTGCGGATGTTCCCCCACGGCGCGGAGGCGCAGGCCCCACTTGGTGTGGAAAATACCGTAATACACCGCCGCAACGGCCACGTACATGATGTACACGATGAGCGTCTGGCGAAAGAACACCGGTCCGATAACAGGGATTTCACTCAGCAGCGGGATGTTGATGCGGTCGAAGCGCGGAGGCTGGTTGAGCCGGTCCGAGTTCGGAGCCAGAAGCTGCGAGAACAGAAAGCCGGTGAAGCCCGTGACGAGCACATTGAGCACGACACCGACAATAACCTGGTCGACGAAATACTTGATGGAGAACGCAGCGAGCACGAATGAAACGAGCACACCGGCGGCCATGGCGGCGAACAGGCCGGCGATGGCCGAACCGGTGAGCGAGGCCACGAGTGCTGACGTGAAAGCACCGGCGAGCAGCTGGCCCTCGATAGCGACATTGACCACGCCGACGCGCTCAGAAATGACTCCGCCAAGGGCGCCGAAGATCAGCGGAACGGCGAGGCTGAGCGAGCCGAACAACAGGCCGGGAACCGGGATGGTGTTTCCCGCGGATGCCCAGGCCAAAAAGCCGACCAGGAAAAGGAACGCGAACACACTGATCGACCAGATCGGCGTCTTCTTCGACGAGCGCACGAGCCACGAGCTCCAGCCGGTGATCAGGGCGAGGATGAGGGTGACGACGATGCCGGTGGCCCGCGTCGGCAGCTCGACCTCGGGCAGCTGGAGGAGGTCGGTCGAGGTCGAGAGACGCATGGTGCTTATCCCGTCCCTGGCGAAAACGACGAGCAGCAGGATGCCGAGGGCCGTGAAGATCGCGAGGGCGATCGGTGCTTTCCAGCTCACCAGGGTCGTGTCCCCGCTCAGGGCTGACGGGGTGCGTGGAACGCTGGGGGCAATGACGCTCATTTAGCTGCCGCCTCTTTGGTGATGATGGGCCGTTGGCGGCGGGGAAGGGCGCCGGGTGTGGGCAGACGGAAGATAGTGCGCACGAGCGGCGGCGCGGCGATGAAGAGCACGATGAGGGACTGCACCACGAGCACAATGTCAATCGGCACGCCCTCCGCGGCCTGCATCGAGAACCCACCGGCCTTGAAAGCACCGAAGAGGATGCCGGCGGCGAAGACACCCCACGGTTTGGAACGACCGAGCAGGGCGACCGTGATCGCGTCGAAGCCGATTCCGGAGTCGATTCCGGCGCCGAAACCGCTCGTCGTGGTACCGAGCACCTGGTTGATTCCGGCCAGCCCGACGAGGCCACCGGAGAACAACATGGCGTAGACGTACATGCGCTGCACGCTGATGCCCGCGACCCGCGCGGCGTTGGGGTTCTCACCCACGGCGCGAAACTGGAAGCCAATGTTGGAGCGGCTGAGCAGCCACCAGGTGAACACCGTCGCACCGATCACCAGCACGAAGCCGAAGTGCAGATTGTAGTTTGGTCCGAGCAGGTCGGGAAAGATAGCGGTCGGTTGAGTGGCGGGGCTCTGCGGGTTGTTCGAGCCGGGTGTCTTGAGAAACCCGTCGCGCAGGAGGTAGCTGACGAGGTAGAAAGCAACGTAGTTGAGCATGATGGTCGTGATCACTTCGTGGGCGCCGGTACGGGCCTTCAATAGGCCCACCAGACCGCCCCAGAGCGCGCCGCCGAGGATGCCAGCCACAAGCGCGGCAACGAGGTGGATGCCGTAGGGCAGGTCCACGGCGAAGGCTACCCAGCCGCCAATGGCCGCGGCGATGAGCATCTGCCCGCGCCCACCGATGTTGAACAAGCCCACCCGGAAGCCGAGGGCCACGCCGAGCCCCGCCGCGATCAGCGGCGTGGCGAAGGTGAGCGTCTCCGTGAGGGGCTTGATGCCGTCGGCGAAATCGGGGCGGCGAAAGTTGTAAATCGACCCTTGGAACAGGGCGGAGTACGCACCGCTCACGGCCTGCCAGATGGCGGAGACGGTATCAGCGGGGCGCGAGAAAAAGTAGCCGGACGCGGCCTGCACGTCTTTATTGGTGAACGCGATCATCACCGCGCCCACCACGAGTGCGAGCAGGACGGCGAGCACCGAGATGAGGGCGCTCCCCGTGGTGATTTCCCGGAATGCGTTGTGCCAGCGAGACTGTTCCGGCGTGTGGGGAGCTGGGCCGCGCGTCGTGGAGTCGGGAGTGCCTGCTGCTGGGGTGCTCGGGGCGGGAGTCTGACTGTCGCTCATGCGGCAGCTCCTTCTGTACGTGGCGTGTCGGTGTCGGGCGTATTCGTGGGACCGGCCGGGTTGGGCACTTCGCCGGCCATCATGAGCCCGAGCACGGAGCGAGGGGTCAGGCCGGGCACGATACCGACGATGCGACCGCGGTACATAACCATGATGCGGTCGGCCAGTGCCGCCACCTCGTCGAGCTCGGTGGAGATCACGATGACCGGCGTGCCCGCATCCCGGGTGGCAACGATGCGATCGTGCACGAACTCGATGGAACCCACGTCAAGCCCACGGGTGGGCTGGGCGGCGATGAACAGGCGCAGGGAGCGGCTGAGCTCGCGGGCGAGCACGACCTTCTGCTGGTTGCCGCCGGAGAGCCGAGCGACGGGAGTGTCGATTCCCTGCGACCGCACGTCGAACTCGGCGACTTTCTCGGTGGCGAAGCGGGAGAGGTACTCGAGCTGTACGTTGAAACGCTTGACGAACGGCTCGGTGTGCGAGCGGTCGAGCATGAGGTTCTCGGCAATGGTGAACTCGCCGACCAGGCCATCTTCGGTTCGGTCCTCCGGCACGAAGCCAACGCCGGCATCGAGCACTTGGCGTACCGTGCGGCCGCGCAGGCTTACGCCGTCGAGGGTGATCCCGCCGGTGACCCGCGGCTGGAGCCCCATCAGGGCCTCGGTCAGTTCAGTCTGGCCGTTTCCCTGCACCCCGGCAATGGCGAGGATCTCGCCGACAGCGACCGTGAAGCTCACATCGTCGACGACGACGTGGCCCAGCGCATCGTGCACCGTGAGGTTGGTCACGACCAGGGCCGCCTCACCGGGCGCGGCCTCGGTCTTCTCCACGGTGAGGTCGACCGCGCGGCCCACCATCAGCATGGCCAGTTCCTCGTTGCTCGCGGTAGGGCTGGCTTCGCCCACGACCGCGCCGAGGCGGATGACCGTGATACGGTCGGCGACTTCGCGCACTTCCCGCAGTTTGTGCGTAATGAAGACGATGGACGTGCCCGTGCGCTTCAACTGGCGCATGATCGCCATGAGCTCGTCGGTCTCCTGCGGGGTGAGCACGGCAGTGGGCTCGTCGAAAACGAGCACCTTCGCGTCCCGGGAGAGCGCTTTGATGATCTCTACCCGCTGCTGCACGCCAACGGGCAGGTCTTCCACGAGCGCGTCGGGGTCAACGTCGAATCCGAACCGTTCCGAGATCTCACGCACGCGCTTGCGGGCGGCGGGAAGATCGAGGCGGCCGCCGGAGCGCGTTTCCTCGTGCCCGAGCATCACGTTCTCGGCGACGGTAAAGACGGGGATGAGCATGAAATGCTGGTGCACCATCCCGATGCCCGCGTTCATGGCGTCTCCGGGCCCGCTGAAGTGCTGGGCTACACCGTCGAGCAGGATCTCGCCCTCTTCGGCCCGGTACAGGCCGTAGAGCACGTTCATCAGGGTGGATTTGCCGGCGCCGTTCTCGCCGAGCAGCGCGTGAATTTCACCAGCCTCGACGGTGAGGCTGATTCGGTCATTGGCAACCAGGGCGCCGAACCTCTTGGTGATGCCGCGGAGTTCGAGCTTCATGAGTCCAATTCTATTGAGCGGACGCCGCCAGCAACGCGGCGACTCAGTTCAGCGGGGCCGGGTGACGAGGAGACTCTGTCGCACCGGCACCCGCGGTCGGGAACGCGGAACGACGCCGGGGAGGCCAGCGTGAGCTGTCCTCCCCGGCGTCGTCGGTGTTTTACTTCGGTGTGGCGGGTGACTCGACCACGATCGCGCCGCTGATGATGTCGGCGGTAATGGCGTCGATCTCGGTCATGATTGCCGGGTCGACCTTGGACTCCCACTCGTGCAGGGGCGCGAGGAGCACTCCCTTGTTCTCCAGGGTGCCGACGTAGGCCTCCGAGGTGTAGTCACCCTTGGAGGCGTCCACGGTGATCCTCTTGGCGGCATCCGTCATCTGCTTCATGACCGAGGTGAGGTACATGGAGGCAAACTCGGGCGAGGTCTCGAAGAGGTCGGAGTCGACGCCGATGATGGCGACGTCCTTGCCGGAATCTTGGATTGCCTGCGCGGTGCCCTGGAAGAGCGGTCCGGCGACGGGCAGGATGATGTCAGCGCCCGCGTCGATGAGGCCCTGGCTGATGGTCTTGCCCTTGGCGATGTCGTCGAAGCTGCCTGCAAACAAGCCCGCTTGCGCGGCCTTGTCCCAGCCGAGAACCTTGACGTCTGCGCCCTTGACCTCGTTGTAGTGCGCGACGCCGTCGACGAAGCCGTCCATGAAGATGGTGACGGAGGGGAACTGCTGTCCGCCGTAGGTGCCGACGGTTCCGGTCTTGGTGGTGCCGGCGGCGAGGTAGCCCGCGAGGTAGGCGGCCTGGGCGGTGTCGTAGAGCACCGGCTTCACGTTGTCGAGCACGAGCGGACTGAAGTCATCGTTGGAGATCGCCGAGTCGATCAGCGCAAACTGCACGTCGGGGTTGGCTTTGGCCGCATCGCGGGTGGCGTTGGCCAGCGCAAACCCTACGTCGAGGATGAAGTTGCAGCCCTGATCGACCATGCTGCTCACGTTGCTCACGTACTGGTCGGCCGACTTGGATTCCGCCTGCTTGAACTCCACGCCGATTTCGTCGGCGGCCTGGCTTATGCCCTCAAAGCTCGACTGGTTGAACGACTTGTCGTCGAAGCCTCCGAAGTCGGACACGATGCAGGGCAGAAAGTCGCTGGCGGCGGCAGAGTTGGTGTTGTCGGTCGTAGCGGGCGCCTGAGCACAGGCGGCCAGCATCGCCACGGTACCGAACATTGCAAGACCGGCAAGTGCGGCCTTACGGGTCGAAATTGTCAAGAGGACCTCCAGGGTGCTGCCCAGCGAGATCGCACGGGCGTGGTGCGATCCACGTTACCCAATGTGACGGTGCGCGGATGAGCATTGTGGGTGCGCGCGCGAGTCGTTACCAAGCCGCGACATTGCCGAGACGACTTTCCCCCTATTGGGGTGTGCTGGGGCCTTCTACGGCGATGATCCCGGCTACGATCGCGGCTCTGATCTGGTCGAGCTCGGCACTCAGTTCAGGCGTGACCAGCGAGGCCAGGTCGTGGAAGTCGGCGATCTCGACGCCGCCGTTCTTCAACGTACCCACGAAAGCCGTGTTGTCGAAGGTACCGTCAAGGTCGGACCCGATGGTTTCCACAACAGCGGCCGAGGTGTTCTTCAGCACACTCGTGAGTACGACGGACTGGAATTGTGCCGGCAAGGTGACATAGCCATCGTTATCGACCCAAATAATAGAGACTCCCGGTGTTTCAACGGCGGCGGCGGCGGCGCCCTGCCCGACCTGGCCGGCCACCGGCAAAATTATGTCAGCGCCCTGGTCGATGAACGCCTGGGCAAAGGCCTTGCCCTTGTTGACGTCTTCGAAATCGCCGGTGAAGCTGCCGTCCTGGGTGTCCTTGTTCCAGCCGAGCACCTGCACCGCAGCTGTGTGCTTGTCGTTGTACATGGCGACGCCGTCGACGAAACCGTCCATGAACAGGGTGACGGGCGGCTGGTTGCCGCCACCGAAGGTGGCCACAATGCCGGTCTTGCTCACGCCGGCCGCAAGGTAGCCGGCCAGAAAGGACGCCTGCGCGGTGTCGAAGACGATCGGTTTCACGTTGGGCGCATCGACGACCTCGTCGACGATCGCGAAGTGTACGTCGGGGTTGGCCGTCGCCTCGGCGAGCGTGGCATCGGCGAGTTCAAAGCCGACGGTGAGAACGAACTGGCATCCGGTCGCAACGGCCTGGCTCACATTGGGTGCCAGATCGCTCTCCGACGTCGACACGATCGCCTCGGTGCCGATGCTGTACTTCGTCGCCGCCTCCTGCAGCCCTTCCCAGCTGGACTGGTTGAAGGACCGGTCGTCGAGACCGCCCGAGTTCGTGACCATACGGGCGCAATAGTCCGGCGCTGTTGCATCCGTTGTCGCGGTCGGTGTCGGTGCCTGCGCGCACCCGGCCAGCAGCAGAGCGGATGCCGCGAGAGCAGAAACAGCAATCAAGTGACGCATAAAGACACTCCCTTTAGCATGAACTGGAATTCTACTCAGTGCGAGCCGAACACCGGTACCGGTTTAGAGCACATCGCTCGAACCCGAGAGCTTCAGCGCGTCGACGACCGCCTTGACCTTCTGGGCGTTCGCACTCGTGGTGACCAGCAACGCGTCAGGCGTG
Source organism: Cryobacterium lyxosi (assembly GCF_004403345.1). Lineage (NCBI taxonomy): Bacteria > Bacillati > Actinomycetota > Actinomycetes > Micrococcales > Microbacteriaceae > Cryobacterium > Cryobacterium lyxosi. The sequence goes on from NZ_SOGT01000012.1 coordinate 201,019, forward strand.
TCGATCACGACGATATCTTCGACGCCGATCAGCGCGATCATGCGGCCGGTGTGGCTGACCACGATGCCGCTCGACGAGTCGGCGAGCACCCGTGCTCCCTCGCCGAGGATGGCCAGGTTGGCCTTGCGTCCGCCCGAATGCAGCTTGGCGATCGAGGCGAAGTCGCCCACGTCGTCCCAGTCGAACTGGCCGGGAATCACCACGAGCTTGCCGGCGGCGGCGGCCGGTTCAGCGACCGAGTAGTCGATGGCGATCTTCTTCAGGCGCGGCCAGACTTGGTCGACGACGGCGCCGCGGGCCGGGGTATCCCAGGCGGCAGCCAGTTCGATGAGCCCGGCGTACAGCTCGGGCTCGGCCGCCTCAATCTCGGCCAGCAGGCGGTCGGCACGGGCAATGAAGATGCCGGCGTTCCACAAGTGATGGCCGTCGGCGAGGTAGCGCTCCGCAACATCGGGGCTGGGCTTTTCGACGAAGGAGTCAACGGCCAGGGCGCTCGGTGCCCCATCGATCGCCAGAGAAGCGGCGCTCTTGATGTAACCGAAGCCGATCGCGGGCTCGGTCGGCTGAATGCCGATCGTGACGATATAGCCGGCATCCGCTGCGACAACCGCCTCCAGCACCGCCGAACGAAACAGCGCGTCGCCCTTGATGACATGGTCGGCGGGAAACGACCCGATGATCACGCCGGGTTCACGCAGCTCCAGAATGGCCGCGGCGAGGCCGATCGCGGCGGTCGAGTCGCGCGGTTCGCTCTCGAGTACAACGTTCGGGTCGGTCAGTTCGGGCAACTGCTGTTCAACGGCAGCACGGTGCGCCCGCCCGGTGACCACCATGATGCGCTGCTCGTTCGAAAGCGGAACGAGGCGATCCCAGGTGTCGCGCAGTAGGGTGTGTCCAGACCCGGTGAGGTCGTGCAGAAATTTGGGGGCATCCGCTCGCGACAGCGGCCACAGTCGGGAGCCGATACCGCCGGCGGGAATCACGCTGTACAGGCGGTCGATGGGCTCAGTGGACGTAATCATGCGCCCAGACTATCCGGCGCCCGCACTCCGACGGCGCGAGACCACTGTTCATGCGCCCGTTACTCGGCGGCAATGCTCGTTGTTTACTCTCAGACCATGCGGATCGCAGTAATCAGCGAAAGTTTTCTCCCCACCGTCAGCGGTGTGACCACGAGCGTCTGCCGGGTGCTCGAGCACCTGGCCGCCGCCGGTCACGAGGCCATGGTCATCGCCCCCCACGGCGCCCCCGTCGAGTATGCCGGTTTTCCGGTGCACACCGTCTCGGCGGTCAACTACCGTGAGTTTCCGGTCGGCATGCCGAGCCCGCAGGTGCAGAAGTTGCTCGCTGACTTTCGCCCCGATGTCCTGCACGCAGCCTCCCCGTTTCTGCTCGGCGCCCAGGGCATCAGCGCCGCCAACCGGCTCGACATTCCCTCCGTCGCGATCTTTCAGACGGATGTCGCCGGCTACGCGCACCGAAACCACCTCGGCCCCGCCACCGCCCTGGCCTGGCGGTTCGTGAAGTGGGTGCACGAGGGCGCCACCCGCACTCTCGTGCCGTCGTCGTCGTCGATGGCTGCCCTGCTGCGCCTCGGCGTTCCCCGCCTGGCGATGTGGACTCGCGGAGTCGATCTCGCCGGGTTTCACCCGAATCTGAAGAATGACCCGGCGGTCGCCGCCCTGCGGGAACGAATTGCGCCGCAGCACGACGCCTTCACGCGCAATGGCGCTGAGCCTGACGTGATTGTCGGGTATGTCGGCCGGATGGCCCCGGAGAAGCAGGTGGAGCGACTGCGTGCACTGCGCGGGGTGCCGGGCATCCGTTTAGCTCTCGTCGGAGACGGGCCGAGCGTCCCTTCGATTCGGCGCGCTCTCTCGGGTATGCCCGTCACCTGGCTGGGACGCCTGTCGGGCCGCGAATTGGCCATTGCCTACGCGAGCTTTGACGTATTCGTGCACGCGGGTACCGAAGAAACCTTTGGTCAGACGCTGCAGGAGGCGCACGCCGCCGGCCTGCCCGTCGTGGCCCCGCACGCTGGCGGACCGATCGACCTCGTGACGCACGGCGTGAACGGGTACCTGTTTCGACCGGACGACGACTACGACCTGCGGCACTGGGTGTACCAGCTCGCACGTGATCCGATGTTGCGGGCACGCATGGGCGAAGCCGGGCGACGCGCAGTGCTTGGGCGCTCCTGGCCGACGGTCTGCGCCGAACTGGTCGACTACTACGAGCAAGCCGTCGACGAGCGACTGGCCGTGCGCGCCGGCACGCACATACCACCCTCGATGCAACGTTAGGGCAACCTAACTGACACGAGCGGGCGGCACGCTTGTAGAATAATGGCATGTGCTTATAGCGCATTCTCGGTCTCACTAAAGAGCCATTATTCAGCCAGGGAGGGTTGTTCATGCCACAGACGGCAGGAACCCTAGATTCTCAGCAGAAGACGACGTCACGTCGCCCCGCCGGCACCCTGTATCGGGGCAACACGGGGATGTGGTCGTGGGTATTGCACCGCATCACGGGCGTCGCGATTTTCTTCTTTCTGCTCGTTCATATTCTCGACACGGCGCTCGTGCGGGTCAGTCCCGAAGCGTACAACGCGGTTATCGCGCAGTACCAGACGCCGATCATGGGCCTCGGTGAGGTCGCACTCGTCGGAGCCATCGTGTTCCACGCGTTCAACGGGCTGCGGATCATTCTGATCGACTTCTGGAACGCCAAGTACCAGCGGGTGCTGTTCTACGTCGTCATCGGCCTGTGGGTCGTCACCATGCTGGGCTTCGTGCCGCGCCACCTCATCAACGTGTTCAGCCACTAGGGGGCGACATTATGACTTCAACAATCGAAGCTCCCCGCAGCCCATACAGCCACTCCACCAAGAAGAGCGGTGTCAACTGGGAAAAGTGGGGCTGGATCTACATGCGTGTCTCCGGCGTCGTGCTGGTCGTGCTCATCTTCGGCCACCTGTTCGTCAACCTCATGATCGGCGAGGGCGTCAGCGCCCTGAACTTCGCGTTCGTGGCCGGCAAGCTGACCAACCCGTTCTGGATGGTCTGGGATGTCATCATGCTCTGGCTCGCTCTGATTCACGGCGGCAACGGTATGCGCACCCTCGTCAATGACTACGCGACCTCGCGAATCAGCCGCGGCATCCTCAAGGTTGCCATTCTGGTCAGTGTTGTCTCGTTGATCGTGCTCGGCACCCTCGTGGTGTTCACCTTCGATCCCTGCCCCGCCGGTGCGCCCGCCGACCTCGTTGCCTCGTTCTGTACGTCCCTCTAGGAGCTGCACACACACATATGACTTCTTCTACTTCACCCGCCGTTCCCAATCCGGCTCCGGAGTCCACCGTCGTAGACGGCGTGCACTACCACCAGCACGACATCGTCATTGTGGGAGCGGGTGGGGCTGGCATGCGTGCCGCCATCGAAGCCGGCCCCCACGCCAGTACAGCGGTCATCTCCAAGCTCTACCCGACGCGTTCGCACACCGGTGCGGCACAGGGCGGCATGGCCGCGGCCCTGGCCAACGTCGAGGAAGACAACTGGGAATGGCACACCTTCGACACGATCAAGGGCGGCGACTACCTGGTCGACCAGGACGCTGCCGAGATCCTGGCCAAGGAAGCCATCGACGCGGTCATCGACCTCGAAAACATGGGCCTGCCGTTCAACCGTACGCCGGAGGGCAAGATCGACCAGCGTCGTTTCGGCGGCCACACCCGCGACCACGGCAAGAGCCCGGTTCGCCGCTCCTGCTATGCCGCCGACCGCACCGGCCACATGATTCTGCAGACGCTGTACCAGAACTGCGTCAAGCGCGGCATTAACTTCTTCAACGAGTACTACGTGCTCGACCTCGTCATGACCAGCGTCGACGGCGTCGACCAGCCATCGGCCGTGGTCGCCCTCGACCTGTCGAGCGGCGAGTTGCACGTTTTCCAGGGCAAGGCGTTCATCTTCGCCACCGGCGGTTTCGGAAAAATCTACAAGACCACCTCGAACGCGCACACCCTCACCGGTGACGGCGTCGGTATCGTCTGGCGCAAGGGCCTTCCGCTCGAGGACATGGAGTTCTTCCAGTTCCACCCGACCGGCCTGGCCGGGCTGGGCATCCTCTTGACTGAGGGAGCCCGCGGTGAGGGCGCCATTTTGCGGAACGCCTCCGGAGAGCGCTTCATGGAACGCTACGCGCCGACCATCAAGGACCTCGCCCCGCGTGACATCGTCTCGCGCTGCATGCTCAAGGAGGTTGCTGAGGGTCGCGGCGCCGGGCCGGAGAAAGACTACCTGTACCTCGACTGCACGCACCTCGGCAAGGAACTGCTCGAGACCAAGCTGCCCGACATCACCGAGTTCGCCCGCACCTATCTCGGCGTTGACCCGGTCACCGAACCGGTGCCGGTCATGCCGACCGCGCACTATGCGATGGGCGGAATCCCCACCAACGTGAAGGCCGAAGTCTGGCGCAACAACGAAGAGGTCGTTCCCGGCTTATACGCCGCCGGCGAATGCGCCTGCGTCTCGGTGCACGGCTCCAATCGCCTCGGCACCAACTCGCTGCTGGACATCAACGTGTTCGGAAAGCGTGCTGGCAACAACGCGGTCGAGTACGTCAAGACGGCCTCGTTCACGCCCCTGCCGGAAGACCCGGCCAAAGAGGTGCGCGAACTGCTGGAAGGCATCCGCTCATCGACTGGAACCGAACGCATTGCCGTGCTGCGTAAGATTCTGCAGGAGGAGATGGACAAGAAGGCCCAGGTGTTCCGCACCGACGAGTCCCTCGCCGAGGTCACCGAGACCATCCACCTGCTGCGTGAGCGTTACAAGAACATCGGCGTGCAAGACAAGGGCCGACGGTTCAATACCGACCTGCTCGAGGCGGTCGAACTCGGTTTCTTGCTCGACCTCGCTGAGGTTGTCGTCTACTCCGCCCGCAACCGCAAGGAAAGCCGCGGCGGACACCAGCGTGAGGATTACCTCGTGCGCGACGACGAGAACTACCTCAAGCACACCATGGCCTACCTCAAGGGTGACGCCATGAGCGCGGATGCCGCCGACCACATCAAACTCGACTGGAAACCGGTTGTCATCACCCGTTACCAGCCGATGGAGAGGAAGTACTAGTGAGTTCCGCCACGATTGATCAGAAGCCCGTCGTTCCCGAGGAGATCAAGTCCTTCACGGTGACGCTCATTATTCGTCGGTTCAACCCGGAGGTCGACGACGAGCCGCACTGGCAGGATTTCGATGTGCAGCTTTACCCGACCGACCGCGTGCTCGACGCGCTGCACAAGATCAAGTGGGAACAGGACGGGTCGCTGACCTTCCGTCGCTCGTGCGCACACGGCGTCTGCGGCTCGGACGCCATGCGCATCAACGGCCGCAATCGTCTCGCTTGCAAGACGCTCATGAAGGACCTCGACGTCACGAAGCCCATCTACGTGGAGGCCATCAAGGGCTTGCCGCTGGAGAAGGACCTCATCGTCGACATGGAGCCGTTCTTCGACTCGTTCAAGGCGGTGCAGCCGTTCCTCATGAACAGCGTCACCCCGGTCAAGGGCAAGGAACGCATCCAGACGGTCGCCCAGCGCGCCCGTTTCGACGACACCACCAAGTGCATTCTGTGTGCAGCGTGCACGTCGAGCTGCCCGGTGTTCTGGACCGACGGCCAGTACTTCGGCCCGGCCGCGATCGTCAACGCGCACCGCTTCATCTTCGACTCCCGCGATGAGAATGCGGCCGTGCGCCTCGACATTCTCAACGACAAGGAGGGCGTGTGGCGCTGCCGCACGACCTTCAACTGCACGGAGGCCTGCCCCCGCGGCATCCAAGTGACCCAGGCCATCTCCGAGGTCAAGCAGGCCATCATGCGCGGCAAGGCGTAACTGTCACCCAGGCCCGCTGGCGGGCCTCGATCTCATTCACTTCAAACGTGACACCGTGGCCGAAAGTCACTTTCAGTCTACGTATTGAGGGAAAAGCGCAACGGGTCGCTGCGAATGAGTTCGAGGCCGCGGTGGATTGCGCCCAGCCCGACGGCGCGAGCGCCCAGCGGAGAAGCTACGAGCGTTGGAACCTGACCGTGCATGAACGCCGCCAGAATGGGCTCGGCCCGCTCAATCAACAGGTCCGCAGCCGGAGCAATGGCCCCGCCGATGATGATGCGTTCTGTGTCCAACAGGCCACCCAGCACCGCACACACCCGGGCGAGACGCGCCGCTAACCGGTCGACGATACCCACTGCGGTCGCATCGCCAGCTCGAGCGGCCGCGAACACGTCCAAAGCCTCCACCTGGCCCGCGGCGAGCGGACTCGTGATCGGGATTGTGCCCTTGACCCGTGCCGCGTCAGTCCAGGCCACCGCGAGTCGACCCAGTCCATCGGCAGATCCAACGCCATCGACGAGGTCGAGAAGGTGAAGCTCGCCGACTCCACCCCGGGCACCCCGCACGAGGGCTCCGTTCGCCATGACCCCCGCGCCGAACCGGGCTCCGGAGAGCAGATTCACGAAGGAGGATACCCCGACTCCTGCCCCGATCGCGCCCTCCGCAATTGCCGCCAGGTTTGCGTCGTTCTCTACCACGACGCTCCAGCCACGCTGGCCGAACAGCTGTGCGAAACCCGGATTCATCCGTGCCCAGAAGCCGTCATCTCCCCGCGGTGACACACCGTTTTCGTCCGTGGGTGCAGGAACGCCGATGACTGCGGCGAGCACGGATCGCTCCGATGCGCCGGCGCCGTCGACGGCCAGGTTCACGGCCCTTTCCACGGCGCGCCGCCGGTCGAGAGCGCTATCCGATCGAGGGGTGATCGGCTCGGGCGATGACGCCAGCACGCTACCTTGCAGGTCGGTCACCCAGGCCGAAACATGATGTTGCCCAGCGTCGACCGCGACAACGTGGGCAGCGCTGCTGCGGAAAGCGTAACGCCTCGCTGGCCGGCCTTTGCTGTACGCCCCGGCCTCGCGGGTGTCACTCAATTCGTGAATCCACCCCTTCACGATGAGCTCGTCACATACCCGTAAAACGGTTGATCTGGTCAGCCCGGAGGCAACGATTGCGTCGCTCGCGGTGAAGGCACCCGTGTCCCAGGCAAACTGCACGACTCGTCCGGCGTTGATACGTCGCAGCAATTGCGTCGACACCGCGCCAAGTGATTGCTCCATTGATGTGACTTTACCGATCCTGGAAACGAAACTGGCTTTTTCTAACTAAATCTATATCCTAGATTTAGTACTGGTTGTTTATCGGCCGGTGCGCTGCGATTCATCTAGGAGACAAAGACGTGTTCTCGAAAATTCTCACCCCTCGACCTCTCAGCAGACGGTCCGTGCTTGGTGGTGCTGCCGCTGCAGCTGTCAGCCTCGGCCTGAGTGCGTGTACACCCGCCCGTTTTGGATCCGGTTTTACCGAGATAACGTTCCACCAAAGTAAGCCGGAGGTCATCGGCTACTTCGACGAGGTGATCGAGAATTTTCACGCAGCCCAGAGTCGCATTCGCGTGGTGCACGATTTCTCGTCCAACCTGTCGGCCGGCTTCGTGCGGAGCAACCCACCTGACCTCGGCTGCCTGAACTACAACTTCGAGATCGCGCGTTACGTCGAGCACGGTGCCCTGAGCGACCTATCCGACCTGCCCGAGGCGAAGCGGATCAACGCCGACCTTGTGCCGTTGATCGAACAGACCGCGACCTATCCCGGGCGCACGAGCGTTATCCCTTACTCCTTCATGGCGGCGGGTGTGCTCTACAACCGGCAGATCTTTGCCGAACAGGGCCTCACGGTGCCCACCACGTGGAGCGAGTTCATCGCCGTGTGCGACGTACTCACCGCAGCGGGTATCACGCCGATCTACGGCACCTTCAAGGACCCCTGGACCGTGTCACAGGGGCTCTTCGACTACACGGTGGGCGGAAGCGTCGACGTTGCATCGCTGTTCAACGAACTTGAATCGCTGGGACACAACGTCGGCCCGTCATCATCCGTGTCGTTTGAGAAGGCTCTGGCCCACCCGATGAAGCGCATGGTTGAGCTTGCCGCCTACGTGAACGCAGATGCCAACAGCCGCAGTTACGGCGACGGCAACCTCGCTTTCGCCAACGGCGAGGCCGCCATGTATTTTCAAGGACCCTGGGCGCTGAGCGAGATCGCCAAGACCGCTCCCGATCTGCCCATTGGGGCGTTCCCTCTGCCGATGACAGAAGTGGCCGCCGACCGCAAGATCCGAGTCAACGTCGACCTTGCCCTGTGGATTCCGGAGGCATCGACCAAGAAGGCCGCAGCGCGGGAGTTTCTTTCCTACCTGATGCAACCAGAAATCATCAACGCCTATAACGCCGTCAACAACGCCTTCGGCGTCACAACGGATGCCCCGCCCGTCACCCATCCCACTCTGGTCGACTTACAGCCGTTCTATGATGACGCCGCATTCTCCCTAGGCGCTTCACAGCTGGTTCCCCAGAGCATCCCCGTGCAAAATTATGCGCAGGCAATGGTGCTCGACGACGATCCTGCCGCAACGCTGCGCACCCTCGACGCCGACTGGGCGCGACTCGCCTTCCGTTCCTGACCGACAACGAAGGACATCCCATGGCCATCTCACTCCATGCCCGGGCCAAGATCCCCGGCACTGCGGTTCCCCACACCGGCTCGAAGTCGGCGCGTGCCGACCGTGTCGACCCGACTTTCCACTTATTCCTTTTTCCGACCCTGGTGCTGTTCACGCTCGCGATCACCCTGCCAGCGCTCATGGGTATTTTCTTCAGTTTCACCGACTCGATCGGCTTCGGGGAGTGGAGTTTCACCGGCTTCACGAACTATGTCGCCCTGTTCTCCGATCCGGCCGTACTCAACTCGTACGGTTTCACGATCGGGCTGGCATTAGTGACGGTGATACTGGTCAATATCATCGCATTCCTGCTCGCGATTGCCCTCACCGCTCGCATCCGCGGCACGGTCGCCCTGCGCGCCGTGTTCGTCTTGCCCATGGTGGTATCAGGCATCATCATTGCGTTCGTCTTCAATTTCTTGTTCTCCAACTCGCTGCCAGCCTTCGCTGAGTCGATCGGATTCGCGCCCCTGGTCGGCAGCATGCTCTCTGATCCGAACCTGGCGTGGATCGCCATCTCGCTCGTAACCGCGTGGCAGGCGATACCGTCGGCACTGCTGATCTACATCGCTGGTGTCCTGTCGATTCCTGGTGATGTTCACGAGGCAGCGTCACTCGACGGGGCGTCGACGTGGGCACAGCTGCGTTTGATCACCCTTCCGCTCATTTCCGGCTACGTCCTCATCAATCTGGTCATCGGCTTCAAGAACTTTCTGAATGCCTATGACATCATCTTCGGCCTGACTAACGGGGGTCCGGGGACCTCGACGAGAAGCATCGCGATGGTGATCTTTTCCGGATTCACCAGCGGGGACTACGCGTATCAGATGGCCAATGCCACGATCTTCTTTTTGATCGCCCTCGTGATTGCCCTCATCCAAGTGCGCCTCACCCGCGGAAAGGCGGCCTTCTGATGACCAGCCAGTTGCTGATTGCTCCCACCGATACCGTTTGGCGCAGTACCGAGTCCGACCAGGTCAGGCAGCGTCGGCGCAACCGCAGAAAGCGTCCGCGGCTCACGCTCACACTCGTGCTCGTACTGTGTTCCCTTGCGGTGCTCGCGCCGCTCTATGTGACCGTGTCGATGGCTTTCAAAACGACGGCACAAGCCGTCAACGGAAACGCATTCTCACTTCCGTCACCATTTTCGGTCGACGGATTTCTCGCTGCCTGGAGTCTCACCGACTTTCCGCGTGGTTTCGCCATCTCGGTGTTCGTCACCACGACCACGGTGCTCGGGACGATTCTGCTCAGCGCTCTCGCCTCCTATGCAATCTCGCGCAATTGGCACCGTCGCTTCTTTCGCTGGTCGTTCTACTATCTCCTCGCGGCGATGTTCTTGCCTTTCCCCGTTCTCGCCCTGTCCCAGGTCACCCTCACCGGACTCGTCGGGCTGGATAACCCGATCGGCGTGGCCATATTGCACGTCATGTTTCAGCTGTCGTTCAGCATCCTGCTCTTCACGGCTTTCCTCCGGTCACTCCCCGAGGAGCTCGAAGAAAGCGCGCGGCTCGATGGGGCGACGACGGGGCAAGTCTTTTGGAAAATCGTGTTTCCGCTTTTGGCACCGATGAGCGCTACCGTCGGAATTTTCGCGTTCCTCGTGTCGTGGAACGACTTCATGATGCCATCGCTCATCACGTCCGATCCGTCGTTACAGACTCTCCCCGTTCTGCAAAGCATCTTCCAGACGCAGTTCAGCAACAACTACAACGTTGCGTTCGCTTCATACCTCCTCGCCCTGGCTCCCGCAATCATCGTCTACCTCTTCACGCAGCGCTGGGTGATGTCCGGAGTCACGCAAGGCGCCATCAAATAACGACCTGACCAACCACCCTCACAAAGGAAATCATGACCAACGTCCTCGACGCCCAACCCGACACGATCGATGCCAACAGCGCCGCCGCCTGGTGGCGACAGGCGGCCGTTTACCAGATCTACCCACGCTCATTCGCGGATTCGAACGGCGACGCCATCGGCGATCTGCCCGGCATCACGACGCGGGTTCCCTATCTTCAGACCCTTGGAGTGGACGCGGTCTGGCTCAGTCCGTTCTATCCATCCGCCCTCGCCGACGGCGGCTACGACGTCGACGACTACCGCGACGTCGACCCCAAACTGGGAACCCTCGCCGATTTCGACGACATGGTCACGGCGCTCCATGACGCCGGGTTGCGCCTCATCGTCGATATCGTGCCCAACCACACGTCAAACCGACACGAATGGTTCCGCGAGGCGCTGGCGTCACCCCGCGGATCCGCGGCCCGCGCTCGATACATCTTCCGCGACGGCCTCGGCACAAACGGTACTCAGCCACCCGCCGATTGGACGTCCACGTTCGGCGGCCCGGCGTGGGAACCCGTTGGTGACGGCCAGTGGTACCTGCACTACTTCGCGCCGGAACAACCCGACCTCAATTGGAAGAACAGCGAGGTTCGAGCAGATTTCGTGCACACACTGCGATTTTGGTCGGATCGGGGTGTCGACGGCTTCCGTATCGATGTTGCACACGGTCTCGCGAAAGATCTCCCTCAGTCGCTACCGTCACAGGCCGACCTCGACGCCCCGCACGAAGCTGGGTCGCATCCCATGTGGGACCGTGACGACGTGCACGATATCTATGCCGAGTGGCGCACGGTGTTCAACTCCTATGACCCTCCTCGCACCGCCGTCGCTGAGGCGTGGGTCATCCCCTCCCGCCGCGCCCGCTATGCCAGTGCAGAAGGTCTCGGGCAGGCCTTCAACTTCGACCTCCTCGAAGCGGATTTCGACGCCACGGCGTTCCGTGATGTCATCACGTTCAACCTCGAGCTGGCTGCAGAGTCTGGATCGTCGACGACGTGGGTATTCTCCAATCACGACGTCGTCCGCCACGCGACGCGTTATGGCCTTCCTCCTCGTGCCGGAAGTACCGTGAAACAAGGCACGGAATGGCTACTCAGCGGCGGAACAACGCCGGCCCTCGACGCCGAACTCGGACTTCGTCGAGCTCGCGCAGCCACGCTGCTCGAACTGGCGCTGCCGGGATCTTCCTACCTGTATCAAGGAGAAGAACTCGGCTTGCTCGAGGTCGCTGATATCCCAGCCGATGACCGCCAGGACCCCGTGTTCTTCCGGAGTCAGGGTATCGATGTCGGACGCGACGGATGCCGCGTTCCGCTGCCCTGGTCGAAAACAGGTCCCTCATTCGGATTCGGTGCCGGTGCCGCGCACCTACCCCAACCGGCGTGGTTCCACGGCCTGTCCGTGGAGGCACAGGAACACGACACGAATTCAACGCTGACCCTGTACCGCCGGGCGCTCGAGCTGCGCCGCGAGTTCCAGACGGACGAGCGTCTCGAATGGATCGACACCGAACTACCCGATGTTTTGGCGTTCAGCCGGCCAAACGGGTGGACCAGCGTGACAAACTTCGGCGTCGCACCGGTCGCGCTGCCAGAGGGCACCGTCCTGGTGACCAGCTCGCCCCTGACTGCTGGATTACTTCCCGGCGCAGCGACCGCTTGGCTGCTCCGGTAGGACACCCACGCACTGCCGGGTGCGTCAGTCACTCTTCGCTGGTGAACGAGGCGTCCTCGTCGTTAAGCTGTAGCTCGTGGAAGAGTTTCTGGCGCGCATCCAAGCGTGGCGTCCGGTGCGGGTGTTCGCCCACTTCACCAATGTGGGTGGCGGCATCCTCGCCGGCGGGATGTCGTACCAGGCCATCTTCGCCATCTTTGCGGCAGTCTGGGTAGGGTTCTCCATCGCCGGCCTGTTTCTTACCGCGAATCAGGGACTGCTGAACGCTTTGTACGCGATCATCAACCAGTCGGTTCCGGGCCTGATCGGCACCGACGCCATCATCGATCCGAAGGTACTCGCCACCACCGGCGTACTCACCTGGACCGGCGCCATTGCCCTGGCGGGATTGCTCCTGACCGCCCTCGGCTGGCTCTCGACCACCGCACAGGCGGTGCGCACCGTCTTCGGGATGCCCCCACAAACCACATTCTTCATCTGGGTCAAGCTGCGCGAGCTCGGCCTGGGGCTGATCTTCGGGCTCGCCCTGGTCGTGTCAGCGCTCGTCTCCCTCGCGAGCACCGCGCTGCTCGGCGCCCTGTTTCGCCTCTTTCAGATTGCGCAGGATTCGTTCTTCTACGAGGCGTCTGCTCGCGGCATCGGCCTGGCCGTCGTACTCGTCATCGACACGCTCACCCTCGCCGGCCTGTTCCGGGTGCTGTCACGGGTGCGTATTCCGGTGCGACGGCTGTTCGCCGGGGCACTGCTCGGCGGTGTCGCCCTCGGACTATTGAAAATTCTCGGTGGAGTGCTCCTCGGTGGCGCCAGCCGCAACCCACTGCTGGCAACCTTCGCCGTGATCATCGGTCTGCTGGTCTGGTTCAACCTCGTGAGTTCCGTGACACTCATCGCGGCCTCGTGGATCGCGGTCGGCATGGCCGACGCGGGCATTCCGCCGCACACACTCAGCGCCGACGAGGCTGCCAACCGGCACGAGAAACGGATGCGGGACGCCCTCCGATTGACCGCGCAGGCCGAGCTCACAGCAGCCCAGGCCGGCCTCGATACGTCGCCGTGGTATGCCCGGTGGGCCGCCGGCCGCCGCCTGAAGGCGGCGAAAGCGCGGGTGGCGGAGTGCGCCCTGGCCGATTCGGCAGATGCGCGCTAACTAGACTTGACCCATGTCTTCTGCCAAACCGCTCCGCATTGCCAGCATCAACACAAACGGGGTACGAGCCGCGTACCGCAAGGGAATGGGCGACTGGCTGAACAAGCGCGACGTGGACATTCTGGCCATCCAGGAGGTGCGCGCCTCGACCGAAGACCTCGAGGGTCTGCTGGGGCCGGACTGGAATATTCTGCACGACGCCGCCACCGCCAAGGGCCGGGCCGGTGTCGCCCTGGCGAGCCGGGCCACGGCATCCATTCATCGCGTCGCTCTCGGCGCTGAAGAATTCGACAGCGCCGGCCGCTGGCTCGAGGCGGACTACGAGGTCAACGGACAGATCGTCACCGTCGTGAGCACCTACGTGCACTCCGGCGAGACCGACACCCCGAAGCAGATCGAGAAGTATAAATTTCTCGATGCCATGATTGCCCGGATGCCCGAACTGACCGAGCACAGCCCGCTCGCGCTCGTGCTCGGCGACCTCAACGTGGGCCATCGCACGCTCGACATCAAGAACTGGCGCGGCAACAAGAAGCACGCGGGATTTCTGCCGGAGGAGCGTGAGTATTTCGACCGTATCCTCGGCGGCGAAGGCGAGCCGGAGTACAACACGGGGGCGGGACTCGGCTGGGTGGACGTCGGCCGTAAGTGGGCCGGCGAGGTTGAAGGACCGTACACCTGGTGGTCGCAGCGCGGGCAGGCTTTCGATACCGATACCGGGTGGCGCCTGGATTACCATCTGGCCAGCCCGAAGCTGGCGGCATCCGTTCTGAATTATGCGGTCGACCGGGCCGCTGCGTACGACCAGCGCTGGAGCGACCACTCCCCCGTCGTGGTCGACTATGACCTCGCGAAGGAAGCACACTCATGACCAAACCCCGCCTGTATTCGGGTATGCAGCCCTCGGCCGAGTCCCTGCAGATCGGCAACTACATCGGCGCGCTTTTGAACTGGAAGTCGCTGCAGCAGACGCACGACGCGTTCTTCTCCATCGTCGACCTGCACGCCATCACCGTCGCCCAGGAGCCGGCCAAGCTACGCGAGAACACGCGTGGCACGGCGGCGCAGTACATTGCGGCCGGTATCGACCCGTCGGCGTCAACGCTGTACGTGCAGTCGCACGTCGCCGCGCACGCCCAGCTGGCCTGGGTGCTCAACACCATCACCGGGTTCGGTGAGGCGAGTCGCATGACGCAGTTCAAGGACAAGTCCGTGCGGCACGGCGCCGACGCTACGTCGGTTGGCCTGTTCGCCTACCCGACGCTGATGGCGGCGGATATCTTGCTGTACCAAACCGAGGTGGTGCCGGTCGGGGAAGACCAGCGCCAGCACGTGGAACTCACCCGCGACCTCGCCCTGCGCTTCAACTCACGCTTCGGCGACACCTTCACGATTCCCGAAGTGGCGATCGTGAAGGAGACCGCGAAGATCTACGACCTGCAGAATCCCACGTCGAAAATGTCGAAGTCCGCCGAGTCGCATGCCGGTATCATCTGGCTGCTCGATGAGCCCGGCGTCACCAAGAAGAAGATCATGCGGGCCGTGACGGATGCCGACGGCGGCGTAATCTTCGACCGCGAGAACAAGCCGGGTGTGGCCAACCTGCTCACGATCTACTCCGTGCTCGCCGGCGAATCGATCGAGTCGATCGAGAACGAATACGCTGGCCGTGGGTATGGTGACCTGAAAAAGGGGCTCGTCGAGGTGGTTCTGGGTACCTTCGACCCGATCCGCCAGCGCGTGGCCGAGCTGCTGGATGACCCGGCCGAGCTCGACCGGGTTCTCGCGTCCAACGCGGCCCGGGCCTCTGATGTTGCCAATGAGACCCTGGCCACCGTCTACGACCGCGTCGGTTTTCTCCCCCCTCGCTAATGCAGCCGTTCTCGCTCTCCTCCCCGCTGGCACTGCTTGATGCGCCCGTCGTCGGAGACGTTGACCGGGTCTTCGAGTACTGCCAGGACCCGCTTTTTGAGCGCTACCTGACCGTTCCGTGGCCCTACCATCTGGAGCACGCCGAAGGTTTCCTCGCTGAGTATGTCCCCTCCGGATGGATGTCGGATCGGGAATATACCTGGGCGTTGCGGGACCCTGCCGGCCCAGACCTGCTGGGCGTGATCTGTCTGCGCTTGAGCGGGGAATCCGTCGCGGCGGACGCATCCGTTCACCGGGTGGGCTCCATCGGCTTCTGGCTGGGCGCCCCGTACCGGGGCCGCGGCCTCATACCCGAAGCTCAGCGGCTCGTCGCCGATTGGGCGTTCGCGGCAGGAATCATCGACGTGTTGCACTGGGAATGCCTGGTCGGAAACGTCGCGTCGGCCCGAGCGGCATGGAAGTCGGGATTTCGATATTCCGGCACGGGGCCATCCGTCACCGCCTACCGGGACGGAACCTTCCCCGACTCCTGGCACGGCCACCTCGCAGCCGGCGATGACCGCAGCCGGCAGCCCGGCTGGCCAGCAGCGGCCCTCGCCCGATGACCGTGCCGCGCGTCGTACTGTTCGACCTCGACGACACCCTGTTCGCTCACCGGGACGCGGTCGCTGCCGGTATTCTGCTCCACCTCGACCGGGTCGGCGGTGCCTTCGCGACCGCCGACCGGAAAGCGGCGACGGTGCTGTGGAGTGCGCTCGAGGAGGAGCACTATCACTCCTACCTCGCGGGCACTCTCACCTTTGCCGGCCAGCGCCGCGCCCGCGCCCAGGATTTCACGGCCTCGTCCGGCATCGTGCTGACCGACGCCGAAGCAGATGCGTGGTTTGACGAATATTTCGAAAGCTACCGGTCCCGGTGGCAGCTGCATGACGATGCGCTCCCCTGCTTCGATGCGCTGGCCGAGGTGATTCCCGCGGTGCGCTTTGGCCTCATCACGAATGGCGACCCGGTTTTTCAGGGCGAGAAGATTCGTCGCGTCGGCTTGGCTGACCGGTTCGAGCATGTCATCGCCTCGGGCGCGCTCAGCTTTGCCAAGCCCGACACGCGCATCTTCGAGCACGCCTGCGCGCTGTTTGGCGTGCCCGTCGAGGAAGCGGTTTACGTGGGAGATCGGCTGCGCACGGATGCCCTGGGCGCGGCCGCTGCGGGGCTGACGGGGGTCTGGCTGGACCGCGCCGGCGCATCCGCTGCCGCCGATGGCGTTGGCGTTGGCGTTGCCGAAGGCGTTGCCGTTGCCGAAGGCGTTGCCGTTGCCGAAGGCGTTGCCGTTGGCGTTGCCGTTGGCGTTGGCGTTGGCGTTGGCGTTGGCGTTGGCGTTGGCGACACAGACGATGCCGCACGCCTCGGAGTTCTCCGCATCGACACTCTCGCCAGCCTGCCGGGCCTGTTTGCTGCCCACCCGGGAGCATAACTCCTGCAAATTGCAGCCTGCGCTCGATAAGGCCCCGAATTGTGGGCCTTATATTTTGGGTCATTCGAAATTTGCAGGAGTTATGCGCCGCGGATTCCCGTTGCTTGGGCGGCAGTGAAGACTCGGGGGCTCCCATACCGGCAAATGTCGACGAGCTTCTGAATTGCCCGAAGCACGCCCTCCGGATCGAACATGATGTCCTGATACAGCACGCGGAGCGTCACATAGCCGAGGGTTGCCAGCAACCGGTCTCGGGTGCGGTCGCGAATGTGCTCCTCCCAGGCTTTGTGATGACTCTGACTGTCCGCCTCAACGACTACACAGCCCTCAACCAGGACATCGACGCGGCCGACCCGGTCGATGTGCACCTGAATGTCACAGCGGTACCCGGCGGACCGGAACAGGTCGCGTAGAACGGACTCCTGGCCGGCATCCACTCGCGCATCGATGCGGGACCGCAGCCCGCCATGCTTATCGGGGACATGGGCGAAGATCTCATCGAGGTCAGCTCCCCGAATCTTATGCTCGTGCAGGGCTGTGTCGAGCGCCGCGAGAGCGAAGCGAGGTTCCTGGCACTGGATGATCTGGGCGAGGGCGTCGCGGGGCCCGACGCAGTACTCGGTGCCATCAGTTCTGTCGATGAGCGGCCACCAGTGCAGCTCGACGCCGTCCCGCGGGGCGGCCGCCAGCGGAACGTGACGACTTTGGGGACTGCGCAGGCGGGAGCCCTCCCGCGGGATATGCACGTGGGTGAATTGCGTGTCGAAGGCAAAGAAGCCGATCTCCCGGGCCGCCGAAACGCAGGCTTCGCGCCCGCCGATGCGAACCGCCTCGAGCGTGTGTCGATCGGTTCCCGGCAGAGCGTAGTGATCGCGGCGGACTCGGATGAGCGTATTGCTACGCACTGCCGCCGTGATGTGTTTGGCTCGCATGCCGCTGTTCAATAGGTCTTGTCGGCTGACGATGCGGCACTGGCCAGCGAGGGAGATCAGAAATGGGTTCATGCAGACGATCGTCGTCATTTTCCAGTCACTAGGACCTCCCCGCAACCAATCTGGGGACAGCGCTTCCAGCCGCCTGTGCATAACTCTTCCGTGCTTACTTTTCCGTGCTTACTCTTTCGTGTCGTACCTCTCGCCTAAGCGCATAACTCCTGCAATCTCCGTGCTCGTCCGCAATCTAACCCGGAAGCACTCGGGTCGGCCGGACCGAGAGACCAAATTGCAGGAGTTACGCGATTGGGCCATCCCGGAGTGACAACGATCACCCAGAAGGGCGATCGAGCCATGTTGACCGATCACGGATCACCGATCACCGGCAGTCACCGAGGCATAACTCCTGCAGATTGCACTCGCTGTGTCTACGGACCGCCAAAACACGGACCACCAAAAATTTGACGCGGCAGATTGCAGGAGTTATGCGCCCCGGGAGGGGGAAGCGGCGGGCGGGGAGGGAGGTGTGAACTACTTCACGTCCTCGTCGACCCAATCGAGGGTCTTCGTGACGGCCTTCTTCCAGTTGCGCAGGAGACGAGCAGCTTCCTTTGGCTCCATGGATGGCTCCCAGCGTGCGTCTTCCTGCCAGTTGGAGCGCAGGTCGTCGAGGTCGCTCCAGAAGCCCACGGCGAGGCCGGCCGCGTAGGCGGCGCCGAGCGCGGTGGTCTCGGCGACGACCGGGCGCACGACGGGCACGCCGATGATGTCGGCCTGGAACTGCATGAGCAGGTCGTTGACCGTGGCACCGCCGTCGACCTTGAGCTCGGTCAGCGGCACCCCGGAGTCCGCGTTGACCGCGTCGAGCACCTCTCGCGTCTGATACGCGATGGCCTCGAGCGCCGCCCGGGCGATGTGGCCCTTGTTCACGTAGCGCGTGAGTCCCACGAGCGCCCCGCGCGCGTCCGACCGCCAGTACGGCGCGAACAGGCCGGAGAAGGCCGGCACGAAGTAGGCCCCGCCATTGTCGTCGACCGTCTTGGCGAGGTCTTCGATCTCGGAGGCGTCCTTGATGATGCCGAGCTGGTCACGCATCCACTGCACGAGCGAGCCGGTCACCGCGATCGAACCCTCGAGCGCGTAGTGCACCGGGGCATCGCCGAGCTTGTACCCCACGGTGGTGAGCAGGCCGTTCTTCGAGTGGATGATCTCGGTGCCGGTGTTGAAGATCAGAAAGTTTCCGGTGCCGTAGGTGTTCTTCGCTTCGCCCTGGTCGAAAGCAGCCTGGCCGAAGGTCGCGGCCTGCTGGTCGCCGAGGATGCCGGCTATCGGCACCTCGCGCAGCAGGCTGTGTCCGCTGGCAGTGCCATACACCTCTGAGGACGACTTGATCTCGGGCAACATCGACTTCGGCACATTGAAAATGCTGAGAATCTCGTCATCCCACTGCAGTGTTTTGAGGTCCATGAACATGGTGCGGCTCGCATTGGTGACGTCGGTTGCGTGCACGCCGCCCTCGGTGCCGCCGGTCAGGTTCCACAGCACCCAGGAATCGGTGGTGCCGAACAGAAGGTCGCCGGCATCCGCTTTAGCGCGTGCTCCCTCGACGTTTTCCAGGATCCAGACGATCTTGGTCCCGGAGAAGTAGGTGGCCAGCGGCAGGCCGACGGTCGACTTGAACCGATCGACGCCGCCATCTGCTGCCAACCGGTCGACGATCGGCTGGGTACGGGTGTCCTGCCAGACGATGGCGTTATAGACGGGCACGCCGGTGGTCTTGTCCCAGACGACAGCGGTTTCGCGCTGGTTGGTGATGCCGACGGCTTCGATGTCGTGGCGGGTGATATTCGCCTTCGACAGCGCCTGCCCGATGGCCTCACGGGTGTTGTCCCAGATTTCCTTCGGGTCATGCTCAACCCAGCCAGCCTGTGGCAGGATCTGTTCGTGCTCGAGCTGGCCGGTCGAAATAATCGACCCTGCCTTGTCGAAGATGATCGCGCGGGAGCTCGTGGTCCCCTGGTCGATGGCGAGAACGTACTTGGCCATGTGTAACTCCTTTGTTGTTCCAGGTGAGAAATACGGTGTTGAAACGATAACGATAACGAAAGCGGATGCCGCGGACTGCGTCGGAAGGATTAGCCCAAAACCGGCAGCAGCACGCCCGATGATGCTCCGGCGAGCACGCCGCCGATGATAGGACCGACAACCGGAACCCACGAGTAGGACCAGTCGCTGCCGCGCTTGCCCTTGATCGGCAGCAGGAAGTGCGCGATGCGGGGACCGAGGTCACGTGCGGGGTTGATAGCGTACCCGGTCGGCCCACCGAGCGAGGCGCCGATGGCGATCACGAGCAGCGCCACCGGGAGCGCGCCGAGCGCGGCGAGCCCGCCGGCATCGCCGTTGCGGCCGAATCCGATGACGACGAAGACGAGCACGAAGGTGCCGATGATCTCGGTGACGAGGTTCCACCCGTAAGAGCGGATGGCTGGCCCGGTCGCGAAGACACCGAGTTTGTTTGCCGCGTCCGGCTCCTGATCGAAGTGCGGCTTGTAGGCGAGCCAGACCACGACGGCGCCGAGAATAGCGCCGATCATCTGCGCGCCGATGTAGGCGAGCGTCGAGGCGACATTGACCGGAACGCCGGACCCGAAGGTATCAACCCCACTCGCGACAAGGCCGAGCGTGACGGCGGGGTTCAGGTGGGCACCGGAGTTGTACGCGGCGATCACACCGGCATAGACCGCGAGGCCCCAGCCGATCGTGACCATGAGAAAGCCACCGCCGAAGCCCTTGTTCTTGGCGAGCGCGACGTTGGCCACCACACCACAGCCGAGTAATACGAGGATGGCCGTTCCCACGACCTCTGACATAAAGACGACACCGAGATTGTCCACATTGACCTTTCAGATGGAGTGCTGTTCACCGCACCCAACAGTGTTGTTGAGTCCGGCTGTCGTGCGTGATGTCTAAAACGTAGCGGTGACCGGGCCGGAGTGAGCAGGTTTCTCGTGCACGTTCGTGCAGATTGTCAATAATCGTCAGTCCGAGTGGGTCAGTCGATCAGAACACCGGCTTCGGCGACCGGGGCGAGGTCGACCCCGTGCACGTCCATCAGGTTGGCGCGAGCCAGCTCGATCTCTTCAGCGCGGCGTGCGGCATTCCAGCCGAGAACAGGGGCGACAACGCGGGCGATCTCCTCGATCAGAGGAGTGGTCACGGCGCCGACGAAGGCCATGCTGGTGCGGCGCAACAGCACGTCGCTCAGCCGCACAACGCCCTCGAACCCGGCCAGGAACTCGATTTCACGCCGCGTGTAGTCGGTGTCGTGCACGAGGGGGGCGTCCGCTGGACCGGCCGGATCGATGAGAAAGTCGATGACCTCGCTCGCTCTGGTACCGTAGCGGGCGAGCAGGGCTGCGGCGCGATCGGTACCCACCTCGTCGCCGTGGGCTGTGACCCAAACCAGGCGGGCGGCATCCGTTGCCGGCCAGTCGCGGCCGCCACCGATAGCGAGCCCCTCGGTAGAAACCGTGCGCGGCAGGCCGAGCAGTTTCAGGATGTCCGTGCTCAGGTTCTCAGCGAGGGCGCGGAAGGTGGTCCACTTACCGCCGATCAGGCTGAGCAGGGTGCCATCAGCGGCGTCGGTGCGGGGCAGCGGACGGGACTCGATGCGGTAGTCACGGGAGACGAAACCCGGTGTTTCATCGTCGTGTCGCGGTAGCGGACGCACGCCGGCGAAGCGGAACACAATGTGCGAACGATCGACCGGTACCGTTGGAAAAACGTGCGCGACCAGATCGAAGAAGTAATCGATCTCGTCTTCGGTGCAGCGAATGGGCTGGGTGATGTCGTGCTCGAGGTCGGTGGTGCCGACGAGAACGCGGCCCTTGAGCGGGTAGATCAACACGATACGGCCGTCTTCGTGCTCGAAGAAGATCTCTCGGCCTCCCGTCGCCGCGAGGAGTTGCGGATTGTCGAGCACGACGTGGGAACCCTTGGTGCCGCCCATGAAAGTGCTCGGCTGGCCGAGAGCGTCATTGGTCAGGTCGGTCCACGGCCCGCTCGTGTTGACGATGATGTCTGCACGAAAGGAGAATTCTTCGCCGGTGATGCTGTTGCGAAGCAGTACACCGTTTTCCGTGATGCCGGCCGCTTCGACATAGTTGGCGGCGCGAGCGTGCGGGCCGGCGTCGAGGCCGTCGCGCAGCACGTCGAGGGCGAGGCGTTCGGGGTCGTGCATGGCGGCGTCATAGTAGGTGGCCGTGTACTTCAGGCCTGGGTTCAGCAGCGGCAGGGCGGCGAGTGCCTTGGTGCGGCCCCTGAATTCGTGGCGGGGTACCGATCCGCCGTCACGGGAGAAGGCGTCGTAGATCATCATGCCGATTTTGATGAGCATCGCGCCGCGCTCGACGTGCTTGGCGCCCTGCTTGTGAGTGAGGAAACGTAGCGGCGCGGCCATCACACCCGAAAAGGTCGAGAAGATGGGGATGGTCGTCTGCAATGGCTTGACGTAGTGCGGCGCGATCTTGAGCAGGCCGTTGCGTTCCTCGACCGACTCCTTGACCAGGCGAAACTCGCCATTTTCGAGATAGCGCACGCCGCCGTGAATCATGTGCGAGCTGGCCGACGAGGCGCCGGAGACGTAATCGTTCTTCTCAACGATGACCACGTCGACGCCCTGCAGGGCTAGATCACGAAAGGTTGCGATGCCGTTGATACCGGCACCGATGATGAGCACTTGGGCGCTCGGGCGATCGGCGATTGCGGTCGAAGTCTGTGAGTTGAGGAACGACATTGTTGTCACCTTTGTCTCGGGGATTGCCCGATAATCTGCACGGGGCAAGCCGTATGAATAGATGTAGTCTGACAGTCCGACACAATTTCTCAACTGGATTGAACATACGTGCAAGGAGCCCCGTGATCTTCGACACCGATCCCGCACAGTCTGATCGCAGCCGCGACGCCCTCACCGCCGCGCACCTGTATTACATTCAGGACCTCACGATGGATGCCATCGCCCAAGAGCTGCACACCTCCCGTTCCTCGGTCTCTCGCCTGCTCAGCCACGCGCGCGAGACCGGCCTGGTCGATATTCAGATCAAGTCTCCACTGGATGCCCCGAGTCAACTCGAGCAGCAGATCGAGGCTCGATTTCAGATCACCGCTCACGTCGTTCCGGTGCCGGACAGCGCGAGTGACGTCGATCGGCTCGAGCGTGTCGCCCTCTCGGTTGCACGGATTCTCGGTCAATACTTCGACTCAAACATGACTATGGGCATCGCCTGGGGTTCCACCATGAACGTGATCAGCCGCCACATCACCCCGAAGCAGACCCACAACTCCCAGATCGTGCAGTTGAACGGTGCCGGAAACATGCGCACCACAGGCCTGGGTTACGCGAGCGAAATTCTCGGCCGTTTCGGCACGGCGTTCGGCGCGCACGTGCAGCAGTTTCCGGTGCCCGCCTTTTTCGACGACCCGGCGACCAAGCACGCATTGTGGCGGGAGCGCAGCGTCAGTCGCCTGCTTGAGATGCAGGCCATCATGGATATCGCATTATTCGGCCTCGGTTCTCCTTTCTCTGGAGTGGTCAGCCGCGTCTACGCGGGCGGCTACCTTGAACAGGCCGAATTCGATGCACTCGGCGCAGCCGGCGTGGTCGGCGATGTGGCGACAGTGTTCTACCGCGCCGACGGCTCGGCCGACGGTATCGCTTTGAACGAGCGGTCCACCGGACCGGACTTCACCGTGCTGCGCCGCACGCCGCGCCGCATCTGCGTCGTGGCTGGCCGTTCCAAGCTCGCTAGTCTGCGCGGCGCCCTCGCCGCGTCGCTCATCACCGACCTATTCGTCGATGAGAGCACCGCCCGCGCGTTGGTCGAGGCCCCCTGACGTCGGTATCGTGACAGCCCTTGTCGCCGGGAATAACACGTCACGCAGGCTGTTGCACTATAACTAGAAGAAGAACTTGCAATACACGTGCTCCGGGGTCGGTGTAATTCCGAACCGGCGGTTAAAGTCCGCGACCCGTTAGTCCCCCAGCGCCATCGAGGGACCAGCGGTTGAGCTGGTGAAACTCCAGCACCGACGGTCAAAGTCCGGACGGGAGGCGCACGAGTTGGTTGGCCCCTATGGTCGACCGACGGGTTTGTGCATGCTGCACACCCCATACCCCCGGAGCTCGTCCCATACGGATGAGGGCGGGATGACCAACAACGCGGCAGTCGGCCTGGATAGCGCTGTACTGGCTAGCGCACTGCGCCGCGCCCTCGAACTCGCCGCCCGCGGTCCGGCCACCGGCGTGAACCCACGGGTCGGCTGCGTCATCCTGAGCGCCAACGGCGACACCCTCGCCGAGGGGTGGCATCGCGGTGCCGGCAGCCAGCACGCCGAGGTCGACGCGCTCTCCCATCTCGCCCCCGGCCTGTCCCGCGGCAGCACCGTCGTCGTCACGCTCGAACCGTGCAACCATGTCGGCCGGACCGGTCCGTGCGCGGTCGCTCTGATCGACGCCGGCGTCGACCGCGTCGTCTATTCCGTAACCGACCCGGGCGAGCACTCCTGCGGCGGTGCCACGCGGCTGCGCACGGCCGGCATCAAGGTGGAGGGCGGCCTGCTCGCCACTGACGGGGAAGCCCTTCTCGGCGACTGGCTTGTCGCCGCCCGCCTCGGCCGGCCCTTCATCACGCTGAAGTGGGCCTCCAGCCTCGACGGTCGCGCGGCCGCTGCCGACGGCTCCAGCCGTTGGATCACGGGAGCGGCAGCGCGGCTCGACGTGCACCGGCGTCGCGCCGCCAGCGACACGATCCTGGTCGGCACCGGCACCGTGCTCGCCGACGACCCGGCGCTGACCGCCCGCGACCTCGCCGGCGACCTCCTCGCCCGACAGCCCATTCCCGTGGTCGTTGGACGCCGAGCGCTGCCGGCATCCGCTGCGGTCTACGCACACCCGCACCCGCCACTACTTTTCGACGGCCTCGACCTGCCTGGCCTGGTGGCCGACCTACACAAGCGGGCTGTGCGCACCGTGTTCATCGAGGGCGGGCCCACCGTGGCGAGCGCGTTCGTCGCCGCCGGGCTGGTCGACGAGTACCTCGTCTACCTCGCACCAACGCTCCTCGGTGGCCCCCAGCTCGCTCTCGGCGACTTCGGCGTGACCACCATCGGCGAGCAGCGCCGTCTCTCCATCCATTCCCTCAACCGGATTGGCGACGATGTTCTCATCGTCGCCAGACCCCTCACTACCTAAGGAACCCCATGTTCACCGGAATAATCGAGGAACTCGGCCAGATTGCGCGCATCGAGACCACAGTGGATGCTGCCCGCTTCACCATCCACGGCCCGCTCGTGGTCGATGGCGCCGGTCACGGCGACTCGATCGCCGTCTCGGGGGTCTGCCTCACCGTGGTCGAGCGCACCGCCTCGACTTTCACCGCCGACGTGATGGCGCAGACCCTGCACATGTCGACACTGTCCGAGGCCCGCGTCGGTTCCCCGGTCAACCTCGAACGCGCAGCGCTCGTCGGCGGGCGCCTCGGCGGTCACATCGTGCAGGGCCACATCGACGGCACGAGCACCGTGCTCGCCGTCACTCCGGGCGAAGCCTGGCGAGTGCTGCGATTCAGCGTCAGCCTCCAGCTTGCCAAACTCGTCGTCGACAAGGGCTCGATCGCAATCGACGGCGTCTCCCTGACGGTGAGCAACATCAGCCCGGCCACCGACGCGACCCAGTGGTTCGAGGTGTCCCTCATCCCCGAAACCCTCGCCGCGACAACGCTCGGCGAGCGCCGGGTCGGCGATCAGGTCAACATCGAGACCGACATTCTGGCCCGTCACGTTGAGCGAATGCTGGCCCTCAGCGCCGCCGCAAAAACCCCAGAACCCCAGCACGCAACCGCACCAAGGAGCGCATCATGAACCTCGCCGACATTCCTGCCGCACTGGACGCCCTACGCCTCGGCCGACCGGTCATCGTCGCCGACGACGAGGGCCGCGAAAACGAGGGCGACGTCATCATCTCGGCCCAGCTCGCCACCCAGGAATGGATCGCCTGGACCGTGCGCTACTCCTCCGGTTTCATCTGTGCCCCGATGACCAACGAGCTCGCCGACCAGCTCGATCTGCCGGTGATGGTCGTGAACAACGAAGATCCGCTCGGCACCAATTACACGGTAAGCGTCGACGCCGCCGACCGGCTGTCGACCGGGATCAGCGCTGCCGACCGAGCCCACACCCTGCGTGTGCTCGCCGACCCCGCGTCGGCACCGGCGAGCCTGCACCGCCCCGGCCACATCCTGCCCCTGCGCGCCAGAGACGGCGGTGTGAGGGAGCGTGGCGGCCATACCGAAGCCGGTGTCGATCTGATGAAACTGGCCGGTCTGGTTCCAGTCGCGGCCATCGCCGAGATCGTCGGCGAAGACGGTGAGATGATGCGCCTCCCCGGCCTGCTCGAACTCGGTGAGCGCGAGGGCCTGCTCGTCATCACGATCAAAGACCTGATCAGCTACCTCAATGAGTTCCACCCGAATGAACCCCTACCGACAATCGCCCCGCTCACCGAGGCGCCACGGGTCGACTTCGAGGTGGAGACCACGGTGCCCACCCGGCACGGAACTTTTCGGATACGCGCCTACCGGGACCGCTCGACCGGTGCTGACCACGTCGCTCTCGTGGCGGGCACGCCGGTCGACGGCGCCATCGTGCGGGTGCACTCCGAGTGCCTCACCGGCGAAGCGTTCGGCTCGCTCAAGTGTGAGTGCGGACCGCAGCTGAGCGCTTCGCTCGACATCATCCAGGCGGAGGGCGGCGTGGTCGTCTACCTGCGCGGCCAGGAAGGGCGCGGCATCGGCCTCATCAACAAGCTGCGGGCGTATGCGCTGCAGGAAGACGGCCTGGACACCCTGGATGCGAATCTAGCGCTGGGTCTGCCCGGTGACAGCCGCGACTATGGCGCGGCCACGGGCATTCTGCACGATCTGGGATTGCGCGAGGTACGGCTGCTGACCAACAATCCCGAAAAAGTGCGCCAGCTCGAGCTGCACGGCATTGCCGTGACCGAGCGTGTACCGCTTATCGTCGGCATCGGGGAGTTCAACGAAAAGTACGTTGCCACCAAACGTGACCGCATGGGGCACCATATCTCCAACATCGAAATTATGAATGGAATCGCCTAATGGCTGGAACAGGACCCACAATCTCAGTTGACGCGGCAGGCCTGCGGGTGGTCATCGTGGCAGGTCTTTGGCACGACGTGATCACCGACGGTCTCATCGCCGGTGCCACCCGGGTACTCGAAGCGAGCAACGCTGAGTTCTCACTCGTGCGGGTACCGGGCAGCTTCGAGCTGCCCGTCACCTGCAAGGTCGCCCTGGACAGCGGTGCTGATGCTGTCATCGCCCTCGGTGTGATCATTCGCGGCGGCACTCCCCACTTCGACTTCGTGTCGAATGCGGCAACGGATGGCCTCACCCGCGTCGCGCTCGATACCGGCAAACCGGTTGGATTTGGGGTGCTGACCCTGGACGACGAGCAACAGGGCCTCGACCGGGCGGGACTACCCGGTTCGAAGGAAGACAAGGGCGCGGAGGCGGCATCCGCCGCTCTGGCCACCGCGCTGGTGCTGCAGGAGTTACGCGGGCACATCGGGTAACTGGGGGCGCGTTTGAGTGCCTAGGCTGAACGCATGGACCTTCTACGCAACATTCTGCTTATTC
This sequence comes from Cryobacterium lyxosi, assembly GCF_004403345.1. Lineage (NCBI taxonomy): Bacteria > Bacillati > Actinomycetota > Actinomycetes > Micrococcales > Microbacteriaceae > Cryobacterium > Cryobacterium lyxosi. The sequence goes on from NZ_SOGT01000012.1 coordinate 228,291, forward strand.
TGCACTTCGTCGGTTTGGCCTCACTGCTTGGTGGCTTCCTCGTGCAGATCAAGCCGATCATTGCCGGCAAGGGCACGATTGTCACCGCGATGTTTCACGGTGCATTGACCCAACTGGTCACCGGTTTGCTGCTCGTCGGCGTCATCGAGATGGGCTCGCTCGGCTATATCGACAACACCAAAATCGGCATCAAGCTGCTTGTGCTCATCGTTATCACCGTGCTCGTGATCGTGAATCGCAAGAAGCCGACCGTGTCGTCCCTCGTACTGTGGGCCATCGGCGCCCTGACCTTCGCCAACGTCGTGATCGCGGTGCTCTGGAAGTAACGGGTCTTCGAGGCGATAGCCCCCGGGGGTAAACTGCGATGTGACCTCTACACGAGGTCACACCACTATTCGTGCGTAAACGCTTCCGCGGGAAGTCAGATCGACTTGCGGGTTTCGTTGGCGCCCAGCCACCTTCCGGAGCGTTTCACCCCCATGTCAACATCCACAGCGCCAGTTTCGACGCCGACCACGCCTCTCAACCCGAAGAGCCGCGTCATCATGGCGAGCCTCATCGGCACGACCATCGAGTTCTACGATTTCTACGTCTACGCGACCGCGGCCGTGCTCGTTTTTCCGCACCTGTTCTTTCCGACGGGCAACGAGACCACCGCGCTGCTCGCCTCTTTCGCCGTGTTCGGCGCCGCCATGGTCGCCCGCCCGATTGGGGCGCTGTTCTTCGGTCACTTCGGTGACCGTAAGGGACGCAAGGCCACCCTGGTCGGCGCGTTGCTCACGATGGGCATCGCGACCTTCCTGATCGGCCTGCTGCCGACCTACGACATGATCGGCTGGTGGGCGCCGTTCATGCTCGTCCTCCTGCGTCTCGCCCAGGGCTTCGCCCTCGGCGGCGAGTGGAGCGGCGCAGCACTCGTCGCGACCGAGAACGCACCGGCAGGCAAGCGCGCCTGGTACGGCACCTTCCCGCAGGTTGGCGCGCCGCTCGGCTTCATCATCGCCAACGGCCTGTTCCTCGGCCTTGCCCTCGCCCTGCCGTCGACCGACCCGACCCGTCCGTCCGAGGCATTCCTCGAATGGGCCTGGCGCATCCCGTTTCTATTCTCGGCCGTTATGGTCATCATCGGACTCTGGGTGCGGCTGCGCCTGGTAGAGAGTGAGGTCTTCACCAAGGTCGTCCAGGCAGACCGGGTCGAGAAGCTGCCGCTCGCGGCGGTGTTCAAGTCCAACTGGCGCGAACTGATCCTTGGCACGTTCATCATGCTCGCGACCTACGTATTGTTCTACCTGATGACCACGTTCACGCTCGGCTACGGCCGGGCCGCAACGGATGCCCCGGTTCCCGGCCTGGGATTCAGCTACAACAACTTCATTCTCATGATGATTCTCGGCGTGGTGTTCTTCGGAATCTTCACGCTGGCCTCTGGACCCTGGGCAGACAAGCACGGACGACGTAAGACGCTCATCATCGTGACGTTGTTCATCATCGTGTTCGGCCTCTTGTTCGTACCACTGCTCGGCGCGGGCTTTCCCGGCGTGATGCTGTTCCTTATCGTCGGCTTCTCGCTCATGGGCATGACCTTCGGCCCGATGGGCGCGCTGCTGCCCGAGCTGTTCCCGACCAGCGTGCGTTACACCGGCTCAGCCTTCGCCTACAACATGAGTTCAATTCTCGGCGCAGCCGTCGCCCCATTCATCGCCATCTGGCTGTGGACCCTCGGTGCGGGAAGCCCGTTCTGGGTCGGTATCTATCTCTCGGTCATGGCTGTCATCACCCTGATCGCGCTGGTCCTCAGCCGCGAAACGAAGGACCTCGACCTGCACCGCTAGGTTGTCGCCGCACAGCATCCGCACCCCCTCTCGCGATTGCGAGGAGGGGGTGCGTTTCTTCAGTTCAAGAAGAGGGCCTTGAGGCGGCGAGTGGCGAAGACCAGGCCGATCACGATCATCACGGCGTAGTACAGCACGTGCCAGAGCATTCCGGGGTCGATCTGCCCGGTAGTCAGGCCACGAACGAGCTCGACACCGTGCCAGAGCGGCAGCGCCTGGATCACGTACTGGATGCCCTGCGGGTAGACGCTGAGCGGGTAGAACGTGGCCGAGAACAGAAACATCGGCAGCAGCACAAAGTTGATCCAGTCCATCTGCTGGAAGGTCTTCATGTAGCTCGTCACCGCCATCCCGATGCTCGCGAAGCCGAACGCGATGAGCAAGACCGCCGGCAGGGCCAGAAGCGCCCACCAAGACAAGTTGAGCCCGAGCACCTGCATCACGAGCAGGAATCCGGTCGCGTAAAGCAGCCCGCGCAGCAGGGCGAGCGAGATCTCGCCAAGCGCCACGTCGAGCGGGCCAAGCGATGTGGACAGCATGCCCTCGTAGAGCTTGGCGAACTGCATCTTGAAGAACACGTTCCAGGTCGAGTCGTAGATCGCGCCGTTCATCGCGGCGACGGCGAGCAGGGCCGGGGCGATGAACGCCGCGTAGGGCATCTGAGTGCCGTCAGCGGTCTGCACCTGGCCGATCAGGGCTCCGAGGCCGAGGCCCATCGACAGCAGGTAGAAGATGGGCTCGACGAATCCGCTGAGCACCACGAGCGAGTTGGTGCTGCGTGTGGCCCGCCAGCCGCGCGCCATCACGCTGCGCGCGTTGCCGGCATACAGACTGCCAAACCGGCGCGGCGAGGCAGCGGACACCGCTACGGTCGATGGAGAGAGCTGCGGCCCGGTCATTTGTTCAGCCGTCTGGTCGCGAGGCGGCGGGCCCAGACCCAGCCGATGGCCAGCAGGGCGGCCAGATAAAGCACGTGCACCAGGCTGAGCCAGATCGGCTCCGGCAGGCCGTAAGCAAAGACGCGAGAAAGCTCCGTGCCGTGCCAGAGCGGGGAGATCCAGCCGATCCACTGCAGATACGGCGGCAGCACGTCGAGCGGAAAGAACGTGCCCGAAAACAGGGTCATCGGCAAAATCACGAAGCGTTGCACCATGGCCAGCTGTCCGGTGTCGTCCTTCAGGGTGGCCGTGTAGGCCATCACAAGCACGCCGAAGGCCAGCCCGGTCACAAGCGCCACCGGCACGGCGACGAACCCGAGCCGGCCGGGCACCGCCCCGAAGGCGAGCATGAAGACGTAGAAAATAGTGCAGGTGACGAGCATGCGTGCCGCGACCGAGATGACGAGGCCGTTGATGATCTGGCCGGGCTGGATGGAGCTCGCATTCATACCGAAAAAGGTAGGGTTCCACTTGAAGCCGAGCATGATCGGGTAGGTGAACTCCTCGGAGGCTACGGCGATCGCGCTGCTTGCCAGCAGCGCCGGCGCCAGAAAGGCGAGGTAGCTCACCCCATCGATGGCGTCATCCCCGAGATTGCCGTCCACGAGGCTGGCCAGGCCCACGCCCATCGCGTACAGGTAGACGAGCGGGCTGCCGACGGCGGTGAAGAGCACGGTCTGGGCATACGACCGCATGACCCGAAACCGGTGCTCGGCCACATACCAGGAGCCGTAACGTCGGGTGCGCGCCGCGGCTGCGACGGCCGCCGCGCGCGTCTCTGCGCGCATTTCGTCGCTGATGTCGTCCACTGGGCCGCTCACTCGATCAGGTTTCGGCCGGTGAGCCGCAGGAATACGTCTTCCAGGCTGGAGCGGCGTACGAGGCTGGTGATCGGGCGGAGGCCGGCAGCGGTCATCCGCTCTAATTCGTTTTCGCCGCTGTCGCTGTAGACCAAAATGCGGTCGGGCAGCACGTCAACTCGCTCACCGTAGCTCTGGATGCGACCGGCGACCTCAGCGTTCTGGGTAGAACCGAAGCGCACTTCGAGTACTTCACGGGAGGAATAGCGGCGAATGAGGTCGGCCGGGGAGCCCTCGGCCATGATGCGACCCTTGTCGACCACGACAAGGCGGTCGCAGAGTTGTTCAGCCTCGTCCATGTAATGGGTGGTGAGAAGCAGCGTCGTGCCCTGCTCCTTCAGGCGGAACAGACGGTCCCACAGAATGTGGCGCGCCTGCGGGTCGAGGCCGGTCGTCGGTTCGTCGAGCAGCAAGATGCGCGGGTCGTTGATGAGGGCCCTGGCGATGGTGAGGCGGCGTTTCATGCCCCCAGAGAGGTCATCGACCTTGGCGCCGGCCTTGTCGGCGAGCTGGGCGAATTCGAGCAGTTCGTCGGCGCGGCGGGCGACGCGGGCGCGTGGCAGCCCGAAGTAACGGCCGTAGACCAGCAGGTTCTCGCGCACCTTCAGTTCCATGTCGAGGTTGTTCTCCTGCGGCACGACGCCGAGCTGCGAGCGAATCTCGGGACCATAGCGGTTCGGGTCGAGGCCGAGCACGTCGAGGTCACCGCTCGTGCGGGTGGAGACCGCACCGATCATGCGCATCGTCGTGGACTTGCCCGCGCCATTGGGGCCGAGCAGCCCGAAGGACTCCCCCGGCGCGACCTCAAAACTGATGCCGTCGACGGCGACGAAATCCTTTGAGTTTTTGACCGGATAACTCTTGACGAGATTCTGGGTGGCAATGACAGTCGCTGGCACAGTTCCAACCTAGACCGCCCCCGCTTCAGTGGGGATGGTTCGCATCCGGGACGGTTAAGATTTACGAGTGACTACCGCTAGCCGTGCGCCCGAAACCTCCGCTGCCCCCGCTTCGCCAACCGCAGCGAAGCCGCCGCGCGGCCGTCGTGGCCGCCCCGCCCCCAGCGGGCCGAGGGCGACGTTCAGCCAGTTGCTGCCCTACCTGTTCGAGCACAAAAAGGTGCTCAGCGTCGTCATCGTACTGAGCGTGCTCGGCGCTGCCGCGAGCCTGGCCCAGCCTCTGCTCGTCAGCCAGGTCATCACGATCGTGCAGGCTAACGATCCACTCGGATCCCTCGTCGGCCTATTGATCGCCCTCGTGGTCATTTCGGGCCTGATCAGCGGCTACCAGCACTACCTGTTGCAGCGCACCGGTGAGGGGGTTGTGCTTTCGAGCCGCCGCAAACTGGTCGGGCGTCTGCTGCGCCTGCCGATCAGCGAGTTCGACGCGCGTCGCACCGGAGACCTCGTCTCCCGCGTCGGCAGCGACACCACCCTGCTGCGCGCGGTGCTCACCCAGGGCCTGGTCGAAGCTATCGGCGGATCACTCACTTTCATCGGTGCACTCGTGGCAATGCTCATCATCGACCCGGTGCTGCTCGGACTGACCGTGCTCGTCATCGCGGTATCGGTGGTCACCGTCATCCTGCTGTCGCGTCGCATCCGCACTGCGAGCACGGCAGCCCAGGTCAAGGTCGGTGACCTTGCGGCCAGCGTCGAACGGGCGATCAGCGCCATCCGCACTGTTCGTGCCGCCAATGCAACCGAACGTGAAGTCGCCGTGATCGACGAGGACGCCCGCGGTGCCTGGCGCATGGGTATCAAGGTCGCCAAGATCAGCGCCCTCGTCGTACCGATCGCCGGGATTGCCCTGCAGGTGTCGTTCCTCGTCGTGCTCGGCGTCGGTGGTTTTCGCGTCGCCAGCGACGCCATCACCATTGCCGACCTGGTCGCGTTCATTCTCTTTCTCTTCATGATGATCATGCCGCTCGGGCAGTTCTTCGGCGCGATCACCTCGGTCAATTCCGCGCTCGGCGCGCTGGGCCGCATCCAGGAAATCATCGATCTGCCCGCTGAGGACCAGTTCGATCGCGACATCGCCCCGCTCGCGATGACCGTTGGTGCCGCGAACGAAAAGGTACGCCCCGAGGCCGCTGCAATCAGCTTCGAGAATGTGCACTTCGGCTACTCGGTCGCCCCGGTTGAGTCCGACCCGGGCAGCACCGAGGCCACAGATGCCGCCGGTCTGGTTGGCCCTGCCGTTGCCCCCGATGACGCAGTCCCGGCATCCCCGACCGATGCTCCCGCCTCCACAAAACCCCGTCCCGTGCTCACGGGAGTCTCGTTCAACGCACCGCGCGGCCTGCGCACGGCGCTCGTCGGGCCCAGCGGCGCCGGCAAAAGCACGATTCTCGCCCTGATCGAGCGGTTCTACGACGTCACGGATGGCACCGTGCGACTCGGCGGGCTGGACATCCGCTCGCTGGACCGCACCGCGCTGCGCGCCCAGATCGGCTATGTGGAACAGGACGCCCCGGTACTCGCCGGATCGCTGCGGGACAACCTCACTCTGGCAACTCCCGACGCCACCGATGACGAGTGCATCGCCGTGCTTCACGCCGTCAATCTCGGTGAGGTGCTCGAGCGCGACCCGGCGGGGCTCGGCGCCGCGGTCGGGGAATCGGGAGTCAAGCTCTCCGGTGGCGAACGCCAGCGACTCGCCATCGCGCGGGCGCTGCTCGCGGCGCCACCGATTCTGTTACTCGACGAGTCGACGTCGAGCCTCGACGGTAAAAATGAGCAGATGATGCGGGAGGCCATCGATGCCGTTGCGGCCGACCGCACGCTCATCGTCATCGCGCACCGTTTGTCGACCGTCGTCGACAGCGACCAGATCGTGGTGCTCGATCATGGCCAGGTCGTCGGCGTCGGCACGCACTCCGAACTCGTCGTCTCGACGCCCCTGTACCGGGATCTCGCCAAGCACCAGCTTCTGGTCTAGCCAGCCGCGCCGTCAGGATGCTTCAAACCGGTATCGGCTTGTCTCAGCTACCGGAGTCGGACTGAAAGCACGAAACAGCCCTGCCGCGCGAGGCGACAGGGCTGTTTCTGCTGCAGAAACTAGTCCTTCAGGTGGTACCGCACGCTCGCGAGCTCGGCCCGGAGCGCCGGCGGAACCTTGTCACCGAACTTGTCGAAGTATTCCTCGGTCAGGTCACACTCGGCGAGCCAGCTGTTCTGGTCGATCGCGAACAACTGGTCGACGGCTTCCTTCGACAGGTCGAGACCGTCAAGATTCAGGCCGTCCTCGGCCGGAAGCAGGCCGATCGGGGTATCGATGGCGTCGGCGGTGCCTTGGATGCGGCGAATCATCCATTCGAGTACCCGCGAGTTCTCGCCGAAACCGGGCCAGATGAAAGCGCCGTCCGGGCCCTTGCGGAACCAGTTGACCTGGAAGATTGCCGGGGCGTTGGTGCCGAGTTCCTTGCCGACCTTGAGCCAGTGGCCCCAGTAGTCGGCCATGTTGTAGCCACAGAACGGGAGCATGGCGAACGGGTCGCGGCGCAGCTCGCCAACGATGCCGTCAGCGGCTGCGGTCTTCTCAGACGAAATGGTGGCTCCCATGAACACGCCGTGTTTCCAGCTGCGCGCCTGCGCAACCAGCGGAACGTTCGTCGCCCGGCGGCCACCGAACACGATGGCGTCGATCGGTACGCCACCGGCGGCTTCCCAGTCGTCGGCGATCGATGGGCACTGGGCGGCCGCAACGGTGAAGCGAGAGTTCGGGTGGGCGGCGGTGCGGCCGGAATCGGGCGTCCAGTCCTTGCCCTGCCAGTCGATCAGGTGGTCGGGAGCCTTGTCGGTGAGGCCTTCCCACCAGACGTCGCCATCGTCGCGCAAAGCGACGTTGGTGAAGATGGTGTTGCCCCACATGGTGGAGACGGCGGTCGGGTTGGTGGTTTCACCGGTGCCGGGGGCGACGCCGAAGAAGCCGGCCTCTGGATTGATCGCCCACAGGCGACCGTCTTCGCCCTGGCGCAGCCAGGCGATGTCGTCGCCGATGGTCTCGACCTTCCAACCGGGGATGGTCGGGCGCAACATCGACAGGTTCGTCTTGCCGCAGGCCGATGGGAACGCGGCCGCCATGTGGAACACGCCGCCCTCGGGGGAGATCAGCTTGATGAGCAGCATGTGCTCGGCGAGCCAGCCCTCGTCTCGGCCCATGACCGACGCGATGCGCAGAGCGAAGGACTTCTTCGACAGCAGGGCGTTTCCGCCGTAGCCGGAACCGTAGGACCAGACCTCCCGGGTGTCAGGAAACTGCACGATGTATTTGTCGTCGTTGCAGGGCCACTCCACCTCGGGGCGAGTGATGCCCGACTGGTCGATCAGCGGGTAGCCGACGCTGTGCACGGTGTGCACCCACGGTTCGCCGGCTTCGATCATGGTCAGCACGGTCTCACCCATGCGCGTCATGATGCCCATGTTGAGGACGACGTAGGGAGAGTCGGTGATCTCGACGCCGAGCTGCGAGATAGGCCCGCCAAGCGGGCCCATCGAGAACGGCACGATGTACATGGTGCGACCGCGCATGCAGCCGGCGAAGACCCCGCGCAGTTCGGCGCGCATGGCGGACGGTTCGGCCCAGTTGTTGGTGGGGCCGGCATCCGCTTCATCGTTGGAGCAGATGAAGGTGCGGTTCTCGACGCGGGCGACGTCCTTCGGATTGGTGCGAGCAAGAAAGCTGTTGGGGCGCCATTCCGGGTTCAGCCGGATGAGTTGGCCGGAGGCGACGAGCAGTTTGGACAGGTCATTGGCCTCGCGCTTGGAGCCGTCGCACCAGACGATCGCGTCGGGTTCGGTCAGGCGCGCAATCTCGTCGACCCAGGCTTGCAGGTTGGGGTCGGTGCTACCCGTGCGACTCGGGTCGGCGTCCCCGGTGCTCTGGCGGGAATGGGTGAGGGTCATCGTCTGGCCTTTCTGTACTGCTCGGGTAGGTGCAAAGTTGTGGAACGCCGGGCTGCGTTGCGTGAATGACGCTGCGTACGGCCAGAATTTTGGCCACAACTTCAGAGTGGCCTTCCTCCCAATGAGAAACCGCGATATTGCGAGTTAAGAATCGTCATTCTTTAGATATCGTTAAGGAATGTCGCCTCAAGGTTCCGATCTGATCACCCTCGGCCATCGCATCCGCCATTTTCGCGGCGAGCGCGGTCTGACGCTCGACCAGCTCGGTGAGCGGGTCCGCCTCGCCGGCAGCCAGCTGTCCCTGATCGAGAATGGCCGCCGCGAACCGAAACTGTCGACCCTGCAGGACCTCGCGACCGCGTTGTCGGTCGATCTGGCCGAGCTGCTGCGCCGGGAAGCGCCCAATAACCGTGCGGCGCTGGAGATCGAACTGGATCGGGCCCAGAAGAATCCGCTTTACGGGGCGCTGGGACTGCCAATGGTCAAAGTCACGAAGGGGATGCCGCTGCCGGCCATCGAGTCGCTTCTCGGCCTGCACCGGGAGCTGTCGCGCCGGGCCAGCGAAGCCATCGCGACGCCGGAGGAGGCGCGCCGCGCGAACACCGAATTGCGCGAACGGATGCGCGAGCAGGGCAACTACATGCCCGAGATCGAGGAGCTCGTGGAGGAGCGGGTGCGCGCCAGCGGGCATACCTCGGGCGCCCTCACCCACCGCGAGGTCAGTGTCATGGCCGATCAGCTCGGCTTCAGCCTGATCTATGTCAATGACCTGCCGGGCTCCACCCGGTCGGTCACCGACCTCGCCAACGGTCGCATCTACCTGCCGCCGGCCTCGATTCCCGGCGGGCACGGCCTGCGTTCGATGGCGTTGCAGGCGATGGGTCACCGGCTGCTCGGGCACGAACGGCCCGTCAGCTACGCCGAGTTCCTCTGGCAGCGACTCGAGATCAACTACTTCGCGGCGGCGTGTTTGATGCCGCGCGAAGCGTCCGTTGCCTTTCTTGCACATGCCAAGCAGGAGCGGGAGTTGGCCGTGGAAGACTTTCGCGACGCCTTCGGCGTGACCCATGAGGCGGCGGCGTTGCGATTGACCAACCTCGCCACATCCCACCTCGACATGACGCTGCATTTTCTGCGGGTCAACGGCGACGGCGCCCTGCAAAAGGGGTACGAGAACGACGACCTGCCGTTTCCGGTGGACGTCACCGGGTCGATCGAAGGCCAGTACGTCTGCAAGCAATGGAGCGCCCGCAGCGCCTTCACCCACACCAACCGCACCACCGAGTTCTACCAATACACCGACACCCCGGCCGGCACGTACTGGTCGGCGACGCAGACCGGGTCAACGGATGCCGGCGAGTTCTCGATCAGCGTCGGCGTTCCGTTTGCGCAGGCCAAGTGGTTTCGCGGGCGGGAGACCACGCAGCGCACGGTATCGCGCTGCCCAGACGAGTCATGCTGCCGTCGGCCCGATTCCGATGCCGCCGCCCGCTGGGCTGGACGGGCCTGGCCGAGCGCCCGGCTGCACGCGCACGTGTTGTCACCGTTGCCGTCCGGAACTTTTCCAGGCGTTGACGACTCCGAGGTGTACGCGTTCCTCGAGGCACACGCGGCGGAGTAGCGGCGTGGCGAAGTAGCGGCGCCCTCTAGTGTGAAATCGGTAGTTGATCGCTCAGAATCTCTGGGGAACAACATGCGTCTGATTACGGCCCCGTCGTGCCCATCCTCGTCCATGCGGGTGCAGGCGCCCGACCGCCTCCCACTGTGCGTCGGCCTCGTGCAGCAGCGCTGGCACGCCGACGAGGCGACGCTGCAGGCTGAGCTGGCCGAGGGCATCCGCCTGGCCGCCGAGGCCAGTGCCCGAATCGTCTTTCTGCCCGAACTCACCCTCAGCAAGCACCCCGGGAACGTGCGGGCCGCCAGAATTTTCAAAGCGGATGCCGAGCCGCTCCGGGACGGCCTGATCAGGCGTCAGCCGGCAGACGCCCATTGCGCCACAGGGCGAAGATGAGTGGCAGAACGGGGACGATCCCGACAATCAGATACGCCGAATCACCCCACTCTTTGTGCATGAGCGAAACGCCGAAAACCAGCAGGCCTATGTGCGAGGGCGGCCAGGCCGCCAATGACTACTTCGGCTGCATCCGAATCGCCCCGTCGAGACGGATGGTTTCTCCGTTGAGCATGGGATTTTCGATGATATGCCGCACCAGGAATGCGAATTCGTCGGGGTCGCCGAGTCGGGACGGGTGCGGCACCTGAGCGCCCAGGGAGTCCCGCACCGGCTGCGGCAGCCCCTGCAGCATGGGAGTGTCGAAGATTCCAGGCGCAATCGACATGACCCGAATCAGGCTTTGCGCGAACTCGCGGGCCAGCGGAAGGGTCATCGCGGCGACGCCACCCTTGGAGGCAGCGTAGGCCGCCTGCCCGATCTGCCCGTCAAACGCGGCGACCGATGCCGTGTTCACGATGACGCCGCGTTCGGCGCCGCCCTGGCGGTCCGGGTCACCGACGGGTTCGGTGCGCTGCATCGCCGCGGCGGCCAGTCGCACGACGTTGAACGTACCCACGAGGTTGATGCGAATGGCGCGTTCGAAGTCTTCGAGCGGCAGCGGCCCATCGCGGCCGACCGTGCGAGCGCCCGGCGCGATGCCGGCGCAATTGACCACGATGCGCAGCGGACCCTGGGCCACCGCGGCGTCGACGGCGGTCTGCACATCGCCGGCGCTCGTCACATCGCCGGCGACGAACCGGGCCCGGTCGCCAAGGGAGGCGGCGATCTCCTCGCCGGGGGCACCGGGCAGATCCAGCAACACCACGGATGCCCCGGCTTCGTGCAAGGTGCGAACGCAGGCCAGGCCGAGGCCGGAGGCGCCTCCGGTGATGAGGGCGGAGCATCCGCTATTGAGCACATTGACGGCGTGCATCAGAGCCTCTCGATCAGGGTGGCGTTGGCCATGCCGCCGCCCTCGCACATGGCCTGCAGGCCCCATCGACCACCGGTCATTTCGAGGTGATTGAGCAGGGTCCCCAGCAGGCGGGTACCCGAGGAACCGAGCGCGTGGCCCAAGGCGATGGCGCCGCCACGCGGGTTGAGGCAATCGGGGTCGGCGTGAAGCTCGTGCAGCCATGCCAGCGGCACGCTTGCGAAGGCCTCGTTGATCTCATAAGCGTCGATGTCGTCGATACTCAGGCCGGCCCGCGAGAGGATGCGCTGGGTCGCCGGAATCACGCCGGTCAGCATGAGCAGCGGGTCACTTCCCACCACGGTGAAACTGTGAAACCGGGCGCGCGCGTTGAGGCCGAGCTGGTCGGCCCGCTTGGCGCTCATGATCAGGGTCGCCGAGGCTCCGTCGGTCAGCGGCGAGGAGTTGCCGGCCGTGACATGCCAGCCAAGCTTCGGAAACCGGGCCGCGAGGGCATCGGTACGAAAGGCGGGCAGCAGGCCCACCAGCGAGGCGTGCGACGTGCCGGCGCGAATGGTCTCGTCCTCGCTGACCACGCTGCCGTCCGGCCGGGTGACGGTCACGATTTCGCCGGAGAAATCTCCCCGTTCGGCCGTCGCTGCTGCGCGCCGGTGGGAGCGGGCCGCGTAGTTGTCGAGGGCGTCGCGGCCGAGGTTCCATTTTTGGTTGATGAGCTCGGCGGAGACGCCCTGGTTCACCAGTTCGTCGGGATAGCGCTCATGCATGAGCGTGCCAAATGGGTCTTGGGAGCTGGCCGATGACCCGAGCGGAACGCGACTCATCGACTCGACGCCGCAGGCGATGACGACGTCAGCACTGCCGCTCATGACGGCCTGGGCGGCGAAGGCGGTAGCTTGCTGGCTGGACCCGCACTGCCGGTCGATCGTGGTGCCGGGAACGGTGTCGGGAAACCCGGCGCTCAGTAGAGCGGTGCGGGTGATGTTGTTGCTCTGTTCGCCGACCTGGCTGACGCAGCCGCCGATCACGTCGTCGACGAGCGCCGGGTCGAGGTTGTTGCGGCTGACCAGTTCGCGCAGCACGGTGGCCAGAAGGTCGGCCGGATGAATACCATCGAGAGCTCCCCCGGGTTTGCCCCGGCCCGACGGGGTGCGCAGAACGTCCACGATGACAGCTTCATTGCTCATGACCCCAGCCTAGGCCCGCCGGTGCGACAACAGCAGGCAGGCGGCATTCGACTACTGGGACAGCGCCCACATCGCGACGGCACTCGCCGCGGCCACGTTGAGCGAGTCGATGCCGTGCTTCATCGGAATCTGCACGACGCTGTCCGATGCGGCGAGCGCGTCGGGCGTGAGCCCCTCTCCCTCGGCGCCGAGCAGCAGGGCCAGGTGCTCATGCCCGGTGCCATCGAAATCGCGCAGGCTGACCGCGTCGGGGGTGAGGGCGAGGGCGGCCATGTGAAACCCGTGCCGGGTGAGCAGGGCGCGGGTCTCCATCCAGTCGCCGACCCGGGTCCACGGCACCTGCAGCACGGTACCCATGGACACGCGAATGGCCCGGCGGTAGAACGGGTCGGAGCAGCGGGGCGTGACCAGGATCGCATCCGCCCCGATGGCCCCGGCCGAGCGAAAGATGGCGCCGACGTTGGTCGGGTCCGACACGTTTTCGAGGATGACGATGCGGCGCGCTCCGGCCAGCAGGGCATCGGCGTCCGGCAGCTCTGGCCGGTTCATCGCTGCGATCACACCGCGATGCAGAACATACCCGGTGAGATCGGCGAGCAGGTCGCCAGGACCGACGAACACCGGAATTTCGGCGGCGTAGTCGCCGAGCACCGTGAGTGCCTCGTCGGCCGTATTGCCGAGAGCGAGCACCGATCGCGGAGCATGCCCGGCGCGGAGGGCCCGCTCGAGCACGAGGGCTGACTCGGCGATGTACAGCCCGTGTTCGGTGCCGCGGGCCTTCTTCAAGGCCACGTCGGTGAGGTGGGCGTAGTCGACCAGTCGTGGGTCGCTCAGGTCATCGATAGCGATCAGGGGCATCCGCAAAGTCTAACGAGCGGCCACCTCGGCCCCTTCGACGGCATAACTCCTGCAGTTTCAAGACGGCCTGCGTGCGGGCCCCGGAATTCTCCGGCACACACAGGAACACGAATCAAATTGCAGGAGTTATGCCCCGAGTCGGGCTGGATCTACTTGGTGGACACCGTCTGCACGGCCAGGGCGAGCGTGCCGTCGGCCAGGCTGCCCCAGGCATACACGATGGTGTTCGTGCTCGAGGCGATGTCGACGTCGGCGGGACCGATGAGGGCCTCGGTGGTTCCGGCAGCGGTGACCGCTGCTGAAATGGTACCGACCGGTAGCACGAGCACGGACTCGTTCGGGTTGGTCAGGCCGGAAATGGCCGGGGCTCCGTTGGCGAGCACGTCGACGGCGGGGGCGGCAGCAACGTGGCGCACGGTCAGGCGGCCCTGGCCGTCGCCGGGCGCGGAAGTGTCGTTCGTGAACAAGGCTGCGGTCGGTACTCCGGTTTCACTGAGGTGGGCTACGGCCGTGTAGTTCAGGCCGGATGCGACCGTGAGGTCGACCGGACCGATCACAGGAGCACTCGCGTCGGCGGCATCCGCTGCGGTGATGGCGAGGGTGTAGCTGCCGGCCGCAATACGGAACGTCTTCGTGAGGGTGCCGGGTTCGAAGTTGTCGATGACCAGATTGTTGTCGACATACACGTCAACCACGACGCCGGGGATCGCGTGCAGCACCGAAACGGATGCCGGCGCGGCGGCCCGAGTGCGTACCGTCTGTACGAACAGGGCAAGGGTTCCCTTGGCGAGGCTACCCCAGGCGTACACGATGGTGTTGGTGCGCGGGGCGATCGTGACGTCGGCCGGGCCGAGCAGCGGCGCCGTGGTTCCGGCGGCGGCGACGACAGCACTGATCGTGCCGACCGGCAGGTCGAGCATGGCCTGCGACGGGTTGGTCAAGCCGGCGACGGCCACCGCACCGTTCGCGAGAACGTCGACGGAGGGAGCGGCCGCAACGTGGCGCACCGTGAGACGGCCCTGCCCGGCAGCCAGCGGCGTGGTGTCGTCGTTGAACAGGGTGGCGGTGGGAATACCGGTGTCGGCGAGGTGGGCGACGGCCGTGAAGCTGCGGCCAGCCGTCAGGGTCACGGTGGTCGAACCGCTGAGTGAGATGTCGACCGTCGGCTTGCCGTTGGCACTGCCGCCGAGCACGAGGGGGTCCATGGCGGAAATCTTGACGGTGTGCGTGCCAGCTGCAAGTTTCAGCGGGCCGAGCAGTGTTCCCGGCGTGAAGTCATCGACAACGACACGGCCGTCCACCGAAATGTCGAGGATCAGTCCGGGAATGGCGTGTAGCACCGACACCGAGGCGGTGCCCGGTGCCGCGGATGCCGCGGGCACGGCCGCCTGCGCCGGCGCGAACCCGGCAAGGGCGACGAGGAGGCCGGCGGATATTCCGACGGCGATGGACTTGCGCATTGCTACCTCCATTGGGTCGTTACGGCAGGCGGCTTCGCCTTCCTGTTAACAACTTCCCTGCCCCGCCGGGTTTTGGATGCACCGTCGGAAAGTTTTTCGATGCTAGAGCAAGTGCAGCTCACCGCGCGCGTATCGAGTTCGGCGAGAGCCATGAGGTGCAGGTCGTCCGCAGCTATATGCCCGGCATCAATAGGAGTCATCGGACACCTCCAGCCGGGTGCGCAAGCGCGTCAGGCTGCGGCGCATATGGCTCTTGACCGTGCCGAGCGGCAGCCCGAGGATCCTGGCGATCTGCACCTGGGTGAGATCGTCGAAGAAGGCCAGCCGCACTACCTGGCGGGGCACAGGCTCCAGACGGTTGATTTCGTCGCCGACCAGCACCCGGTTGACGACGCTGGCACTGTCATCGGAATGGTGCGATGGGATGGTTGCGGCGAGGCATTCCTCGAGCCGCCGCTGTCGCCTGCGCACCTCGTGGGCATCCGCGATCATGTGCCGGGCGATGCCGATCAGCCAGGCCGGCAGCCGGGAGCGCGCCGGGTCGAACCCCACGCGCCCGCGCCAGGCCGCGATGAACACCTTCTGGGTGACGTCTTCGGCATCGGTCGCATTGGCGAGCGAACGTACGGCGATCGTGAACACCAGCGGTGACCAGCGTGCGTATGCTGCGGTCAACGCGCGCTCGTCGCCGTCGCAAAACGCGCGGGCCACGGCCTCGTCATCGTCGGTGGGTGCACTCACGTCGGGGCGGATCCTCGGGGTCAAAACACAAACTGGACAGGGGCGCGAGACGCGAACCCTCGGGAATCAACACTCGCGCGCACCAGCTTAGTGAGTTTTCTTCATTTCAGGCAGGACTTCGCAGCCGCACAAAGAGGGCCACAGCAGCATGCCCGACGCCGCGTACTGTGACCCTCCCGGGGTGGGAACTAGTTACTCCCTAAGTTCTCTCATTGAGAGCAAGACGGATGCACCCTGCCGCAGATTGACCAGCCACCGAAGAACAGCAGGTTAGGGAACAGGCGTGAGCGTGTACTTCGTCGAGAGGTATTCCTGGATACCCTCGAGCCCTCCCTCACGTCCCAGGCCGGACTGCTTCACGCCGCCGAAGGGTGCGGCCGCGTTCGAGACGACGCCGGTGTTCAGGCCCATCATGCCGGTCTGCAACGTGTCGATCATGCGCTGGCCGCGGGCGAGGTCGGTCGTGTATACGTAGCTGATCAGGCCGAACTCGGTGTCGTTGGCGAGGCGCACAGCGTCCGCTTCGTCGGTGAAGGTGCTGATCGCGAGCACCGGACCGAAGATTTCGTCGCGCAGAATGTCGCTACCCGGCTGGATATCGGTGAGTACGGTGGGCGCGTAGAAGGACCCCTCGCGCTCGATTGCAGCGCCGCCGGTTATCAGGGTCGCACCGCGGGTGAGGGCGTCCTGCACGAGCGAATTTGCCTTGGCGACGGCTTTGCCGTCGATGAGCGGGCCGATGGTGATGCCGGTCTCGGTGCCACGCCCGATCTGGAACGCCGCGACTTTTTCGGTGATCCGGCGGGTGAATTCGGCGACGACGGACTCGTGCACGATGAAGCGGTTGGCTGCAGTGCAGGCCTGGCCGATGTTGCGGAACTTTGCGATGATGGCTCCATCAACGGCCTGATCGAGGTCGGCATCGGCGAAGACGACGAAGGGGGCGTTGCCACCGAGTTCCATCGAGGTGCGCAGCACGTTTTCGGCGGACAGCTTGATGAGGGATTTGCCGACCGCGGTCGACCCGGTGAAACTGAGCTTGCGGAGGCGCGGGTCGGTGATGATCGGCTCGGAGACCGCGCCGGACTGTGATGTCGTAATGACGTTGACGACCCCGGCTGGCAGGCCGACCTCTTCGAGCAGAGCCACGAAGTGCAGGGTGGTCAGCGGAGTGAGCGCGGCCGGCTTGACGACGACGGTGCAGCCGGCGGCGAGTGCCGGGGCGATCTTGCGGGTCGCCATGGCCAGCGGAAAGTTCCAGGGGGTGATCAAGAAGCAGGGACCGACCGGGTGCTGGGTGACGATCATGCGCCCGGTGCCCTCGGGGTTGGCGCCGTAACGGCCACTGATGCGCACGGCTTCTTCGCTGAACCAGCGCAAAAACTCGCCGCCGTAGGCGACCTCGCCGAGTGCCTCGGGCAGTGGCTTGCCCATTTCGATGGTCATGAGCAGCGCGAACTCGTGCTTGCGTTCCTGCAGCAGGTCGAAGGCGCGGCGCAGAATTTCACCCCTCACGCGGGCGGGAGTCGCGGCCCAGCCGGCCTGGGCGGCGTCGGCGGCGTCGAGGGCGGCGGCGCCATCGGCCACGCTCGCGTCAGCGATGGTTTTGATGACACGACCGGTCGCCGGGTCGGTGACATCGAGGGTGCGCCCGCCGGTCGCAGCGACCCACTGCCCGTTGATGTAAAGCTGGCCCGGCACTCGAGCGAGCAGCTCAGATTCGTTCGTTGGCGCGTCGGTAACAACTGTCATTGCATCTCCCATGCTTGTGTCTGCCCGTCGATCTGACGCTAGTAGCCTAACGGCGCCCACCGACAGGGTCGCTGGTCGCTCGTGTTTCTGCGGGGTTGCGCCTTTCGCGTGATCGTATATTATTTCAAATACACACGCAGCGCTGCGAGAGGCCGTTCTATGCAGAAGCCCACATCATTCACCGGTACCCCCGGCAAGGTGATCGCCCTGCACCTCAACTATCCCTCGCGCATTGCCCAGCGCGGCCGGGTACCGGAGCAGCCCTCCTACTTTCTGAAGCCTGGCACCTCGGTGAGCGCGTCCGGCACCCCGATTGACCGCCCGGCCGGCACCGAACTGCTCGCCTTCGAGGGCGAGATCGCCCTGATCATCGGCCATAGGGTCCGTCGAGTGAGCCCGGAACAGGGCTGGGCGGCCGTCTCTGGCGTCACCGCCGCAAACGACTTCGGCGTCTACGATTTGCGCTACGCCGACAAGGGGTCGAATCTGAAGTCCAAGGGCGGAGACGGCTTCACCCCTCTCGGCCCGAACGTGATCAACGCCAGAGGCGTTGAACCCGATGCCCTGCGGGTGCGCACCTGGGTCAACGGCGAGTTGGTGCAGGAAGACACAACTGCGCACGTGGTCTTCCCGTTCGGCCGTCTGGTCGCCGATCTCTCCCAGCTGATGACGCTCGAGCCGGGCGACGTGATTCTCACCGGAACCCCCGCTGGGTCCTCCGTGGTGCAGCCCGGCGACGTGGTCGAGGTCGAAGTGGATGCCCCGACTGCGCCGGGCGCGCCGAGCAGCGGGCGACTGGTCACCCCGGTCATCGCCGGTACGGTCGCGATGGCCGAATACGGCGCCAGCCCGAAGATCGACGATCTGCAGCGAGCTGAGGCGTGGGGTTCATCCCAAGCGGCCGGGCTGACAGCTTCGGCCAGCTCAGCCAGCGTTCTGACCGACGAACTCAAAGCGAAGATCAACTCGGTCGGAACGGCCACGCTCAGCTCTCAACTGCGCAAACGCGGCCTGAACAACGTCTCGATCGACGGACTCCAGTCCACTCGTCCCACCAAACGTCTGGTGGGGCTCGCCCGAACCCTGCGATTCATTCCCAACCGGGAGGACCTCTTCATCGCCCACGGCGGCGGCTACAACGCGCAAAAGCGCGCCTTCGATTCGCTCCGCCCCGATGATGTGCTCGTGATCGAGGCTCGCGGCGAGACCGGCACCGGCACCGTCGGGGACATCCTCGCCCTTCGCGCGCAGGTCAACGGCGCAGCCGGTCTGGTGACGGATGGCGGGGTGCGCGACGTGACCGCCGTGGCCGCCCTCGAGATGCCCACGTACTTCGCCAACGCGCATCCGGCCGTTCTCGGCCGTCGTCACGTGCCGTGGGACACGGACCTCACCATCGCCTGCGGTGGTGCGGCCGTGCAACCCGGCGATGTGATCGTGGGAGACGCCGACGGCGTCCTGGTGATTCCGCCGCACCTGATCGAGGAGGTCGTCACCGACGCGATCGAGCAGGAGCGTGAGGAGACCTTCATCGCCGAGATGGTTGCCGCGGGCGAGGGCATCGACGGGCTATACCCGATGAACGCCACGTGGAAAGGGCGGTACCAAAAATGGT
The DNA here is from genome assembly GCF_004403345.1 of Cryobacterium lyxosi. Classification (NCBI taxonomy): domain Bacteria; kingdom Bacillati; phylum Actinomycetota; class Actinomycetes; order Micrococcales; family Microbacteriaceae; genus Cryobacterium; species Cryobacterium lyxosi. The sequence continues at coordinate 247,365 of NZ_SOGT01000012.1, forward strand.
TGCCCCAGTGACGCTCCCGCCCATCGGCGTGAGCAAGTCCCAACTCGCCTACCAATGGATCACGGCGCGCATCTCCGACGGAACCTTCACGCCGGGCTACCGTTTAGTACTCGGCGCGATCGGTAAGGATCTGGGCGTGAGCGTCGTACCGGTGCGCGAGGCGATCCGTCGCCTCGAAGCGGAGGGGCTGGTCACCTTCGAGCGCAACGTCGGGGCGCAGGTCGCCATGCTCGAAGAGACCGAATATCTCTATACGATGCAAACGCTGAGCGTGGTCGAGGGCGTCGCGACGGCCCTGTCGGCGCCATTCATCACCACCGCTGACATCCAACGCGCCCGCACGGTCAACCAGGCCATGATCGCCTCCCTCGAAGATCTCAACCCGCACCGGTTCACCGAACTCAACCTCGAATTCCACTCGATCCTGTTCGAGAGCTGCCCGAACCCGCACATCCTCGATCTGGTGCACCGCGGCTGGAACCGCATGAAGGTGCTGCGCGACTCCACTTTCAGCTTCGTGCCCGGCCGCGCCCGCGACTCAGTAGCGGAGCACGACAACCTGCTGCAGCTGATCGAGTCGGGCGCCGACGCGCTCACGCTCGAATTGGCCGCGCGCGCCCACCGCACCGGCACACTGGACGCCTTCCTCGTGTACCAGAAGTCGCAGCACCCCCAGCCGGCATCCGACCCGTCCCGAGAAAGAGAGCCTGACCAATGACACAGACGTCTGCCCAGACCGCACACTACGTACCGGCCGACCTGCCCACCAGTATCCGTCATTTCATCGGTGGAGAATTCGTCGACAGCGTCGGCGGCCAAACGTTTGACGTGCTCGACCCGGTGTCGAACCAGACCTATGCCACCGCGGCCGCCGGCCAGCAGGCGGACATTGATCTGGCTGTCGCGGCCGCGAAGGACGCCTTCGACAACGGACCGTGGCCGCGCATGCTGCCCCGCGCCCGCGCCCGCGTGCTGAACCGCATCGCCGACGCCGTCGAGGCGCAGGATGCCCGGCTCGCCGAGTTGGAAACCTTCGATACCGGGCTGCCGATCACGCAGGCGCTCGGCCAGGCGCAACGGGCGGCCGAGAACTTTCGCTTCTTCGCCGACCTGATCGTGGCGCAGGCCGACGACACCTACAAGGTACCCGGCAAGCAGATCAACTACGTCAACCGCAAGCCGGTCGGGGTTGCCGGGCTGATCACCCCGTGGAACACCCCATTCATGCTTGAAAGCTGGAAGCTCGCGCCCGCGCTCGCCTCCGGCTGCACCGTCGTGCTGAAACCGGCCGAATTCACGCCGCTGTCAGCAAGCCTCTGGGCCGAGATCTTTCGCACTGCGGGCGTTCCCGACGGCGTGTTCAACCTGGTCAACGGCATCGGCGAGGAGGCCGGCGATGCGCTGGTCAAGCATCCCGACGTGCCGCTCATCTCCTTCACCGGCGAAACCACCACGGGCCAGACCATCTACCGCAACTGCGCCGCGAACCTCAAGGGCATGTCCATGGAACTCGGCGGCAAATCACCAGCCGTCGTCTTCGCCGACGCCGACCTCGACGCCGCGATCGACTCGACCCTGTTCGGTGTGTTCTCGCTGAATGGCGAGCGGTGCACCGCGTCGAGCCGTATCCTAGTGGAGCGCTCTATCTACGATGACTTCTGCGCACGCTACGCGGCCCGCGCAGCAAGCATCGTCGTCGGCGACCCGCACGACCCCAGGACCGAGGTCGGCGCGCTCGTGCACCCCGAGCACTACGCCAAGGTCCTGAGCTACGTCGAGATCGGAAAGACCGAGGGACGTCTGCTCTCCGGCGGCGGTCGCCCCGCCGGGCTTCCCGAACGGTTGGCACGGGGCAACTACGTCTCCCCCACGGTGTTCGCCGACGTCGCCCCGACCGCCCGCATCTTTCAGGAGGAGATCTTCGGCCCGGTCGTGACCATCACCCCCTTCGAAACGGATGCCGAAGCCCTCGCCCTGGCCAATGGTGTGAAGTACGGGTTGGCGGCCTACATCTGGACCACCGATCTCAGTCGCGCGCACAACTTCGCCCAGTCTGTTGATGCCGGGATGGTCTGGTTGAACTCGCACAACGTGCGGGACCTCCGCACCCCGTTCGGCGGAGTCAAGGCCTCCGGCCTCGGCCACGAGGGCGGCTACCGATCGATCGACTTCTATACCGACTCGCAGGCCGTGCACATCACGCTCGCCCCGGTGCACACGCCCCGTTTCGGCGGCAACTAGCCCCGCTCCCGGGTGGGGTCGGCACCAGCCATTCGACCAACGCTGGCTGTGTCAAGACTCCGCCCCACGCATCCGTTATCTCAACGAGGAGAACCCCATGACCAATCCCATTCCCACCCCCACCAACCCCCCGCCCGACATCCTCCGCTGCGCCTACATGGACATCGTCGTGACCGACCTGGCTAAGTCACGCGAGTTCTACGTCGATATTCTCGGCCTCGTCGTCACCGAGGAGAGCGACACCGAGATCTACCTGCGCAGCTTCGAGGAATTCATCCACCACAACCTGGTACTGCGCCAGGGACCCATCGCCGCCGTCGCCGCGATGGCCTTTCGGGTGCGCAGCCCCGAAGACGTCGACCTCGCCGAGGCCTACTATCAGGAGCTCGGCTGCCGCACCGAACGCCGCACCGATGGCTTCGTGACGGGCATCGGTGACAGCGTACGCGTCGAAGACCCGCTTGGCTTTCCCTATGAATTCTTCTATGCGACCACCCACGTAGAACGACTCGCCTGGCGCTACGACCTGCAGGGTCCGGGCGCGCTCGTGCGCCTCGACCACTTCAACCAGGTCACCCCCGACGTCGGCCGCGGCCGTGGATACCTCGAAGATCTCGGCTTTCGTGTCACAGAAGACATCAAAGACGAAGACGGCGTCACCTACGCGGCGTGGATGCGCCGCAAGGACACCGTGCACGACACCGCCCTCACCGGCGGCACCGGGCCGCGTATGCACCACATCGCCTTCGCCACGCACGAGAAGCACAACATCATCTATATCTGCGACAAACTCGGCGCGTTGCGCAAGAGCGATCTGATCGAGCGCGGACCCGGTCGTCACGGCGTCTCGAACGCGTTCTACCTGTATCTGCGTGACCCCGACGGCCACCGCGTCGAGATCTACACGCAGGATTACTACACCGGCGACCCCGACAACCCTGTTGTCACCTGGAACGTGCACGACAACCAGCGGCGCGACTGGTGGGGCAACCCCGTTGTCCCCAGCTGGTACACGGATGCCTCGCTCGTGCTCGACCTCGACGGCAACCCCCAGCCGGTAATCGAGCGCACCGAGTCGAGCGAAATGGCCGTGACCGTCGGCGCCGACGGCTTCTCGTACACGCGCAAAGACGACGAGCTGGCCGGCTTCAAACTCGGCACCACCCTCTAGGAGCAGCGCCCATGCTTGATCACTGCGTCATCGAAGAGATCGCCGACGAACTCGTCGCGGCCGGCCGAACCCGGTCGACGGTCCCCCTCCTCACCGCCCGCTACCCCGGCATGACCGTCGACGATGCCTACGCCGTGCAGAGCCTGTGGAGGGAGCGCGGTATCGCGGCCGGCCGCCGTCTCGTCGGCCACAAGATCGGCCTGACCTCCAAGGTCATGCAGAACGCCACCGGCATCACCGAACCCGATTACGGTGTGATCTTCGCTGACGAGGTCTATGAGAATGGCGCGAGCATCCGTTTCGACAGCTTCTCGAACGTGCGAATCGAAGTCGAACTCGCGTTCGTGCTCGGCAGGTCACTGTCCGGCCCGAACTGCACCCTGTTCGACGTGCTCGATGCCACGGACTACGTCGTTCCGGCGCTGGAAATCCTCAGCTCACGCATCGAAATGGCCGCCCGTACCATCGTCGACACCATCTCCGACAACGCGGCGATGGGCGGAATGGTGTTGGGCGGTACGCCGGTGAAAGTCGGCGACATCGACCTGCGCTGGGTGTCGGCGCTGCTCTACCGCAACCAGACCATCGAGGAATCCGGCGTGGCCGCGGCCGTGCTGGGCCACCCCGCTGCCGGCGTCTACTGGCTGGCGAACAAGCTCGCCCAGCACGAAACCAGGCTCGAGGCCGGCGAGATCATCCTGGCCGGCTCGTTCACCCGCCCGATGTGGGTGGAACAGGGCGACACGGTGCACGCCGACTACGGACCATTGGGAGCAATCACATGCCGATTCGAGTAGCAGCAGAGCCGACCTTCCGCGACGTTCTCGCCGGCACCGCACGTGCCCAGATAGGAATGTGGGTGTGCTCCGGCAGCGCGCTGGTGGCCGAAATCTGCGCCGGCAGCGGTCTCGACTGGCTGTTGATCGACACCGAGCACAGCCCGAACGGCCTCGAGTCAACTTTGAGCCAGCTTCAGGCCGTGCACGGCTACCCGATCGTGCCGTTGGTACGCGTACCAGCCGGCGAGCGCGTCATCGTGAAGCAATTGTTGGACCTCGGCGCTCAGAACCTGTTGATCCCCATGATCGACACCGCCGAGCAGGCCCGCGAGATGGCCGCCGCGGTGCGCTACGCACCGCTCGGCGTTCGCGGCGTCGGCAGCGCCCTCGCCCGGGCGTCCCGGTGGAACCGTATCGACGACTACCTGGCCCGCGCCGACGACACGATCTCACTGTTCGTGCAGATCGAGACGACGGATGCCGTGGCCAACATCGCCCAGATCGCCGCCGTCGACGGCATCGACGGCTTGTTCATCGGCCCCTCCGACCTCGCCGCGTCGATGGGCCTGCTCGGCCAGCAGGACCACCCCGACGTCGTCGCCTCGGTCGAGCAGTGCATCCGCACGGTGTCGGCGCTCGGCAAACCCGCCGGCGTCAATGCCTTCGAACCCGCAACCGCCGAGCGTTACCTCGCGGCGGGCGCCCGCTTCGTGCTCGTCGGTGCCGACGTGGCCGTTCTCGCCCGGGCCTCGGAGAAGCTCGCTGCGACGTTCATCAAACCCGGCACCACGGGCCCTGCCGTCGATGCCGTCCCACGGCCGAGTTACTGAGCGCCCAGGCCGAATGCGAGAATGAGAGGGTGTCGATCCCCGAATTCGCCGAGACCTCCGGCAGCCCCGCCTCGGCGCCCGCCGCGCACTCGCAAACCCTGTCGCGGGGCATTCGCATACTGGAGATTCTCGCTGAATCCGACGAACCGATGAGTATCCTCCAACTCGCCGCCGCCCTCGACGTGCACCGTTCGATCGCCTATCGCATCCTCCGCACCCTGGAAGATCACGGCCTCGTCGTGCGGGACCCGGCCGGACTGGTGCGGCTCGGCCCCCGCCTGGCCGCCCTGGCCCGCGGGGTGTCCCGCGACCTGCAGGCCGCGGCACTGCCCGTGCTCACCCGCATTGCCCACGAGCTCGGCATGACCGCGTTCGTCGCCGTGCTTGACCAGGGCGAGGTGGTCACGCTCGTGAGCATCGAATCGCGCCAGCCCCACGCGACGGTGGTGCAGCGGCCCGGCACACGGCATCCGCTGCACGTGGGGGCACCAGGGATCGCCATCCAGTCCGCGCTGAACGCCGAGCAGTGGGCCGCGCTCGGTCTCACCGAAACCCGCCGGAGCGAGGCCGGTGAGGTCTCCACTGTCGGCTACGCCTCCAGCCACGACGAAGTCATTCCCGGCCTGTCGTCGATCGCCGTGCCGCTGCCCGTGCCCGGGGATTCGCCTGCCGCCATCGCCGTCGTCTATATCTCGAGCCCGCACTCCCCCACCGACATCGGCGCAGCCCTCACCGAGGCTGCGCGCACGATCGTCGCCGAGCTCAGTTGACCCGCTCTGCGCGTCACACGCGCTACTGCGCGTCAATCGTGCGTGCAAGGTGCGATCATGCTCCACATCCCGCACAAGTAACGATCCCACACAATACTGACCAATAGGTAGGTAATCTTTGGTTTTGCTGCCATACTGCCCCCGTGCCGGTTTTCTCCGCACGATCCCCACACTTTGCAGCAGTACCCGACCCAGCACCGCAGTGAGATACAAGGGAGTATTCCATGGCCTTAACGACCGAGCGCACGCAGGCAATCAGCGCCAAACGGAATGAAGAACGGCGGGTCCTCGCCGGCACGATGGTGGGTACCACAATCGAGTGGTACGACTTCTTCATCTACGCCCAGGCCGCCGGCCTCGTACTGGCCGGCCTGTTCTTCGCCCCGCTCGCCGGCGAAAACGAGCCGCTCGCCCAGCTGATCGCCTGGGCGTCACTCGGCATCAGCTTCCTATTCCGCCCGCTCGGCGCCATCGTCGCCGGGCACCTCGGCGACCGCATCGGTCGGAAGGCGATGCTGGTGTTCACACTCGTCATGATGGGCGCGGCCACTGCCCTCATCGGCCTGTTGCCGACCTTCGACCAGATCGGCGTCTCGGCACCGATCCTGCTGATCGTGCTTCGCATCCTGCAAGGCTTCTCGGCCGGCGGCGAATGGGGCGGCGCGGCGCTCATGAGCGTCGAGCACGCACCGATCAACAAGCGCGGATTCTTTGGTGCCTACCCGCAGATCGGGGTTCCGGTCGGCCTCATTCTCGCCACCGGTGTCATGATCATCGTGACCACCTCGATGAGCGACGAAGCATTCCTCAGCTGGGGTTGGCGTATTCCGTTCCTCGTCTCTGTGCTGCTCATCGTCGTCGGTTGGGTCATCCGCCGCGCGGTCGCCGAAAGCCCGGTCTTCAAAGAGATGCAGACCCGCAAGAGGGAATCTGCCGCCCCGCTCAAGCAACTCTTCCAGAACCACTCGCGTCAGGTCATCCTCACCGCACTGATCTTCATCGCCAACAACGCGGCCGGTTATATGCTCATCGCTTTCTTCGGCTCGTACGCCACCAAGCCCGCTGAAGCTGGCGGACTCGGCATGGAGCGCACCCCGGTGCTCATCGCCAGCACCGTCGCCGCCGCGTTCTGGCTCGCGTCGACCATGCTCGGTGGAATCCTCTCCGACAAAATCGGCCGCGTGCGCACCTTCCAGCTCGGCTACGCGTTCCTCTTCATCTGGGCGATCCCCATGTTCCTGCTCATCGACACCGGCGACATCGTCTGGTTTGCGCTCTCGCTCATCATCCTGGCGAGCGGGCTCGGCTTCTCCTACGGCCCGCAGGCCGCGCTCTACGCCGAAATGTTCCCGGCCCAGGTGCGCTACTCCGGCGTTTCGATCGGCTACGCGCTCGGCGCGATTCTCGGTGGCGCGTTCGCCCCGCTCATCGCGCAACTGTTGCTCGATCAGACCGGACAGTCCATCTCGATCGGCATTTACCTCATGGCGCTCGCCGCGATATCCTTCATCGCGGTGACCCTTGTGAAAGAGACGCGCGGGGTTGCGCTGGGCATCAGCACGCACGAGTAACTGTCGTAGATCACAACCGTGCCGCTCGGATTAACACTTCGGCGGCACGGTTACTTCATGCTCCCTGCGCTCGGGCTACGAGCCAGCGGCTCAGTTCAAGAACTCCAGGGCGGCTTGCTTGAACTCGCGGGCGGTCAGCGCGCTGAGGTGGGTGCGGCCGGGCAGTTCGACGTACCCGGCACCGCGTTCGGCCGCGAGCACGGCTACCCCCGCCGGAATCTGGTCGGCGCCGCCCGCCACAAACAATTGCGGGATACCCACTGGCACGTCCAGGGTGCATCCCGCCATTCCCTGCACGCACGCCCATAGCGCCTCCCGGTCGGCACCGGCAGTGATCGCCGGCCCGAGTACGGCGGCAATGGTCGGGTCGGAAGGAAGGTCGCCAGAGAGCAGGAACCGGTTGACCTCGCCCTGATCCCAGGTGTCGAATAGTTCGAGCGGCCCTGCCCCGCCGAGCACGAGGCTGCGCACGCGTTCAGGAACCAGCCTGGCCAGGGCGGCCACGACCCGCGACCCCAGGGAATAACCGATTACGTCGACCCGCTCAAGTTGCAGCGTGTCGAGCACCGCCACGAGGTCAGCGGCGAGCTGCCTCGGTAGGTAGTCGGCACAGTGATGCGGCCTGTCGCTGCGCCCGTGCCCGCGCAGGTCGGGCGTGATCGCGCCCCGCCCGACTTCCCCCAGCGCCCGCACCCACCCCGAGCCAATCCAGGTGACCGCCGCGGTCGACGCGAAACCGTGCACGAGCAGAACCGGTCGCTCCCCGGGAGCGGCATCACAGGCAATACGTACGCCGTCGAGTCTTTTTGCGAATAAGGTCACTCGACGGCGTCGCTCACGGCAAACACCGCGCCGGCGTGCGCCATCTCAGCGAGGGCGGTCAACGTGGATTCCGCGGCGACACCGGCAACGAGATCGGTCAGCACCCGCACGCGCTGGCCGTGTTCGAGCGCGTCGAGAACGGACGCTCGCACGCAGTGGTCCGTTGCGAGGCCGACGATGTCGACCTCGGTCACGCCGTGCTCGCTCAGCAACTCCGTCACCGTCTGCCCGGCCTCGGTGGCGCCCTCGAAGAGGGAATATGCGGGCCGGCCCTGGCCCTTGCGAATGTGGAAGGTCACGGCATCCGTTGTCAGAGCTTTGTGGTACTCGGCGCCCGTCGTGCCGGCCACGCAGTGCACCGGCCAGGTTGTGACGTAGTCGGGCGCCGCATCGCGCGCGAAGTGGCCACCGTTGTCATTGCCGATATCGTGCCAGTCACGCGAGGCGAAGACATATTCATAGGCAAGCGGATGCTCGGCCAGCAGCGCACTCACACCCGCCGCGACCGCTGCCCCGCCGTCAACGCCGAGCACTCCGCCCTCGGTGAAATCATTCTGAACGTCGATGATGAACAGTGCGCGGGTCACGAGGTCTCCTTGCGAAGGGTTAGTTGTTCGACAAATTGTCACCGCAGTGAAACAAGCCGGTGGTCAAGGTGTCGATGGCGATTTTAGCGTTTGAGCTCACGTTGCCGATAGCGTAGATGGCGAAGGTGAGCGGGGTGCCGTCGGCGGCGCGAATGACCCCGGCGAGCGTGTAGCCGGTGTCGATCCAGCCGGTCTTGGCGAACACTGCGCCGTCGGCGGCAGAATTCGCACCGGCGAAACGGTCGCTGTAGGAGAGGGAACCGCGCGGTCCGCCGGCGATCGGCAGGCCGTCGAAGAGCACGCCGAGGTTGCCCTCGCGGGCGTTGACCTTGAGGAACAGGGCCGTCAGGTACGCCGGCGAAACAGCATTGTGGGGGCTGAGTCCCGAGCCGTCCTTGATGATCATGCCGGTGGTGTCGATGCCGTAGGCGGCGAGGCCACCGACGATGCCCTGTTGCAGCGCGGAGAAAGAGTTGCCCGCGCCGTTTTCGATGGCCACGAGGCGGGCGAGCATCTCGGCGATGGTGTTGTCACTCACGATCAGGGACTGCTGAATGAGCGTAGACACCGGCGCGGACTGTACGGCACCGAGTTGGACGGTTCCGGCCGGGGCGGTGGCCTGACTGATGCTGAGGCCGCCGCCGAGTGCGTCGGCGAAGGCCTGGCCGGCCCGGGCAATCGGGTCTTCGCTGCGCGCCGATGTGCTGCGGGTCGGGTCGTCGCGGTCACCGTCGACCATCAGCGCGGTGATCTCGGGCATGGCGCCGAGGCCGAGCTCGGTGCGGGCCCAGCCCTCGTCCCAGTCAGGGCCGGAAAAATACGAGGCGTCGAGTACGAGGGAGGTGATCGGCGGATTGGTCGGGTCGGCGGCCCAGGCGACCCTGGTCTGGGTGGCAAGGTCGTCGAGGTGGGCGGCGCCGGTGTAGAACGGTTCCTGACCGGTGGGTAGCCGCGACAGGGTCAGGTCTCCCCCGCCGACGAGCACGACCTGACCGGGTTCCGCGCCCTTCACTACGCGGGTCGTAGCCCGGTAGTCGCTGCCGAGCACGTTGAGGGCAGCGGCCGAGGTGAGCACCTTCATGACGCTCGCGGTGCGCGAGGACGTCGTGCCGCCGCGGTCGAACAACACCTCACCGGTGTTGGCATTGACGACCTGCGCCTGAAAATCGGCGAGGCGGGCGTCGGCGGCGAGCGCGGCAACCGAGCAGGTACGCAACCGGCTGGCCGCTGTCGCTTCGGCGGGCACCGGTCGAACCGGATCGATGGTGGGAGTGGGAAGCGGCATGGCCGCGGGCGACGGCGCAACGAATGCCGCTGCCGGTTCGGCGGCGCCGGTCTGGGTTCCGGCGAAGACGGCCCCACTGCCCAGCAGCACGAAGACGAGAGCACCGGCGGCGATCAGCCAGGCCCGGCGGTACCGGGTGAAGACTGCCCGGATTCCGCTGCGCGGGGCAGGGTCGGCCTCGTGGGCTACGGGTGTCTGCACGGGTTCATCCACCTCCGTATGGTAACCGACGCGCCTTCGGGCCAGCTATTCACCCGGGTAGCGCAGGCCGATCCTGGCCCGAACCGCGTCGAGGGTGTGCATGATGGCAACCGATTCTTCGGCCGGCATGATGTCGCTCGAGAGCTTGCCGGCTCGAATCAGGGTCTCGGCTTCGACCGCCTCGAAGTGCATCCCGCGGCCGGTGAACTCGGCCGGTACAAACGTTTCGAGTACGGTGCCGACCGTGTCCAAAACCCGAAAACCGGTCGGTGCGTACCAGACGGCGTCGATGTCGATGCGCCCCTCAGTGCCGATGATCGACGCCGAGGTGGGGCCGCGGGTGTCGCTTGCCGAGAAGGTCGTGGCGATCTGACCCCCCACATAGCGAAAAATCGTCGCGACCTGGGCATCCGCTCCGGTGGCCTTGAACGACGCGCTGGCCAGTATCGTTTCGGGCGCCCCGAACACAGCGTGCGCGAAATTCACCGGATAGACCCCCAAATCAAGCAAGGCACCGCCGCCGAGGACCAGGGAATTGATCCTGTGTTCCGGGTCGTCGGGAAGGTCCTGGGTATGGTCGGCGAGCACGCTGCGCACATCGCCGAGCGTGCCGGCCGCCAGAATCTCACGGATGCGAACCATGTGCGGCAGAAACCGGGTCCACATGGCTTCGAGCACGAGCAGATTCTTGCTCGCGGCCAGGTCGACGATCTGTCGGGCTTCCCGGGCGTTGAGCGCGATCGGCTTCTCGATCAGCACGTGTTTGCCAGCATTCAACGCGAGGGCAGCGTGTTCGGCATGAAACGGATGCGGTGTCGACACGTAGATGACGTCGACCTCGGGATCGTTGACCAGCGCCTCGTAGCTGGCATGTGCCGTGGGAATGCCGAATTCGGCGGCGAAGGCATCCCCTGACGCCTGGCTGCGCGACCCGACGGCCTGCACCGTGTGGCCGTTTTGTACGAGGTCGCTCGCGAACAGGTGGGCGATACCGCCGGTGGCCAGGATTCCCCAGCGAATCGAATCTGTCATGCCTGGAGCTTATCGGCCGGCACCGACACGGGGTCCTGGATGCCGATGCCTGAGATGATTCCGCCTCCGACCAGCAGAATTCCGGTGACGATTGCGGCGCGATGGAACCCATCGACGTCGAGCACCGGGCCCACGATAATGCTCGCCGCGGCGATGGCCACCAGTCCGGCGACCCGGGAGAGCGCGTTATTGACCGCGGAGGCAATGCCCGCCCGGCCGGGTTCTATCGCGCCCAGGATGGCGGAGGTCAGCGGCGCGACCGTGATTGTCAGGCCCAGGCCGAAGATGATGACGCCGGGCAGGACCTGGCTGGAATAGGCGACGCTCGAATCGATGCGGAGCATGACGAAAAACCCGATACCGGCGATGATCGGCCCGACACACATGAACAGACGCGGGCCAAATCGGCCAGCCAGACGGCCGACGACGGTGGACAGGGCGATGCTCAAAATGCTCACTGGCAGCAGGGCCAACCCGGCGCGCGTCGCGCTGTATCCGCCAACCTGCTGCAAGAAGACAGCGAGCAGGAACGTGCCGAGCGAGAGAGCGGCGTAGATCAGAGTCGTCGCCACGTTTCCCACCCAAAAGTTGCGCACCCGAAACAGGCTGAGCGGCATCATCGGCGCTTTCGCACGGTTTTCGTGCCAGATAAACGCCGCAAAACTCAGCAGTCCGACGATAAGCGGCACCAGAATGACCGGGCTTCCCCAGCCGAAGGCGGCGTGCTCGATCAGCGCGAAGACGGGCAGTGCCACGCCGAGCACTCCGAGAACCGCTCCGCTGACGTCGACACGGGGCGCGGCATCCGCTGCCCGGTCGCCCGGCAACCGCGCCAACAGAACCAGGGTGAGCGCGATCGGCACGATGTTGATGGCGAACACCAGCCGCCACGACGCCAGGTCGACCAGCAGGCCGCCGATGAGCGGGCCGGCGATGAAGGCTGTGCTGGTCCAGGCGGTCCAGGTTCCGATCGCGCGGGCCTGGCCGGCACCCGAAAACGTGCTGAAGATGAGGGCGAGCGAGCTCGGCACCAGCAGCGCACCAGCGACGCCCTGGATGGCACGTGCGCCGATCAGAAAGGGAGCGCTTGGAGCCACCGCACAGAGAACGGATGCCGAAGCGAACCCCACGAGACCCCACAACAGCACCCGCTTGCGCCCGAACGCGTCGGAGAGCGAACCGGCCAGCAGAATAATGCCGCCGAGGGTGATGAGGTAGGCATCGACGACCCACTGCTGGGTCGAGATGCCTCCGCCCAATTCACGGGTGATCGCGGGGAGGGCCACATTGATGACGGTGCCGTCGAGAAAGGCGATGAACGAGGCCAGCACCGCGACCACCAGAACAAGCCGTGGGGAATCGGTCGGTGAACGGGTCATGACGTGAATGAACCCCACGTGCTGCCGCGGCGTGCCATATAGGTCAGACTAGACCAATGATCACCCTGCAGCAGGATGCCGATGGCTTCATCCGCATGAACCGGCACTTTCCCGACACCACGCTCATCAGCATCAGCTTCACAGAGGGGGCGGTGGGAGAATTCACCGGGGCCCAGTTGAACGCCATCTTTGACGACGCCCTGGCCGAGTTTCGCGGTCAGAACCGCCTCGAGGGAGCAAAAGGTTTTTCGCGGGCGCCAGCGAAAACCGTGCATCCCACGAAAAACATCACCGTCATCAAGGTGCACCCCGAAATGGCCCGCTAGCCGCGACCGGGCGCAGTCAGCGCAGTCAGCCTGTCCACGCCGATCGGTTCATCGGCCAGTAACGGCACGATCGCAACCCGATCGGCGTGGTCGAACACCCTGTCGATCTGGGTGACTTCGTTGGCGGCGCGCGCCAGCAAAAACGGTGACTCGGGGCGCGCTGCGGCAATGGAATTGTTGACTACCCAGCCCCACGGCTGGATTCCGGCTCGCTGAAGATCCTGCTGAAGCTCCTCGGCCTCGAGCACCGGCGTCGTCTCGGCCAGGGTGACAAGCAACACCTTGGTCAGCGCGGAATCCTGCAGCCGCATCAACGGGGTCACGAACGCCATGCCCTCCCCCATCTGACGCGCGATTTCACGATGGTACGACCCCGTGGCATCGAGCAACAGTAAGGTGTGGCCGGTCGGAGCGGTATCAACGACAACGAATTCGTGCCGCGATTCATGTACGGCCTTCGAGAACTGCCGAAACACCGCGACCTCATCGGTGCACGGCGAGAGCAGGTCTTCGGCCAGGGCAGCCCGGCCGTCGTCGTCGAGATTCTTGCCCTTGGTAGCCATGACGTGATTTCGATACTCCCGAATCGCCTCGTCCGGGTCGATGCGCGAGACGCGCAGCCCCGGCAGGGTTCCGTGCAGGGTGTCCACCAGGTGGGCCGCCGGGTCCGTCGTGGTCAGGTGCACCGCATGGCCGCGCCGAGCGAGGGAAACCGCGATTGCCGCAGCGATCGTGGTTTTGCCGACGCCGCCTTTTCCCATGCATAAAATCAGGCCGTGACCGGCCTGTTCCAGCTCGTCGACGAACTGGCCAAGCGGGGCATTCGGCACTTCGACCAGGGTCTGCGGCGATACTCCGTTATCGCTGTCGGCTTGAAACAGGTCGCGCAGCGCTCTGATACCCGTCATATTGCCGGTTTTGAGCGCGAGCAGATCACGCGGCAGGATAGCGATGGTCGGCGGAATACCGTCCAGCGCGGCCGACTCGCGTGTGCGCACCGCTGCGGCTATCGGCTCTGTTCCCGCGCCAACTGGCAGCAGTCCATTGATAACGACATAGCCACCAAGAATTCCGATCTGCGCCAGCTCAGCGTGCGTGCGATCGATCTCGCTCAAAGCGGATGCCTGCGCGCGCGCCACGAGCACCAGCCGCGTACGCCGCGGGTCGGCCAGAGCAGCGACCGCAGCCGCATACACCGTCTTATGCTTCTCCAGCCCGGATAGCGGGCCGAGGCACGACGGATCACCCTTACCCGCGTTGAGAAACTCCGTCCAGGAGCCGGGCAACTGCAGCAGGCGGATGGTGTGTCCGGTCGGCGCGGTGTCGAACACGATGTGGTCGTAGGTCTGGAGCAGGCTGTCATCGGTCAGCAGGTTCGTGAACTCGTCGAACGAGGCAACCTCGGTTGTACACGAACCGGACAGGCCCTCAGCAATGCTGGCCAGCTCGCGCTCCGGCAAAAGTCCCCGAACCGGGGCGATGATGCGTTCGCGATAGGCATCCGCGGCCTGCTCCGGGTCGATTTCGAGGGCGCTGAGACCGGCAATGGCCTCAATCAGAGTGACCGTGTTGCCGATCGTGACGCCGAATACCTGCCCGATGTTGGATGCCGGGTCGGTACTCACCAGCAACACTCGGCGGCCCCGGGTGGCCAGCTCGATGGCCGAAGCGCAGGCAACGGATGTCTTGCCGACGCCACCCTTACCGGTGAAAAACAGAAAGCGGGGCGGGTCTTTCAAAAACTTCATGGTGCTAGCAGCAGCCGGTGGCGCCGCCGCAGCATCCGCTTTCAGATTTTTCGGTCAGGCCGAGCTGGACTCGCTCGGCTGGCTCGCTCGTGACGGGAGCGAGGCCGGCGAAGGCGAGCAGTTGGGTTTTCGAGGGATAGGCACCGGTCGCGACGGTGACACCATCGACGACGGTGAGCGGCAGACCGGTCGAACCGACGACGTGCATGAAGGCGCGCACGGTCTCATCCGTGGTGAAAGCGAGCGGGTCGGTGGCCAGGTTATGGCGCTGGATGTCAGCGCCAAGGTCCTGCAGACTGCGCACGGTCGCGGTCACCTCGACCAGGGACTGGTCGACATCGACGCCACAGACTCCGGTGTCGCAGCACAGTGCCGGTTCGTAGATTCGGATGGCAGCCATGTGGATCTCCCTCAAAAGTTGAGCCTTCACTCGTTATATCGATAAGAATCAATGTAGCAGTAGGCTGGTGCCGCATCTACCGGAAGGGATCAATTCATGACCGAGAAATCTGAGATCACGGAACGTGTTCGCGCACGCTACGCGACGGCCGCAGTGCAATTGAGTGACGTCTCGAGCACGTCGTGCTGCGTGCCGACCGATTTGGGCAACGGCGACGTGTTCGGCTCCGCGCTCTACACCGGAAACGAAAATTTAGAGATACCCGAAGAGGCGTTTCTGGCCAGTCTGGGCTGCGGCAATCCGACAGCTGTCGCCGACCTGCACCCGGGAGAAACGGTGCTCGACCTCGGCTCCGGCGGCGGTATCGACGTGCTGCTCTCCGCACGTCGTGTGGGCCCAACGGGCTTCGCCTACGGGCTCGATATGACCGATGAGATGCTCAGGCTTGCCCGAGCTAATGCGGCGAAGGCCCAAGCCACCAACGTGGAGTTCATCAAGGGTCAAATGGAAGCCATCCCCCTGCCCGATGCAACCGTCGACGTGATCATCTCCAACTGCGTAATCAACCTGTCCACCGACAAGAATGCGGTGATCTCCGAGATGTTCCGGGTTTTGAAGCCCGGCGGGCGCCTCGGAATCTCCGACGTGGTGGCCGAAAACCACCTGAGCGCAGAGGACCGCATCGAGCGCGGCAGTTACACCGGTTGCATCGCCGGGGCCCTCTCGAACCAGGAATACCTGGACGCGCTCGCCGCAGCAGGATTTCTTGACGCGACTGTGGAATACACCCACGAAGTCGCCCCCGAAATGCACGGGAGCATCGTGAAGGCGGTCAAACCCAGCGCCTAGTCCCGGGCGCTTTTTTCCAGGGAGCGGCCGGTCCCCACGAGCAGCAATCCTGAACCAGAAAGTGGGACCGCTACAGCCCGAGATGACAGTGCATGTGCTTGCGGATACGTCAGTGACCACTGTAATGTCAGTGCATGCTGACTAGTGCCTCTCGTCTGGATGTACTGAATCGGCTCGGGCGGGCCTTGGCGGATCCGACCCGATCGCGGATTCTACTGAGCCTGCTGGACACCCCTGGGTATCCCGGCCAGCTCGCAGACGGGCTGCGGCTGACGCGCTCGAATGTGTCGAACCACCTGAGTTGCCTGCGCGGTTGCGGCATCGTGGTGGCCACGCCGGAAGGTCGGTCGACGCGATACGAGATTGCCGACCCGCATCTGACGCGTGCGCTGGTCGCGCTGGTCGACGTGGTCCTCGCCGTCGATGACGGTGACGCGTGCGCAGATGACACCTGTGACGTACCCCTGTGTTGCAGAGCCGAAACATGAGCGCGCCCTCACCCCTTCATCTTCCGGCGCTGGGCCCGATTCGCAAACGCCTCCTCCAGCGCCGGATCCGCTGGATCGTCGCG
Source organism: Cryobacterium lyxosi (assembly GCF_004403345.1). Taxonomy (NCBI): domain Bacteria; kingdom Bacillati; phylum Actinomycetota; class Actinomycetes; order Micrococcales; family Microbacteriaceae; genus Cryobacterium; species Cryobacterium lyxosi. Next base: position 263,927 of record NZ_SOGT01000012.1, read on the forward strand.
ATCACGATTTGCTACAACCTCATCGAGGCCGTCATCGCCCTCGCGGCCGGATCCATCGCGTCGTCGGCTGCGCTGATCGGGTTCGGCCTTGACTCAATCGTGGAGGTACTTTCCGCTGCCGCGATTGCCTGGCAGTTCGCTGCGCCAGAACCAGAGCAACGGGAGAAGCTCGCGTTGCGCGTGATCGCGTTCTCCTTCTTCGCTCTCGCCGCGTACGTCAGCATCGACGCCGCGCTGTCGATCATGGGGTTACGCACACCCGAATACAGTCCGGTCGGTATTGTGCTCACGGCCATCAGCCTGGTGGTCATGCCGGTTCTGAGCTATTTCGAACGCCGCATCGGCCGCGAGCTCGGTTCCGCCTCGGCGGTCGCCGATTCGAAGCAGACCCTGCTGTGCGCGTATCTCTCGGCCGCGGTACTCATCGGGCTCGCGCTGAACGCCCTACTCGGCTGGGCCTGGGCTGATGCGGTCGCCGCGCTGGTTATCGCGGGTTTCGCGATCCGAGAGGGCAGTGCAGCATGGAAAGGCGACACGTGCGCCACGCCGGTATCCGCGCTGACCGGTGAACGCACCCTTGAACATGAGGCCGGCTCCTAAGAGTTCATGCCGGGCAATGGCTTACGACCGAACTGCGGGGCATTGTGCAATAATCTGCGTATGAATGCAGATAAGGACATGTGCACGCTTGATGCGGATGTGATCGTCCAAGCTGGGCATGCCGTCGTGGGCACACCGGCGCACCACCGGCATCCGCTCGAGCGAGCCATTGACACACACTGTGCGGTCGCTCATGCTTGAGGTCCTACGCAACCGAACGTATCGCCGATTGTTCAGCGCGCAAATTGCCGCTCTGATCGGCACCGGAATGCTCACTGTAGCCCTCGGCCTCCTCGCGTTCGACCTCGCCGGCGGTGACGCCGGGATAGTGCTCGGCATCGCACTGACCATCAAGATGCTCGCCTACGTCGGCGTCGCCCCGGTCATTTCCGCGCTGACCACGCACGTGCCACGCAAGACCCTGTTGGTATCAGCGGATGCACTCCGCGCGATCGTCGCGCTCTCCCTGCCGTTCGTCACCGATGCCTGGCAGATCTACCTGCTCATCTTCGTGCTGCAAGCCGCTTCAGCCACCTTCACCCCCGCGTTCCAAGCCCTCATCCCGGAGGTCCTGCCGAGGGAGAGCGAGTACACCCGGGCGCTGTCGCTGTCGCGACTGGCCTATGACCTCGAATCGCTCCTCAGCCCGATTCTCGCCGCCGCCCTCTTAACCGTTATCAGCTACCACTCCCTTTTTGTGGGAACGATCGTCGGGTTCGTTGGCTCCGCCCTCCTCGTGTTCACCGCCACTCTGCCGGCTCATCAGGTGGCCGTGACAACACCATTCTCGGAGCGTCTCACCCGCGGCGTTCGCGTCTTCTCGCGCACACCGCAATTGCGCGCCCTGCTGGCCATGAACATGGTCGTCGCAACGTCGACCAGTATGGTCATCGTCAACACCGTCGTGCTTGTGCAAAGCCATTTAGGCCGCGCTCAGTCCGACTTTGCTCTCGCCCTCGCCTGCTACGGATTCGGGTCCATGCTCGTCGCTCTTGCGCTGCCCCGGGTACTCGAGCGCTTTGACGACCGAAACGTCATGCTGCTCGGCTGTGCGGTGTTGCCCGCCGGGCTTTTGGCCCTCGCCGGTCTTGTTCTCGCGCCGCTAATACCCCTGACCTGGCCTGGTCTCCTCGTGATCTGGTTCATACTCGGCGCCGCGACCGCACTCATCCTGACGCCATCGGCGCGACTGTTGCGCCGCTCTTCCGACGAGACCAGCCGACCGGCCGTTTTCGCCGCCCAGTTTTCTCTGTCCCATGCCTGTTTCATCGTCACCTACCCACTGGCCGGGATACTCGGCGCCCAGCTCGGGTTGGCGCCAACGGCGACCGTACTGGCCGGTATCGGGATACTCTCTGGGATCATTGCGTTTCGGGCCTGGACGACTCAGTCGACACCTCTGGCACAGGCGGAATCAACGATCACCATCTGAGAGATGGTGGTCTTGATCGATCGCGATGGCGGCGGAATGTGTTGTCGAAATCACGGTTTTGGCTCGGATAAAACCGGCACTCAGGATTCGCCGCTGGCCGTGCGGTATTCTGCAAGAGAAGACATTGGGCAGTTCAGCAGGGGCTGCTGGCAGAGAAGTAGGTGAAATGACGCTGGATCGTGCGGTGCGACGTCTACGAGCGCCCGCCTCTGCGTCTCCGTTCGTCTCCTTGCTCGCTCTTGCCGCGCTATTGTTCGCAGTTTTCGCCGTTCATTCCGAAACCGCCGGGCACGCCATGCCCGCGCTGGTCCCCGCATCATCTGCTGCTGCTGCATCATCGGCTGCTGCATCATCGGCTGCTGCATCACCGGCTATTGCGGAGCACCAGACGTCGGTGACGGGTATGGCTGCAGTCATGGCAGCTCCCGTCTTCGCGGCGATCGCGTCCGGAAGCCTCCACGGGATGCTTGAATGCGCTCTGCTGGCGATGATGTGCGTTCTGCTACTGACTCTCGTCGTTCTGGTATTTCTGACTCGGCTACCGGCCAGGTATCGACGCCTGCTCGATACCTGCGTGATGTCGAGCTCCTGGCGCATCAGCGCCCAACCGCGTCAGCGGCCCAGTCTCACCCTTCTCTCCATCTGTCGCGTTTAGACCGAGATGCAGTTCCGAGCCAGCACGTGGTCGGAACTTTGCCGTGCCCGCTGGCACCGGTTTCTACCGCTAACAGACGAATGGATGAACGATGCTCTACCCACGAACTTTCTTGTACGCTGCCGTGACCTTGGCAGCAGCTCTCACTCTCAGCTCATGCTCTGGAGGCAGCCCCGCCGCCGAATCAGCGGGCCCTGCTGCCAGCCAAAGCACAGCGGCGTTTGACTCCGCCGACGTGACCTTTGCCCAGATGATGATCCCCCATCATGAACAGGCCATTCAAATGAGCGACGAGCTACTCGCCAAGGACAACCTCGATCAAAGCGTGGTCGACCTCGCGACCGAGATCAAGGCTGCGCAGAAACCGGAGATCGCCCAGTTGAAAGACTGGTTGACGGCGTGGGGCGAAGAGGAGAACAGTATGTCGGACATGTCCGGCATGGGCGGCAGCTCTGCTGGGATGATGTCCGACGACGACATGATGGCGTTGCAGCACGCCTCGGGAGCAGACGCCAGTTCCTTGTTCCTGAAACAGATGACTGCGCACCACGAGGGGGCCGTCGCGATGGCTCAGCTCGAAATCGATAATGGTGAGAATGCGGATGCCCAGGCGATGGCCGCCAATATCGTCAAGACGCAGTCGGCTGAAATCGCCGTCATGGCCGAGCTTCTCACCTCGCTCTAGAGCGGCACATTCGGGGCGGGTTCTTCTCTGGTAGGCCGGCCCCAGGACACCACCATTCGTTTTCTGAATCACCTGCAAGGACATATTCATGTATCGCCGTCAATTTTTTCATCTGATGGGTATTTCCGGGACGGTGTTCCGTGGATAACACCGGTCACGTCGCCACGGCGCCGCCCATCCCCGGTGTCATTCCACCGATGTCACGCCGCGATATCCGCGCTATGGAGAACATGGTGCGTGCGGGCCGATCCGGCTCATCGAAAACTGCGCCACCGGTTAAAGCCACCTCTCGGCCCATCCCGCTGCGCCAGCGTGCTGCGGCCGCCAGCGCCATGGCGATGATCGCGCTCTTTGCGGTCGGCGCGTCCCTTCCCGCACTCGCGGTGAACATAGAACCACCGCAGGCGGCAGCTGCGAGCGCCGCGAAGACGGCCGATCTACAAAGTGTCACCGCCGCGGGTACAACATCCGTTCCCTTTCAACGTGACGGGTACACCATCACGGAAGCACCTGAACCGGCCTCGTACACCACAGTTGCCAGCGATGGAAAATACGCCAGCCTGAGTCCGGGCCAGCTCAGCGATCAAGGCTGGGCTCTACCTGTCCTGGGCCGAATATCGAGCCCGTTCGGTTCTCGGCCGAACAAACCAGTTGATGGTGTCGGCGACTTTCACAACGGCACCGACATTGCCGCCCCCTGCGGCCAGCCCGTCTTCGCGGCGACCGGAGGAAAAGTTGTCACCTCGGGCTATCAGGGCTCCTATGGCAACTGGGTTCTCATCGACCACGGCAAAGGCATCGAGACGGGTTATGCCCATAACAGTCAGCTCCTCGTTGATTCCGGTCAGATGGTTGTAGCCGGTGAAATCATTGCCATAGTGGGATCAACGGGTGCGTCCAGCGGCTGCCACCTGCACTTTGAAACGCGCGTCGACGGTGATGGCATCGATGCAGAAACATTCATGAGCGCCCGAGGAGTCACTCTTGGTTAAAATCAACCGATCAACACGCCGGATCAGTGCGTTATCCGTACCGCTCGTCAGCCTCATGGTTCTGACGGGGTGTTCGGCCAACGATGGAGATCCGACAGCGGTATCGCCCAGCACTGCCGCCATGGCGAACGCTTTCGAACACGTGCATGGACTCGGCACCGATCCTCTCACGGGAGACACCTACGCGGCCACGCACCAGGGGGTGTGGCTCATCCCGACCGGAATGCTGCCAGACACCTATCTGACCGGAGCGCCACGAGCAGACCTGACCCAACCGATGCAGCTCGCCGGCCTGGCGCAGGACACGATGGGCTTCACCGTGGCCGCGCCCGGCCAGTTGATGGCATCGGGCCACCCTGATCCGGCCGAACCCAGCGATCTGGCGCTTCCCAATTTGGGACTTATCTCCAGCACAGACGGTGCGTCTTCCTGGACACCGCTGTCGCTGGCCGGCAAGACCGATTTTCACGATTTGGATGCCGTCCCCCTCGACGACGGCACCCTTCGTGTCTACGGTTACGACGCGGGAGCTGGGACCATTTCCGTCAGTGACGACTCCGGCCTCACGTGGTCAGCGGGAGCTCAGCTCGCACTCCGCGACCTGAGCGCAGATCCAGCCCAGGTCGATCTGCTCTACGCCACGACCGCCGCGGGCGTTCTGGTGAGCACCGATGCGGGGCGCTCATTCACCGCGTTGGACGGAGCACCGGGGCTACTGCTTCTGGATTTTGCCGGCGGCGGATTGGTCGGCCTGGATCCCGACGGCGGAGTCTGGCGCCAGGACGCCGAGACGTGGACGCAAACCGGAACGACCGGTCGCACCCCCGAAGCGTTCACCGTCGTCGGCGGATCCTCACCCTGGATCCTCGTCGCGGACGCCACCGGCATCGCCGCCAGCAGTGACTACGGCAACACCTGGACCACACTGGTATCGGTGTCCAGCTAGCCGGCACACCGCCGAACGACACCGGGATACCTCACTGCCCCAGCGCGTGGCACACCCCAGACGACGTGATTGGCTTGTTGTCCCACGTGCACTCCTGCACCGGCCCAGGCACCGGCCTTTTATCCGATCTGAATATGTTCGGCTGACTTCCAGCAGGAAAAGATACCCCCAGAGGTATCATTACGTATTGACTGATCACGAAAGGAATCACATCATGATGTGGAGCAATGGAAGTATGGGGTGGTTCTGGGGGTTCGGATTGATGGCTTTGGTCGGCGTCGCCATTCTCGTGTACATCGTCATTCGTTTATCTACAAAAAACGGGCAGAGTGGCCCCTCGTCGCCGGCTGTCCAGGCACCGCCGGCTGTTCCCGCGTCGCCCGATCTCACCAGCGCGCGGAAAATCCTCGACGAGCGTTTCGCTCGCGGGGAGCTAACACCAGAGCAGTACCGCGAGCAGATACGGGTGCTCGCCGAAGGCCGATGATGGCTGACATCAGCCGCCGAAACGCTCTCATTCTGGGCGGGGTAGGAATTGGCGGGGTAGCCATCGGAGGGACTGGCTTGCTCGTGAATCACCAATCAGTCAGGCCGCTGGCCTCAGAGTCTGCGTCCGGGGCCATTTTCGTTCAGCCCACCGAATTGCGCAGCTCCAACGGCGTGCTGTCGGTGGCCTTGGAGTCGTCGTCTCAGCACGTGAGCATTGCCGGTAAGGACGTGCGCGCGCTCAGTTACAACGGGGGTGTTCCAGGCCCCACACTGCGTGTTCGAGCCGGCGATATTCTCAATGTCAGCCTACGTAATGGCCTGACCGATCCGAGCAACCTGCACGTGCACGGCCTCCACGTCTCTCCGAAGAACAACAGCGACAACGTGTTCGTCACGATCAAAGCCGGCGAATCCTTCGACTACCAGTACGAACTGCCCGACAATCACGCACCGGGCGTGTACTGGTATCACCCGCACCACCACGGCTTTGTCGCCGACCAAGTGTTCGGAGGTCTCTATGGCGCCATCATCGTGGAAGACCCTGAGGAGATTCCCGCCACCCGGGAGCGCGTCCTTGTCATCTCCGACATCACCTTCGATTCATCCGGCACCATTTCAGCTGCCACCGAGATGGATAAAATGACGGGCCGGGAGGGCGAGCTCGTTCTGGTGAACGGGCAGCGTGATCCCCTGCTGAGCGCCAGCCCCGGCGAGCGGGAACGCTGGCGAGTCATCAACGCCTGCACCTCCCGCTATCTGCATCTTCGACTCGACGGACAGCAACTCACCCTCCTGGGCATCGACTCCGGCCGGTTCGAATCCGCCCGCAACGTTGACGAAGTCGTCCTGGCTCCGGGCAATCGCGCAGACCTGCTCGTGACGGCACGCGCTGGCACATCCACCCTGCGCGCGCTCCGTTATGAGCGTGGCACGTCGGGCGGAATGATGGGCGGCGGCACGTTCAGTTCCGCTGATGTCGCACTGGCCACGTTCGCAGTCGCCGGCGCCGACACCGCCGCATTCGCCGCTGTGCCCGACCAACTCTCACCAACGGACTTGCGTTCTTCTACCGTCACCGCCCGACGCGAATTGGTGTTCGCCATGGGAATGGGGGGCGGCATGAACGGCGGAATGATGTCAGCCACGATCAACGACCGCACCTTTGATGCCACCCATGTCAACACGACCGTACAATTTGGAAGCATCGAAGAATGGACCCTCACCAACACCAGCACTCTCGATCACCCCGTACACCTGCACGTCTGGCCGATGCAGATTATTGAACAGGATGACCGACCAGTCGAGTCGGTGATCTGGCAGGACGTCGTGAACATACCGGCACGCAGCACTGTACGAGTTCGGGTCAAGTTCGATGATTTCAGCGGGCGAAGCGTCTACCACTGCCATATCCTCGACCATGAAGACGCCGGCATGATGGGCATCATCGACGCCCGCTGAACGAGGGAACCCCGGGATGCCCCAACGAGTATCTGCTATTATTTGCGCATGGATGCAGATAAGCGGCTATGTGGTCATCTTCCCGAGGGCGACTTCGTCGAACTCGCCGTAGAAATCTTCTCGATGCTGGCGGACGCTACCCGGGTGCGTCTGATTGTCGCGCTGCGAGACGCGGGAGAGCTGTCGGTGGGCCATCTGGCCGAAATCGTCGACAAGAGCCCTGCGTCGGTGTCGCAGCATCTGGCGAAGATGCGCCTGGCACGCATCGTGGCAACACGACAAGAGGGCACACGCATTTTCTACCGCCTCGAAAACGAGCATGCCTCGCAGCTCGTGCGCGACGCGATCTTCCAAGCCGAGCACAGCCTTGGCGGCACGCCTCGCCACCACCACGCTGACCTTGCATCGACAAGCGCGGAGGCTGGCAGCGCATGACGGACTAACTGTCAGATGCGCCAATCCGCACCGGAGGCCGCGTCCTCGCAACACCCCCATCGATCGTCCGCACGGACAGCCGCCTGCCCGAGGTTCGCTGGGCCGGCCTCGCGCTGCTGCTATTCCTCATCGCCTGGTCCCTGCAACTCGCTGGCGCACCGGCGCCCCTGTGGTGGGGGATCTATCTTGCGTGCTATCTCGCTGGCGGGATGCCGGGCTCGCGAACCACGGTCGCAACCGCCCGACTGGCTTTGCCCCGTTTGTGGACACGGGTTCAGTGGCGAAATGAACTTTCGCGGTCTGTGAGGTTTCTTGTAATGTAGGGTATCCTTACCTAACTAGCCCGTGCGCACCGTTCGAAAGTTTTCTCGTGCTCCACACCATGCCCGCACCACGACTGACCCTCCTCAATGGTTCAGACAACGACGTCGCATTCGTCACCGCCAGTGGAGATTTCAGCTATGCCCAGCTGGCCAGGATGGTCGCCATACGCCGTCTCGAGCTTGGTAGTGTCCGCCGACTCGTGATGCTGGAAGCAGCAAATGCCATCGAGCCGGTCGTCACCTACCTTGCAGCCTTGGAAGGCGGCCACCCGGTGCTTCTGGTTGCACCGGGTGACGATGAAGCATCACGGACTCATCGCGCGTCGCTGGCTGAACGGTTCGACCCTGATGTCATTGCCGTCCATGGCGAGGACGGCCCGGGCCTGCGGGAGATACGGCCCGGCTCCACGCACAGCTTCTCCGACGACCTCGCTATGCTCGTCAGCACCTCTGGATCCACCGGGTCGCCGAAGCTCGTTCGGTTGTCCCGGCAAAACCTGCTGAGCAACGCACAAGCAATTGCGGCGTACCTGCGCATCACTCCTGCTGACCGGGCAGCAACCACGCTGCCGATGCACTACTGCTACGGCCTCTCGGTTCTGAACAGCCACCTCGTGTCGGGAGCGAGCGTCGTCCTCACCGAGCGATCGGTGGCCGACGCGACGTTCTGGGACGAGGCCGAGACACATCGGATCACTTCTTTTGCCGGCGTGCCTTACACCTTCGAGCTTCTCGAGGCGGGCGATTTCACCGATCGGTTGCCAGCGAGCATCCGCTACCTCACCCAGGCCGGCGGCCGCCTCGCCCCAGAAGCGGTGCGCCGCTTCGCACGCCTCGGTGAGCGTCGCGGGTTCGAATTCTTCGTGATGTACGGACAGACAGAGGCTACTGCGCGAATGGCGTACGTGCCCGCGGAGCTCGCCGACCACGCCGCCGGCAGCATCGGCCGCCCCATCCCTGGAGGCCACCTGCGCATCGATGCCGAGGCGGGAGCCGACGTCGGCGAACTCGTCTACGAAGGCCCCAACGTCATGCTCGGCTACGCCGAGACACCCGCCGACTTCGCGTTGGGGCGCACGGTCCACGAACTTCGCACCGGCGATCTCGCCCGGCAATGCGAGGACGGCATGTTCGAGGTCGTCGGACGGCTCAGCCGATTCGTGAAGGTGTACGGACTCCGGGTCGACCTCGATTCCGTCCAACGTCTCCTCGCCGAGGAAGGAATCGAAGCCCGTACGGCAAGCTCCGGAGAACGCTTGCTCGTATTCATCCGTGCAGCCCGGCACGTTGACAGGGCACGAACCCGCGCCGCCGCGCGACTCGGCATCCCCACGCACGCGATACGCGTCTACCCCGTTAGCGAGTTTCCTCGCACAGCCAGCGGCAAGCCCGACCTTGCCTCGCTCGTCCGGTATGCCCAGATGATCGACGCCCAGGAGGCGCCGACAGCAGCGAACCCCGGGCAGGTCGCACTCTCCGACCTGATCCGTAACCTGTTCATCGTGCTCCTCGGGCGCCCAGACGCGACCATCGACGACACTTTCGCCGGGCTCGGCGGGGATTCGTTGAGCTACGTCGAGGTGGCCCTGCAGCTGGAGGATCTCCTCGGGGCGTTGCCGCGGGATTGGCCAGCACAATCGGCCCGGCACCTCGCGTCCTCGGCCTTCGCCCCTCCCCCACAGACCGACAGCACGGCCGTGGGCGAAACGGCGAAGCGTGGAGCGGTGACAGTTGGAGTGTGGAGGGCCCGCTTTCCCCGGGTCGAGACTCCCGCCGTTCTCCGCGCACTTGCAATCGTGCTGATCGTCGGCACCCATGCCGACCTGATCACGGTTCAGGGCGGAGCACACCTGCTGCTCGCCGTCGCCGGATACAACCTGGCCAGATTTCAGCTCGCCGACGTTGCAGGGGCCACGCGCGTTCGCCGCCTGCTCAGAAGCGCAGCCCAGATCGCGATTCCGGCCACGCTCTGGATAGGGGCCGTCGCCGTGTTCACCGGCAAGTACACCTGGACCACAGCGCTGCTGGTCAATAACCTCGTCCCCGGCGACGGCAAGTGGAACGAGCAATGGCAATTCTGGTTTCTCGAGGCCGCCGTCTGGACCATGCTCGGCTTTGCTGCAATGTTCCTCATTCGCCCGATCGACCGCCTCGAACGACGGCACCCGTGGGCGTTCCCGGTCGTCTTGTTCGCGGCAGCCGTCACGACCCGATTCGCACTCGTCGGCATCGAAGCAGAAGGAATTGAACGCTACACCCCGGTCACCGTGCTCTGGTCTTTCGTGCTCGGCTGGGTCATCGCCCGCGCCGACAATAGCTGGAAGTGTGTGGCGGCATCGGCGGCGGCGATCGTCGGCACGATCGGATTTTTCGGGGATCCAGCGCGCGAAGCAGTCGTGGTGGCCGGAATACTGTTGCTGATCTGGGTGAAACGGTTGCGGATGCCACGCGCCCTCGTCCCGGCCGTTCGACTGCTGGCCAGCGCATCCCTGTTCATCTACCTCACCCACTGGGTCGTCTACCCGACTTGGGAGGCCAGCGCCCCCTGGTTCGGAACGGTCTCGTCACTCACCATCGGTGTCGCGGCGTGGTACCTGTATCGCCTGATCGGCCGAGCACTCAATCACGCTGCCAGCACAGGCTTGAGGAGCCGAACCCCCTTGCAATCCGAACTTGAACCGGTCCACATCAACGGATCGAGCCAACCGAGCATGAATCGTTGGGCAGCGGATGGGAGTGGGGGATTTCGCTCCCAAGACATGAATCCCCACGCGCCAGAGGTGGTGCCGGTGGGTTCGTCTGCTGAGCGGGCCGGACTGCCGGTGATTCTGCCCAAAACCGTCGCTGGGGAGAGGTGAGCATACTAATCAGTCAGGCCAAAATTACGTGCGATATCTCTATATTCGGGCACATCCCAGACTCGCAAGAGAAAGCGGCACTGTGACCGTACTCACGATCAAGGAGAATTCCGCCGGGGATACACGCGGCCAGACAGCAGATCCGGATCAGGCGCGGACACGCAGGCCCGCCGACATGCTTTCAACGGTCGACCACGGCACCTTTCGCGCGGACTGCGGCTTGTGCAACATCGGGCGTTCTCGAAACTCGCGACCTGGGGCACGATCGCGTTCGAATGCGCTTTCATCCTCGTGCTATCGCCATTCCGGCTGCCGCCCTGTCGATCGTGAGACTCGTCTTCCTCGATTTCAACTGTCGGCGTGTAGCTGTTTTCTTGGAACAGCGCGTTGATCCTCGGTTGCGAGGTCGATCACGGTGCAGGGTGCGGAGGCGGCGGCGCCGAGGCCGCGCAGGAATGCGTCAACTCCGAAGATGAATGCTTCGGTCGTGTAGGCGGTCGACTCTTCGCTGGCGGCGACGCCGGCCAGGATCAGCTCGGCGTGGGTCTGCTCTTCAGCCACGGCGCCGAGGATGTAGTGGGTGAGCGCTCGGGCGCCCCACTCGGCCTGCCTCAGAGTTAGATTGGAGGGAAGCGTGTCACGCAGTCGCTGCAGTGGCGCCAATTGCCTCGGATTGAGGGCTTGGGCCACCGAGACCACCTCGGCTCCGTCTTTGACGGACGTCAATGCTGTGCGAATATCCAGCGCAGCCTGGCGCGCGTCGGCCCGGTCGGAACGCGCCCCTACTTGATCTGTCCATGCCGGCGTCGTCGCGAGGATGCGGTCGGCGAGCAGTACGAGCAGGTCTTGCTTACTCTTGACGTGCCAGTACAGAGCGCCGGGTTGCACCCCGAGATTCTTGGCAAGGTTGCGCATGGACAGCGAGGCGAGACCGTAGCTGCGCAGGATCGTCATCGCGGCGTCGACGATATGTTCCCGCGACAGTGCCATGTGAATCCTCCGTCGGGCTGAGTAGGTCCTAATGCACCTTCACGGGCACGATCCGGGCAATCAATGCCGGACGTCTAAGTCTATACTTGAACGGTGTTCAATAAATTTGAAATAATTGCCGCCCAGCAGCTGAATGACGGTACGCTCACCCGCACTGACGCTCTCACCATCCTTCGCAGCAACGACGACGAGTTGATGGAGTTGATAGCCGCCGGTTCCCGGCTCCGCCGTGCCCACTTCGGCAACATGGTCAAGGTGAACTATCTCGTGAACCTGAAATCCGGGCTGTGCCCGGAGGATTGCCACTATTGCTCCCAGCGACTAGGTTCAGCCGCGCAGATCCTGAAGTACAGCTGGCTGAAGCCCGAGGAAGCTGTCGAGCAGGCGACCGTTGGGATTCGGGCGGGCGCATCCAGAGTCTGTCTCGTCGCCAGTGGCAAAGGACCGAGCAATCATGACGTCGCTCGGGTTGCCGACATGGTCGACCGTCTGAAAGAGGAGCATCCGCAGGTGGAAGTCTGCGCCTGTCTCGGCATCCTTAAGGAAGGGCAGGCCGAAAAGCTGCAGGCCGCCGGGGTTGACGCGTACAATCACAACCTCAACACCAGCGAATCTCGCTACGCCGACATCTGCACCACCCACGAATACGAAGATCGGGTACGCACGGTGGGGCATGCCAAAGATGCGGGACTTTCGCCGTGCTCCGGGTTGATCGTCGGCATGGGCGAGTCCGACGACGAGCTGATCGATGCGGTGTTCGCGCTGCGCGACCTTGGCAGCGAATCAATCCCGGTGAACTTCCTGATGCCGTTCGATGGCACGCCGCTTGAGGGCACGTGGCTGCTCACTCCCGGTGCCTGCCTGCGCATCCTCGCGTTGGTCCGCTTTGCCTGCCCCCGCACCGAATTACGAATGGCCGGCGGTCGCGAGATGCACCTGCGCTCGCTTCAACCGCTCGCACTACAGGTCGCCAATTCCCTGTTTCTCGGCGACTACCTGACCAGCGAAGGCCAGGAGGCCCAGGCGGATCTTGCAATGATCGCCGACGCCGGCTTTCAGGTTCTGGGTGCCACACCCAGCGCTGACCACCATTCCGGGGTCACTCTCCGCCAGCGGGGAGCCGGCACGCACGTCGCGCCCAATGCCTAAGTCCCGTGCCGCTGCGCGGTCCCTCGTGGAACGTGATCGCGGTTTGGTCTGGCACCCATACGCAGCGCTCAACGGTCCGGCGCCGTACGAGGTCACCGGCGCATCCGGGGTGCGATTGCACCTCAGGGCGGAGGACGGCACCCGTTTCGAGGCAATCGACGGCATGAGCTCCTGGTGGAGTGCCATCCATGGTTACCGGAATCCCGTCCTCGACGAGGCACTCCGGAAACAGATCGATCAATTCAGCCACGTGATGTTCGGCGGACTCACCCACGAGCCCGCGGTGCGACTGGCCGAACAACTGGTGAACCTCGCACCCGAGCCACTCGCGCACGTGTTCTTCGCCGATTCCGGATCCGTCTCGGTGGAGGTCGCCCTCAAACTGGCCGTCCAGTATCAAGCGTCTGCTGGCCGTCCTCGCCGCCAACAATTCTTAGCGCTTCGGGGCGGCTACCACGGGGACACCGTCGGGGCGATGAGCGTCTGCGACCCGATCGATGGAATGCACTCCGCATTCCCCAACCTGATACCAGCCCAGCTGTTCCTTCAGCGGCCACCCAAAGCCACCCTTATCGATGGCCGGCTCGTCACCGACGATGTAGCCGTCGACTCCTGGGTGGAGGCGATGGAGGAGACGATCCTCAGGCACAGTGCCGAGATCGCCGGCATCATCGTAGAACCGATCCTGCAAGGCGCGGGAGGTATGTATGTATACGCGCCACGGTGTCTGAAAGCTCTGCGGCGGGTAGCAACCCAACACGGCATCCTGCTGATCTTCGATGAGATCGCGACCGGATTCGGCCGAACCGGCAAGTTATTCGCCACCGAATGGGCCGGCATCGCTCCCGATGTGATGTGTGTGGGGAAGGCGCTCACCGGCGGCTATCTCACGCTCGCGGCGATGCTGTGCACGGCCGAGGTGGCGACGATAGTTGGGCAATCCGCGCCGGGCGTGCTCCTGCACGGTCCGACGTTCATGGCGAATCCGCTCGCCTGCGCCGTGGCGAGCGCGTCGCTCGGATTGCTGAACGGTTGGGAATCACGGGTCTCACGGATCGGTGCCGCTCTAGCCACAGCGCTTGCACCCGCCGCCTCGTACAGTTTCGTGCGAGAGGTGCGCGTCCTCGGGGCGGTCGGTGTTATTGAACTCGACAGCCCCGTCGATGTGGTCGCAGTCACCCGCGCGGCGCTCGAACGGGGAGTGTGGCTGAGGCCGTTCCGCAATCTCGTCTACACAATGCCGCCCTACGTGAGCAGCTCGCAGGACATCACGAACATTGCTGAAGCCATCGGTGGAGCCATTGCGCAGGTGCACGGCTGATGGGAACAATGCAAGACCGGCTTATCGATGCGGCACGGGTGCGCGACCGCCGCGGGACCGTGCGTGCCACCCGGATCTCACCGGGCACGGACGAAGATGCTGGAACGGGAGCGCTTGATCGTCCCCTCGACCTCGCATCCAACGATTACCTCGGCCTGTCGACCGATTCGCGGTTGAAGGCGGCCGCGATCACAGCAACCGAACGGTACGGCACGGGGGCGCGCGCATCCCGCGTGGTGACGGGCACACTTCCCATTCACAATCACCTCGAACAGTCGTTGGCCGAACTGACAGGTCAGCCCGCCGCGCTCGCCTTCTCCAGCGGCTATGCAGCTAATCTCGGCATCCTGACCGCTCTCGGCGGACCGGACACCCTCATCCTCATCGACGCCCACATCCACGCGTCCCTTGTCGATGCAGCCCGGCTGTCGCGCTCTCCAGTCACAACGATCCCCCACTCGAACTTTGCCGCGCTCAACGACCTGCTGGCCAACCGTACCCAGACCCGAGCGATCGTCGTCATCGAATCCATCTATTCCGTGCTTGGAGACGCCCCGAACCTTCTCGACGCCGCTATGCTCTGCGCCACGCACGACGCACTGCTCGTCGTGGACGAGGCCCACGGAGTCGGAGTGCTCGGAGCAGGGAGGGGAGGCGTATATGCCGCCGGCCTCGCGGGAGCAGACCACGTCGTCGTGACCGCCACGCTCTCCAAAGCGTTGGGAGCGCAGGGCGGCGCCGTGCTCGGATCGGAAATGCTGCGGGACCACCTCGTCAACACCGCCCGCAGTTTTATTTTCGACACCGGACTCGCCCCGGCGCCAGCGGCCGCTGCGGCTGCTGCATGTCGCATCATCCTCGCCGAGCCAGCCCGAGTGGATGCGCTTCATCGCGTCGCGAGCCTGATCGCCTCGTCCTGCGGAGTGGATCGTGCAGCCGGACCCGTACAATCAATCCGCGTCGGATCGCCCGACATCGCCGTGAAGGTGACAGAGCGGCTGCGCGACGAGGGCATTCTTGTCGGCTGTTTCCGCCCACCAAGTGTTCCGGATGGAATCTCACGGTTGAGACTGACGGCGCACGCAGACACCGACCCCGCCCGGCTGGTCTGGGCAACCGCCCTCATGACCTCGATGCTCCTGGACGGAAACTGATGCCCGCGAACGCAGTGCACCTCCCAACGAAATATCACGTCGTACGCGATCCCGGCGAGGTGCGGGAAGTGTTCCGCCGCGTCGACGAGTTCGTGCCGACGAACGCTCTGACGACTGTGGTTCCGCTCCGCACGGCGGCCTTGCGCGTGCTCAGTCGCGCGCGCTTCGCCCTGCCACCGGTGCTCGCCTCCGCGACCGGCGACCGGCATCGCGCCGTCCGAAAAATGGTCGGCACTTTTTTCACTCCAGCTAAGGTCGCCGCGGTCGGCCCGCGCGTGACGAAGCTGACACGACAGCGCTGCCAGGCCGCCGCAGAGGCACTGGCAAGCGGACCGATCGACCTCGCGGATATCATCGGCCGCCGCATCCCACCCGTGATTATGCAGGAGCTGACGGGGTTCGACTGTCCCGACCTGTTGCTGCTCAAACGGTGGAGCCGGGACTCGCTCGAATTATTCTGGGGATGGCCCGACGAGGAACGCCAAGTCATGCTCGCCACCAGCGCGGCCGAATTCTATGCGTGGCTGCGCGAGACCGTCGTTGCGAGCAAGGGAGACGATTCGCTGTTCGGCGTGCTCGACGCCGCCGGGCTGAGCACCCCCGAGATCTGCTCCCTCGGCTACTTCCTTGTGATCGCTGGGCAGGAGACGACAGCGCAGTTGATCAACATTGCGTTCTACCGCGCGCTCCAGAATAGGACGTTGTGGCACGAGCTGTCGCAGGGAGCATCGGCCGCTGCGTTCGTTCGGGGGCTGCTCGCCTCCGAGTCGTCCGTCCACACCTGGCGTCGCGTGGTGGCCACGGACAGCATGCTGGGGGGAGTAAATCTGCCCGCCGGTGCGGAGATCCTGCTTGAGCTCAGCGGGCATCATCCGGAAGATGCCACGCCCACCGCGTACTCCCTCGCGTTCGGCCACGGGCTCCATCGGTGCCTTGGCGCCAAACTCGCGGAACTCGAAACCATCACCGTGCTCGAGGAGACCGCGCGCGCGTTCCCCACGCTCGTGCTCACGGGGCGGGATCCCGAATGGATTCGACTCCTTTCGTTCCAGACGCCGACGACGGTCATGGCTGCGCTGGAGGCCACATGACGGTCGCCACCGAAACCCCCATCCTCTTCGTCACTGGGACTGACACGGATGTGGGCAAAACGATCACCGCCGCCGCCCTTGCGTGCGCACTGGCTGTGCTTCCGAGCCCTCCGAAGAGCACCTCGAGCGTAGCCATCGACAAGCCCACACAGACCGGCGTCCTGCCGGGCGAACCGGGTGACATGGGCGAGGTCGCCCGACTCTCCGGCGTCCGCTCCGTCACTGAGGGCATCCGACTGGGGGCACCGATGGCCCCAGTCGCCGCAGCGGCCCGTGAATTCGCGACGCTGCCCACTCTCGGCGAGCACCTAGAACGCATCCGCCGACTGACCCGAAGCCACGACCGGGTTGTCGTCGAGGGTGCGGGCGGCCTGCTCGTACGCCTCGACCGGTTCGGTCACACGCTCGCCGACCTGGCCGCGTCATTCGGGCACGATGCCGCGGCCATCGTGGTCTGCCGAAGCGGGCTCGGCACACTCAACCACACCGAACTGACATTGGAGGCGCTTCGGAATCGTGGCATCCCCGTCGCGGGTATCGTCATCGGATCCTGGCCCAACGACCCGTCTGAAATTGAGCTCGACAATCGCCGGTATTTCGAGTCGCTGGGCGTACCGCTGCTCGGGGCAATCCCCGCAGGATCGTCGCACCTGGATCCTGCGGTCTTCCGCAAAAGCGCGGCGGGCTGGCTCCCGCTGTCGACTCCTCGGACACCAGACTAGGGACCGTTTCAGAATAGCGGTTCCCTCGGCCGTGCGCTCGTCAAGTTACTGCGACAATCTGACTTGAACGGTTGCCGTTCTAGTCGAACATGACGGTGCCACATTCGAGACCATCGACATGAGAACTAACGGTGCCGTGACCCGCGCTGGCTATCCCGCTTGAACACAACCCAAGCGCTCCCAGACGCGGTGCGCCGGGAGTAGACCGAGGATGCCGTCCGTGGACGCGGCGGCATCGCCGAAGACCACGCCGGCCGTGTCCGCGGAGAAGCTCACGCTATTGAATTGGTCGCGAGCCGTATCGGCGATGGCGATGGCCTTGCCGTGGCGGCATGCTTCCTCCAGCAGCTTGACCACCCAAGGATCACTCGACGCGGTGAGTACGAGCACCGCGTCAAGTTCGGCGCTGGTGGCGGTGGTGAAGGCACGCTGGACCGGGATTCTTCCGAGTTGATGGCGGCCGGCAGGCACGCTGATCCGCTGCGTCGTTGAACGGACGAAAACTGGGCTCCGGGGTTTCATAGGCCAGACACCATCGATCCCTCGAAGGCGCGAAGAGGCAGCCGAAACGTCCACTTGCGTCATCCGTAATGAACCGTTACCAGCCAAGAAGGTTCACTCCAGTTGACGCACCGGTCCTCAACGCAGCAATTTGCGCCAACTTAGATGACGAAGGACACACGCCGAGATGCCCCTTCTGGCCCATGAGAACATCGCACCGCCCCCGAGATGCCATTTCTGGCCCCATCAAAGTCGGCCAAGGGGCCAAAGATGGCTTCTCGCATGCAACCGGATGCTCGCGCACGGTTCGCGTTCCATCTCAGGTCGAAACGGCACCCTCTCGCCGGACTAGACCCGGCGTGCTCCAGCCCCCTCGCCGACTGCTACCGAACGGCGTTCTCGTGCCATCGGGCATCATGTCGGACGCGACCTGCCCGGATCGGTTGCCGCGCCATCGCTGTGAAAACGAGGAGCCATACGACCAGCGCAGCCCACAGCGTGACGGTACCAATCTGGCCGACGAGCGGCAGCGTGTCGGCCTGACCCAGATAGATTCCGGCGACGGCATACATTCCGACGGGGAACGCGATGCTCCACAGTGTCGCTTGGTAGCGCAGTGGTACGTGGCGTTTGAAGTGACGCCAAATGCCCACGGCGATGAGCACGGGGATGAGCCAGGTCGCGAAGGCCCAGAACATCACGGATATGCCGCCGACCAGTCCGCGAGTCGCGCTTACCATCGGAGCATCCGCCATTTCGACGATGCGGGCGCCGGCCAGAACTGTGATCGCGCAGGCGCCCATCGATACCCAGTACGGCGGATCGAGATCTTCCGGCCGCAGTGTGTAGAGCATCAGGCGCAGTGAGACGAACACCCCAGCGGCTCCATAGAGGAAAATGCCGACCGACCACGACAATATGGCCAGCACCGCGAGCAGCGGCCGGGCATCGCCCGCGACCGGTTCGAGCGCCGCTGCCACGACGGCGACCGACTGGCTCGCAACGACCCAGATAAACCAGGTTCCGTTTGCCGACCCCAGTACGGGGCGTGCCGTGCGGCCCAGTACGGCGAGCCAGGGCACCGCGTAACCGAGCACCACCCAGGCCACACCAGACACACCCAGGAGCACCGTTGCCGCAGGAAACCATCCTTCCACGGCTAAACGCGCAGCCAGCACATTGGTGCCGGCGACAAAGGTGAAGAACTGGAATCCCCGGTTCGGGTCGTGCAGGTCATCGAAAAAGTCTGATCGGAAGGCCACAAACCGCCATGCAGTCAAAACCAAGAGCGCCAGATAAGCTCCGGCGCAGACCACCAGGAGCGCGTAGCTGAGGCCTGCGACCCCGATCAGGTTCATGCCGATCGAGAGGATGCCGGTGGCCATGACCATGGCGAAATATCCAGGTGGCATCGTGCGTACGGCGGCGCGCACTCGCACACTTCGCTCGGACGCCATCATCACAGGCTAGCCCTCCGAGCGGAACTCGCGGCTCTCGCGCTGGCCCGGAGGCGGACTCGATCCAGGTCAAGTGGACCAGCGGAGGCGGCCAGGTGGTGGCGGACACCACGGATCAGCCCGGATCAGCCCGGATCGATATCCGCAGCGACCGCCCCCCAGTCGACATTCAGGTCCGCGGCTCGGACGTTAGACGCCGTTGCAGACACCCTCAATAACCGCGCACTTGAAACAAATGTGGCGGATTGTGGGCAAATATGACAATATCCGAGAAACATATCGCTGAGACGAGTTTGTAAACTGACTCTGACCAGGATTATTAGTGGAGCCGCCTGTCAGAATCGAACTGACGACCTTCTCATTACGAGTGAGATGCTCTACCAACTGAGCTAAGGCGGCGTTACCAGAACGCCCCATAAGGCACTCGGTGACACAGCAGCCAATCCTAGTCGTTTCTGCGGGTGATTCTGTACACCTCGGCGAATGACGCATCCCCCCGCGGTCCGACAACGGGCTCGCTCCAGCGCCCGCAGACCAGCACCGTCTGGCATGACGGATGCTGGCCACGGGGGCGAACACCTAGGCGCGCTGATACAGCTCGGCCTGATCTTGGGCGAGATCCGGCGCATCCGCCGTACAGCGTCGCTCGCTGGCCTGCTGTACCTGGTCTTCGACGTCACGCAGGGTAGCCGTGCACATGCCCGAAAGGTAGACGTTTTCCTTCATGACCGAGCGGCGCTGCTGGTGAATCTCCCGGTCTACGGCCGTGCACTGCGAGCGCTGGGAGAGCAGCACTGACAGGTCGGCCAGCACGTCGCTGTCGGGGCACTTCAGTTTCGATCGACATGCTTCAGTTATTTCACAGCACGCAAATCTGCTCGGGTCAGCACTGCGGGTCGGACGCCGGCACGATACCGTCGACAAAATAGGAGTCAACGGCATCGTTCACGCAAGAATTCGACTTGTTGTAGGCGGTGTGCCCCTCCCCCGTATAGGTCACCAGGCTGCCGCTGTCGAGCTGTTCGGCCAGCTGCTGCGCCCAGACGTACGGGGTTGCCGGATCGTTGGTGGTGCCGACAACCAGAATGGGTGCCGCCCCGGACGCGTGAATCTCGGTGCGTTCGCCGGTGAACTTATAGGGCCAATCGGCGCAGCCGATGTCGCCGAAGCTCATGAACGGGCCGATCACCGGGGCCGCTGCTTCGAGTTCGGCGGCCTGGGCGCGCATCACGGTCGGGTCGGCGTTGTACGAATAGTCGATGCAGTTGATGGCCATGAACGATTCGGTCGAGTTGTCGGTGTAGTTGCCGTCGGCGTCGCGGCCGTTGTAGGCATCCGCGAATTGAAACGCGCCCTCGGCACTGCCGTGCAGCACGGTATCCAACATGGTGCTCAGTTGTGGCCACGCCGTGGCCTGGTAGAGCGGGTAGATGATCGCCGTGAGTAGCGCGTTTCCGCCCAGTTGACGGCCGTCCTTGGCGGTAATGGGGCTGGCGTCCACCGAATTCAGCAATGCGCCGATCGTCGTCATCGCGCTGTCTACGCTTCCACGGAAAGGGCAGTCCTTGCCCGCCAGACAGTCAGTGAGGTAGGCACGCAGGGCGTTTTCGAAACCCACCGCCTGGGTCTTGGTCACCTCGAAATTGCTGGTCGACGGGTCAACGGCCCCGTCAAGCACAAGACGGCCGACCTTCTCGGGAAAGAGCTCGGCATAAGTGGCGCCGAGAAAGGTGCCATAGGAATAACCGAGGTAGTTCAGGTGAGTATCGCCAAGCACCGCGCGCAGCAGGTCCAGGTCGCGGGCGGCGCTCTTCGTGTCGACCGTTCCGAGCAGCGGCCCGGTCTGCTGGGCACATGCCGCCGCGAAGGCGTCGGAGGAGGCCGTGAGCTCGGCAATCCAGGCATCCGTGCCGCGCTCTGCGGTCGTCAGCCCGTAGACGTACTCGTCCATCGCCGCGGAGTCGTAACAGGAGACCGCCGAGGAGCGCCCGACGCCGCGGGGGTCGAATCCCACGATGTCAAAGCTCGCCTGCAGGGTGTCGTCGGTCGCATAGTCAAGGGAATCCTTGACGAAGTCATAGCCGGAACCACCGGGCCCGCCCGGATTCACCAACAGCGAGCCGATCCGCTCTCTGCCGGTGGCGACGTGACGTACCAGGGCGAGCGATATATCCCCGGCGGCCGGGTCGGTGTAGTCGAGCGGCGCAGTGGCCTCGGTGCACTGCAGGTTCTCGCCACATTCCTTCCACTGCAGCACTTGGCTGTAGAACGGATCGAGGTCGTCCGTTACCTGCTCGCCGGTGGGGGTGGATTCAGTGGGTGCGGAATTCGTCGCGAAGAGGGTGGTGCATCCGCTGAGAGCAAGCGTCAGGGTCAGTGCGGCGGCCGCGATGCTGGTAGCGCGATTGCGTCGGTTCAACGTGTTCCTCTTTCATAGCGTGAAGCGGATGCTGCGGTTCAGGCTACCGAAAGCGGCTGGGAGTGACTGTGGGTGAGGTAACTGTGGGCGACGTCACTGCGAGCGACGGATCGCCGAGACGAGCATCGCCTCGAGGGCGAGGGCCGGGGCGACGTTGGATTGAATACGCTGGCGTGCCACAGCAATCGCGTCCATCGTGGCGACCGTGGCTGCTGGAGCGCTGGCCACACTCGCCGTACGCAGCTCGGCGAGCAACTCACGGTTGATCACAGCTTGTTCCCGGCCCAGCTGCACCATACAGATGTCCCGGTACAACGAAGCAAGGTCAACCAGAATGCGGTCGATGCCGTCATGCAGGCTGCGTTTCGCCCGCCGCTTTTGGTCGTCTTCGAGATCTTTGATCTGGCCGCGCAGCCCCGGCGGTACGGATTGCCCAGTTTCGATTCCGAGCGAGCGCAGCATTCCGTCGCGCTCTGCGGCATCCAGCTCGAGGGTGATCGCCTTCGCATCGTCACCCGCGATCGCGAGCAACCGGGCGGCCGTATTGACGGCCGACGACACCGAGCGGATACCGAGGGCCGCGCGCAGGGTCTCCTCACGTCGTGCCCGCGCATCCGCATTGGTGGCAAGCCGCCGGGCCATACCGATGTGGCTTTGGGCGAGCCGGGCACTGAGCTCTGCAATGGCCGGGTCGACTCCATTGCGGCGCACGAGCAGGTCGGCGACATCAGCAACACTCGGGACGCGCAGGCGCACGGTGCGCACCCGGGACCGAATAGTGGGAAGCAAGTCTGCCTCGCTCGGCGCGCACAAAATCCACACCGTGCGTTCGGGTGGCTCTTCGAGAGCCTTGAGGAGCACGTTCGACGTGCGCTCGACCATGCGGTCGGCATCTTCGACGACGACGACCCGGTACCGACCGACCGACGGCGAGTACTGTGAGCGGGCGACGGCCTCCTTGACGGTCTTCATCGGGATGATGACGCCCTCAGTACTGAGCACACTGAGGTCAGGGTGGGTGCGCGCGTCGACCTGGCGGGCCGCCGCACGGTCGCCGTCAGGGGTACCAGGGCTCAGCAGTGCCGCCGCGAAAGCAAAGGCAAGGTTGGAGCGACCGGAACCCGGCGGGCCGGTGATGAGCCAGGCGTGCGTCATGGAAGTCGATTCGGCCGTGGCGGAACCGGTACCGGACGGTGCCCGCTGCGCCGCTGCCCGAAAGATGGCGATCGCGTCGGCCTGTCCCGTTAGGTTGTCCCACACTGCCATGAGTCAAGGGTAACCCGCCCCGCCGACACCGCCGTCGACGCGCCTCCCCCGCCTCCCGGGCCCGGGCCGGAACGCGGACCCGTGGCGATGGATCATGGTTCCGGTCGCGCAGGGCAGTAGTCGGCTCCGACGGTTACAGGAGGGGCGCCACCCGTGCGCGGATGCTCGCGGCGATATCAGCGGCGGGGGCTGCGGCATCCAGCACCAGAAACCGGTCGGGTTCGGCGGCTGCCAATGCGAGGAACGCAGCGCGCACGCGGGCATGAAAGTCGTTCTTCTCGGCCTCGAGCCGGTCGAAGACTTTATCGTCGGCATCGAGCCGGGCCCGGGCTGCGCGCGAGTCGAGGTCGAGCAGCACGGTCAGGTCGGGAAGCAGACCTTCGGCCGCCCAGAGCGACAGGTCTCGCACCTCAGTGGCGCCGAGAACTCGCCCGGCCCCCTGGTAGGCAACCGAGGAATCCAGATAACGGTCCTGCACGATCACGTCACCGCGGGTGAGCGCCGGACGCAGCTTGGTGCCCACGTGCTGGGCTCGATCTGCTGCATAGAGCAGCGCCTCAGCGCGCGGGTCCACCTCGCCGCGGTGGTGCAGCACGATCTCGCGAATCCGGGTACCGACATCCGTTCCCCCAGGCTCACGGGTGCGCACGACAGTGCGCCCCCGCTCTTCGAGCCAGTCGGAGAGCAGCTGCGCCTGCGTAGTCTTACCGGAGCCGTCGCCGCCCTCGAGGGTGATGAACAGACCGGTCACGACGCCGTCGGCGTGACCGTCGTCGTGGCAGCGGATTCAGCGGCCGAACTGGCCGATTGCCTCACGGCCGCTTTCTTGACGGCCGGCTTCTTCACGGCCGGCTTCTTCACGGCCGGTTTTTTGATCAGGGGTGTGCCGTTCAACGCGGCCTTGGCTGCCGCGTTTGCGGCCCGAGTCGCGGCCGCCTTCTTCGCGGTAGCCGCCTTCGCCGCTGCGGTCGGTGCCTTCTTGACTGCTGGCTTCTTGACGGCAGCTTTCTTGGCCGGTGCCTTCGTGCGCGGCGCGGCCGGGCCTTTGGCCCGCTTGTCGGCGAGCAGCTCAACGGCCCGGTCGAAGTCGATCTCCTCGATATCCTCCGACTTGGGAATGGTCGCATTGGTGACCCCATCGGTCACGTACGCGCCGAACCGGCCGTCCTTGATCTTGATCGCCTTGCCACTTTCGGGGTCCGGTGCTTCGAATTCCTTCAGCGCACTCGACGCCCGGCGGGCACCGTACTTCGGCTGCGCGTAAAGCTCGATCGCGCCCGGCAGGTCGATGTCGAAGATCTGGTCTTCGCTCGTGAGCGACCGGGTATCGATGCCCTTCTTCAGGTACGGCCCGAACTTGCCGTTCTGGGCCATAATCTCGGCGCCGGTCTCCGGGTCGAGCCCGACCATGCGCGGCAGGGCGAGTAGGCGCAGCGCCGTTTCGAGGTCGACGGTGGCCAGGTCCATGGATTTGAAAATGGATGCTGTACGCGGCTTGTCGGCTAAGGCCACCTTTTTCGCGGCCGGCTTGCGCTTAGGCTTCGCGACGCTGACCTCGCCGGTGGCGGGGTCGATCGTTTCGACGGGGGCAGCCACAACGACCGGAACATCGGGTTCTGCTGCTGCCGGCGCGAGCTCTGTGACGTACGGCCCGAATCGGCCGTCTTTCGCGACGATTTCCTTTCCGTTCTCGGGGTTGAGTCCGATCACCCGGTCCGTGACAACGGGGGCGTCGATGAGCTCCCGCGCTTTGGTCGCGGTCAGTTCGTCGGGGGCGAGTTCCGGCGGGATATTGACTCGGCGGGGCGGGGCATCCGCTGCCGCGTCAGGGTCGATGACCTCAAGATAGGGACCGTACTTGCCAATACGCAGGGTGATGTCGTTGCTGATAGCGACCGAGTTGATCACGCGCGGGTCGATTTCGCCGAGGTTGTCGATGACCTGGCGAAGGCCCCGGTGCTTGTCGCTGCCGAAGTAGAAGCTGGTGAGCCAATCCAGGCGGTTGGCTTCGCCGCCGGCGATACGGTCGAGGTCGTCCTCCATCTCGGCGGTGAAGTCGTATTCGACCAGATCGCCGAAAAACTCTTCCAGCAGGCGCACGACCGAGAACGCGATCCAGTTGGGAACGAGCGACTGGCCGCGCGGCGTGACGTAGCCGCGCTCGGTGATGGTCGAGATGATCGAGGCGAACGTCGACGGGCGGCCGATACCGAGCTCTTCGAGCTTCTTCACCAGGCTGGCCTCGGTGTAGCGAGCGGCGGGGGTCGTTTCGTGACCCTTGGCCTCGAGGCCCTGCAGGATTAGGTTCTGGCCCTCTTCGAGCGGCGGCAGCTTGGACTCGGTCGCGTCCGTCGAAGCGTTACGCTCCTCGTCCTTCGACTCCTCATAGGCGAGCATGAAGCCGCGAAACGTGATGACGGTTCCACTGGCCGAGAATTCGGCGAGCGCACCCGACGCCGAGGCGTGCTCCGATGCGCCGGTCGGGCCGGCCGCGATAGTGACGGAAGCGGTCGAGCCGGTGGCGTCCTTCATCTGCGAAGCGACGGTGCGCTTCCAGATCAGGTCGTACAGCTTGAAGTCATTGCCACGCAGGCTCGACGCGAGCGACGCCGGGGTGCGAAAAGTATCGCCGGACGGGCGAATGGCCTCGTGCGCCTCTTGAGCGTTCTTGTTCTTGCCTTTGTAGGCGCGCGGGGCCTCCGGAACCGTCTCAGCGCCGTAGAGCGTCGCGGCCTGCGTGCGGGCGGCGGTGAGAGCCTGTTGCCCGAGTGATGGCGAGTCGGTACGCATGTAGGTGATATACCCGTTTTCGTACAGCGACTGGGCAACGCTCATGGTCTGGCGGGCGGTGAAGCGCAGCTTGCGCGCCGCTTCCTGTTGCAGGGTCGACGTCGTGAACGGTGCGGCCGGGCTGCGACGATATGGCTTGGAGGTGACCTTGGTCACCTCCAGCTTCACACCGGGGCTTTTCAGAGCGATCGTCAGGGCGTTTGCGGCGGAGGCGTCGAGGGTGACGGCCTTCACGCTGGGCTTCAGCGCACCGGAGTCGTCGAAGTCGCCACCGGTAGCAATTCGCTCACCGTTGAGTCGTACGAGCTTCGCATCGAATGCCTGGTCAGCCTGCGAAGCGGATGCCGCCAGTCGCGCGAGCAGGTCCCAGTAGCCAGCGGAGACGAACGCGAGGCGCTCCTTCTCCCGGTCGACGACGAGGCGGGTCGCGGCGCTCTGCACACGGCCGGCGGACAGGCCAGGGCCGACCTTGCGCCACAGCACCGGGGAAATCTCGTAACCGTAGATGCGGTCGAGGATACGGCGGGTCTCCTGCGCATCCACGAGGGCGGTGTCAAGGTCGCGGGTGTTGTCTTTAGCGGCGAGGATAGCGTCTTTGGTGATCTCATGGAAAACCATGCGCTTGACGGGAACCTTGGGCTGCAGCACCTGCAGCAGGTGCCAGGCAATGGCCTCGCCCTCGCGGTCCTCATCAGTTGCGAGCAAGAGTTCGTTCGCATTCTTGAGGGCCCGTTTAAGTTCACTGACGGTCTTCTTCTTGGCGTCGGAGACCACGTAGTACGGTTCAAAGCCGTTCTCCACGTCGACCGAGAATCGCCCGAGGGCACCTTTCTTGAGCTCAGGTGGCAGGTTTTTCGGCTCGATCAGATCGCGAATGTGACCGACCGAAGACAACACCTCGTAGCCGTCGCCGAGATACGCGGCGATCGACTTCATCTTGGTCGGTGATTCAACAATGACCAGCTTCTTAGTGCCTGGCACCAGACTCCTCTTTATACGTAGTGACCACATGATGGGCCAAGGCACACCATACACACCGGAATGGAGTGCCTGCCTAATTGACGGGCGCGTCTCGGCGCGTCATGCTCGCGCACACGGCGCTCCCAGTCACCGCCCAGTTCGCTCTGAGCGAGGTGCGGAGCGACCCCAGACCCTTGCCGTTTGCCTCCCCCAGTGCAGAATAGTCCTATGGGTACAATGACGGCCACATACACCGCGAAGTTGACGGATGGCCCCCTTCAGGGCAAAACAATCACAACAACCTTCCTCGACTCGGGCGATCCTCGGCCCCGCATCGAGATTCCTGCCGACTCCGGCAAACGCTATCTCTACGCGCGCGGTGCCGGCCTGGAGTTTGAGGATTCCGATTCCCCCGGTCGCCCGAGCGCGGTCGAGTACCACTATCTCGAAGTGCTCCTCTCCTAATTCGTCCCGGCGCGGCGCACCGGGTGTCCCATCAGGGCGGCGGCCCGGCCCGGGCGCTCGCGACGATATCTATGCCCTGCACTTGCCGCCCTACCGAAACGGATGCGATCAGCCCCGTCACCGTGCAGCGCGTGACGGCAGTCCCATTCAGCGACGCTACTGCCTGTGCGGCCTCGCACGGGTAGCCCGCGATCGCGCCGGAAGCGGTGTCGGCGGCGGCGAGCGCGGCGGCATCGGCCGCGCTCGCGACGGACCGGCCGACCGTCAGTAGTCCGAGGACCAAGACGACGAACGTCGTCAGCAACACGGTGGCAGCGAGCACCGCGAGGGCGAGGATCGACCCCGCTCCCCGCTCGGCCTCCTTCCCGGCGGCGCCTGGCGCGTTCGCCGTGTCATCGCGCGCGCTCATTGGCCGCCGGCCAGTGCACACGAGTGTGCCTCGAGGGTCAACCCGGCAAAAATCCCCGGCAGGCTGTGCGCGGTAACTCGAGCACAGATGAAATCGCCGCGACGCTGCGAAGCCAGGCTGGCCCCCGGCACGCTTTGGAGGACGAGGCCAGTGGCGCGCGCTGCCGTGTCGCCACGGGCCAGCGCACGCGCGGCGCTGGCAGCGGCATCCGTCAGCCGCACGTGCACGCCGACCACTTGCACGGCACCGAGGCAGCAGGCCAGAATGAGCACGACCGCCGGCAGCACCGTGGCGAATTCGGCGGTCGTGCTGCCCCTGCTACGTGCGCTACCCGATGCTGAGGGCACGTCGCACCAGATCGGTGAGCATTCCCCGCACCTCGTCGCTGCGTAGAATAACGATGAGCAGCCCGGCGAACCCGACCGCGGCCATCGTGGCGACAACGTATTCCGCCGTCGCGGCTCCGGCTTCGTCGGCCAGGGTTTTCAGGGTGGTCTTTGTATACACAGACTCGTCTCCTTCGGCGTCCATCGACGCGGGTTGGGCGGCACGAGCACAATCACTCTGCTCCCATCCGTCGGCGCATGCCTCGGTATCCGCTTATCCGTGGAGAGTTTCAGAATGTCGTCAGGGTGGAGGAGAGCACGCTGAGCAGCAACGGCACCACGCCCACCAGCATGAACGCGGGCAGCACACAGAGGCCGAGCGGCAGCATGAGCGTCACCGAAAGAGTTGCGGCCCGTCGTTGTCCCGCGCTGCGGGCATCGCGACGCAGTTGTTCGGCCTCGCTGCGCAGCAGCTCTGCTGCGGGAACTCCCGCACGCGTCGACAGGCCAAGTATCCGGTCAACGGAACCACCATCAGTGCCGGAGGCAATGCTGTATCGCTCGGCGGTCGCCTGCACTAACGCCCGCGAACGGTCGAGCGACCCGCCGCCGGACATGGCAATTGCCATAAGTTCCAGTCGCAGCCCCGGAGTCAGGTCGGGAGGGCCGGCCCGGCGCACCAGCGCACGATTCCAGCCTGCTGCGGCGAGCATCAGGAGAGCGCCGCCACCGAGACAGACCAGCCCCGGTACGGTCATAAACAGGGTGTGCAGGGAATCGAAACCCATCAAACTGCCGAAGACGACGCCGATCACCGGCAGCACCATCACCAGTCGTGCCGTGGCCCGCGGCGCGGCCAGCGCCACGTCCAGATCGCGCTGCACCTGGGCGAGTTCGCGCAGCGATCCAGCGAGCTCACGCAGGCACCCGGCCAAAGGCGCACCAGCCTGTGTGGCCACCTGCCAGGCCGCGGCGAGTCCGAGCCAGGCGCTCTCGGCCTGGCCCGCCGCGTCGCCATGTCCCCGCGCGGGCCGCCCAGCGGATGCCCGCGCGTCGACGATCCTCGGCGAAATCTCCCAGCGTTGCCGGCGCGCCTGGCCGGCGATCGCATCGGCCACGCTGTCGCCCCGAGCCGCGGCGCGCGCTGCAGCACGAAGGATAGGCGCGGTGCCCGTGCCCGCGTGCTTCGAATCGACCGTCCGAGGCGTGATCGGTACGGCGCCTGGAACCGCCGCGGCGTCCTCCGCGGGCAAGGACCCCTGCTTCCTTCTGACCTCCCGACGAGTTGAACTCACCCGTCTACCCAGCTCCGGCGGCAAGCCGACACTCTGCTGGTCGGCACAAGGCGCTCCAGCCGCAGCCGCAGCCGCGTCGTGCGCCGGTAACAGATAACCCCAGGCTGACACCGGGGAAACACCGGCCGACAGCAGTACGGCCAGCCGTTGCGTGACCGCGGCGACCTCCTCGATCGGCGGTACCGCATCAGCCCGGCGCATCGTCGCCCGTTTTCCGAATCGTAGCTGATCGATCGCGGAGCATCAGATCGCTTCGATCGAGAGACGGTCACGGCCATCGAGGGCGAATCGGCCGACCGCGTCAAGCCTGCGCACCCCGTCGGTGCGTTCCAGGTGCAGCACCAACCCGATAGCGCTCACCGTCTGCCGAGCAACTGCCGAAGCGCTCATTCCGGCGAGTGAACCGAGCGCCTCGAGTCGGGCCGGAACGTCTTCAAGCGAATTCGCGTGCAGCGTGCCCGCTCCCCCGTCGTGCCCGGTGTTGAGTGCGGCGAGCAGCTCGCGAATCTCCGACCCGCGGCACTCGCCGAGCACGAGCCGATCCGGGCGCATACGCAGCGCTTCCCGCAGCAGCGCCTCCAGGCCGATACGCCCCGCCCCCTCCAAATTGGCCTGCCTGGCCTCGAGGGCCACAACGTGCGGATGCCGAATGCGCAGCTCCGCCACGTCTTCGATCGCCACGATGCGCTCGTCGGCTGGCGCTTCGCCCAACAAGGCCGCCAGCAGCGTAGTCTTTCCACTCCCTGCGGCACCGGTGATGAGCAGGTTTTGACGGCCGTGCACCGCAGCACGCAGCCGATTCAACCGGGCAGCAGATTCCTCGCCCACGCCAAACAAGCCGGCGTCAGCGAGTGCACTGAGGCTGCGGTCGGCAGCGTGCGGCAGCCGAATTGACAGCAGTGTTCCCGTGCTCGATACCGGCGGAAGCACGGCGTGTACCCGAATCCCATCGGCCAACCGTACGTCGACGCATGGACTCGCCTCATCGATGTGTCGCCCGCCAAGTGCGATCAGGCGCACAGCCAGCTCACGCACCTCGGCCTCGTCGAGGTGCCACGCCGGTACGAAGGCGAGACCGTGTCCGGCGTCGATCCAGAGCCCGGAATCCCCGTTGACAAACAGGTCCGTGGTGTTCGGGGCTGAGGCATAGTCAGCCAGCGGACCCAGCGCGCGCACGTCCAGGCGCTCGCTGCTGACCACTGCCGAGACTGCCGCCGAGACTGCTGCCGCTGCGCCGACCCGCGGCACGGTGCCAACGGCATCCGTTGTCGTTGTGCGATGCCGAGCGGAATTCGCTGGTGGCCGTGCAACGATCGAATGTGAAGTGTTCGACCGCACAGCCCAGGGATCGTCCACGGCGGTCGAGGACGGCACAGCAGATGCCGGTACAGCGTAGGACTGCACGGCAGAAACCGGCGCGGTAGAAACCGGCACGGCGTAGGACGGTACGGCAACGAAAGGCTGGCCCATGCCTCGACGGTAGGGCGAGCCGGCCCGGTGACAGTCTCCTCGGCACAATCCGTGGACAGCCGGTTGGCCGACGCATCTGGGGAGGAGCCACACCAGTATGAATCCTCAACCACAAGCTGAGTTGCTCAATCGCTTAAATAAAAGGGGCGGCACCTATTGGGGGGAACAGGTGCCGCCTAGCACCACGCAGATTGGGGGGAACCGTACGTGGTGCCGGTCAAAACTTTCGTTCAGACGTGTTTAGTTTACGCAGACGTGCCCAGATTGCAAGTTCAATGTCCTCATTTGTGAGGACACTCGGCTGGGGGGTACAAAATCACCCTAAAACGAGGGTTCATTTCTCAGTATTTCGTTTGTGTATACAGAGATTGACCGGAAACCGGTAGGGTTCAGTTGAGCTGGCAATGTCCTGCATGCACGTACCGCAAAGGAGCGAATTACACATATGACGGTTAAAATTGACACCCTCCTGCACGAATCGCGTCGATTCGCGCCCACTGCCGAGTTCGCCGCACAGACGACAGCGACACAAGACCTGTACGCAGTCTCGCAGAAGGACCCGGCCACGTTTTGGGCTGATCAGGCCCGTAATCTGCTGCACTGGCACAAGCCATTCACCAAGATTCTCGACTGGACCAATCCGCCATTTGCGAAATGGTTTGAAGACGGCGCACTCAACGTCGCGTACAACTGCCTCGATCGTCACGTTCTCGCCGGCAACGGCGACCGTGTTGCGCTGTATTTCGAGGGCGAGCCCGGTGACTCCCGCAGCTACACCTACTCCGAATTGACTACCGAGGTCAAAAAAGCCGCCAATGTGCTGATCGGGCTCGGCGTCACCACCGGTGACCGTGTGGCCATTTACCTGCCGATGATCCCCGAGGCCGTCATCTCCATGCTCGCCGTCGCCCGCATCGGCGCCGTGCACTCGGTCATTTTCGGTGGGTTCAGCGCTGAGAGCCTGCGTTCCCGCATCGATGACGCCAACGCCGTGCTCGTCATCACGGCCGATGGCGGCTACCGCAAGGGCAAAATCAGCGCGCTCAAGCCGGCCGTCGACGCCGCCCTGCAGACCAACGACTCCTCGGTGAAGAACGTGCTCGTGGTCAAGCGCACCGGCCAGGACGTGCAGTGGAACGACCGCGACATCTGGTGGTCCGATGCCATGGAGACAGCCTCTCCCGAGCATGAGGCGGAGGCCTTCCCCGCCGAGAATCCGCTGTTCATTCTGTACACATCGGGCACGACCGGCGCACCCAAGGGCATCCTGCACACCAGCGGCGGCTACCTGACCCAGAATGCGTTCACCCACCAGAACGTGTTCGACCTCAAGCCCGAAACGGATGTCTACTGGTGCACCGCCGACGTCGGCTGGATCACCGGACACAGCTACGTGGTGTACGGTCCGCTCGCCAATGGTGCGACCCAGGTGCTCTACGAAGGCACCCCCGATTCTCCGCACACCGGTCGCTGGTGGGAAATCATCGAGAAGTACAAGGTCTCGATTCTGTATACAGCGCCGACCGCCATTCGTACGTTCATGAAGCTGGGACGCCAGATTCCGCAGAAGTTCGACCTGTCGAGCCTGCGTGTGCTCGGCTCGGTGGGCGAGCCCATCAACCCCGAAGCGTGGATGTGGTACCGCGAGGTCATCGGCAGCAGCCTGACTCCGATTGTCGACACCTGGTGGCAGACCGAGACCGGATCGATCATGGTTTCGGCCCTCGCGGGGCTCACCGAGACAAAGCCGGGCGCGGCACAGGTGCCGGTGCCCGGAATCACGATCGACGTACTCGACGACGACGGCGTGCACGTCGGCCATGGAAACGGCGGGCTCCTCGTGGTCACGCAGCCATGGCCGGCGATGCTCCGCGGCATCTGGGGCGACCCGGAGCGCTTCAAGGAGACCTACTGGGACAAGTTTGAGGGCACCATCGGCGCGAAGGACGGCCCACTGTACTTCGCCGGCGACGGCGCTCGACTCGACCACGACGGTGATATCTGGTTGCTGGGCCGCGTCGACGACGTGATGAACATTTCGGGACACCGCCTCTCCACCGCCGAGATCGAGTCATCCCTCGTGGCCCATTCGCTCACGGCTGAAGCCGCCGTCGTCGGTGCCGCCGACGAGACCACCGGCCAGGCGGTCGTCGCGTTCGTGGTGATCAAGTTCAGCCAGGCCGAGATCGCATCGCACGAGGACATCGTCAGCATTCTGCGAGCCCACGTCGCCCAGCAGATCGGGGCGATTGCCCGCCCGCGTGACATCTACATCGTCGACGAGCTGCCGAAGACCCGTTCCGGCAAGATCATGCGCCGCCTGTTGCGCGACGCGGCTGAGGGGCGCGACGTCGGCGACGTGACGACTCTCGCCGACACCATGGTGATGAACACCATCACCGCGCAAATGAAAAAATAGTCGACCACTACCGGCACAACCAACGACGGCCGTCTTCCATTCGCACAAGGCGGCCGTCACGCTTGCCCCCGAGACCATAACTCCTGCAATTCCCAGCAGCAGTTCGCCAGTTCCCCGATTTCGCAGGGGATGTTCTGAGCAGAACTCTCACTTTGCAGGAGTTATGCGCGTTTCCGCCCGGAAACCAGCAACGGGTCCTACTGTGTGGGCATGACCGAAGCAGCGGCACCCGTGCGCGGTCGCCTGGGCCGCCTCGATGCGCTGCGGGGGGTGGCCGCCCTCGTCGTTCTGGCGCACCATGTGTCCATGACGGTGCCGGAGATCGCCGCTGCCTACGAGTCGAGCGTCGGCGTCACGCTCTTTTCCGCGGGGTGGTGGGCCACGCTGTCCCCACTGAAGGTTCTGCTCGCCGGGCCCGAGTTCGTACTGGTGTTCTTTGTGCTGAGCGGCTTCGTGCTCGTGCGTTCCCCGCTGGCCGCCCGCGAGTCCGGCCCACGCTACGACTGGGGCGCCTATTACGTGCGCCGCGTCATCCGTCTGACCGTCCCCGTCGTGGTGTCGGTGGGCCTAGCGGTCATCTGGATTGTTTTGGTGCCGCGCACAGTCGGCGCGGCTGGCGGGCCTTGGCTGGCCCGGCAGGACACGCCCGACCTGGGCCTCGGCAACCTGCTGCGGGAAGTCAGCATAATAGGCGAAACCCGGCGGCCCGACATCAATCCGCCGCTGTGGTCCCTGGTCTGGGAAATGTGGTTTTCCCTGCTGCTTCCGATGTTCGTAGCCCTCGCAGCGTTCACCCGCAAACCGGCCAGCAGCCCGATTCGCCGCATTGTGCTCTGGGTCGCTGTGCTGTGTGCACTGACCAGCATCGGCTATGTCACGACGACCCAGCCGCTCATGTACCTGCCGCCGTTCGCTCTCGGCGCCCTTCTGGCGGCCAACTATGACGAACTGAAAGGCTGCAGCGACCGCCTGGTCGAGAGCGCCAACGGACGAATACTCGGGTGCACGCTGACCGCGCTCGGCCCGTCTCTGCTCGTGGCCTACTGGATGCTGCGCCCGCTGGCCAGCGGAGTGTGGAACGACGTCACTCTCTCGCTGCGGGTAACCGGGGCGTTTATGATCGTGGCAACGGTGGCTTTTTGGCCCGCCTCGGTGTCGGAGCGCGGCCGGGTTCGTGCGCCGCGGACGCGCCGAGCACTCGACTGGCTGGGATCCATCAGCTTCAGCCTGTACCTCGCGCACTTTCCCATGGTGGTGGCCTTGGCAGTGCTCGCCGGACCCGGCCGCTGGTGGCTTGGCGCTCTCGTGTCGGTACCGCTCAGCCTGGTCGTCGCCCAGCTGATGACCCGATTTGTCGAGCAACCGGCGCAGGTCCATGGCACGCGAGCCGGGGCATCCGTTTCAGAGCGGATGTCCCGGCTCGCGAACCGCCAGTAGGCGCGGGTCAGCTACGCGAACGCAACAATGAGCTCGACCTCGACCGGGGCGTCAAGCGGCAGCACCGCAACGCCGACGGCGGAACGGGCGTGGCGGCCGATGTCTCCGAAAATCTCTACGAGCACGTCAGAGGCGCCGTTGACGACGGTCGGCTGACCGGTGAACGCAGGGTCGGAGGCGACGAAGCCCGTGACCTTGATCACCTGGGTGATGCGGTCGAGCGAGCCAATCACGCTCTTGATGGCGGCGAGGCCGTTGAGCGCGCAGGTGCGGGCGTACTCCTGGGCGTCAGCGGCCGGAACGAGGCCGTGGCCGTCGCCGACCTTGCCGATGGCCGGCAGCGCGCCAGAGACTATGGGCAACTGGCCGGCGGTGTAGACGAAACCGTTACTGATCACGGCGGGCAGATACGCGGCGACCGGTGGCACGACGCTTGGAAGGACCAGACCCAGTTCGGCCAGGCGTGCTTCGATATGCGACATAATTATGCGTCTTCCTTGGGGGCGAGCGGGCGTTTCAGATACGCAACCAGGCCACCTTCAGGGCCGGTTACGACCTGCACGAGCTCCCACCCGTCAGAGCCCCAGTTGTTCAAAATGGCGGCCGTGTTGTGGATCATCAACGGCGTTGTGAGGTATTCCCAGACGGGCATGTGACTCCTATTGAGGCGGGCATTCAGATTTGTCGCTTACGCTCAATTCTATGTCTGCCAAAAATCGAACCGTGAGCGGGGCTCTGGGGGGGTTCCTGGGACTCGTCGGGATGAGTGCCGTTGCCGGTATTCTCGTGACCGCCGCCGTCGCCCCAGCCGTTGCCCTGTCCGGCATGGCCGCTACGAACACCATCAACGTGTTCGACAGCCTGCCGGAGTACCTCTCCATCGATCGGCTCTCCCAGAAGAGCAACATCTACGCGTCGACCAACGCGGAGGATCCGGTGGGTACGCGCGTGCTCCTGGCCTCGTTTTACGAGCAGAACCGAGTCGATGTCGCGTCCGACGCGATCAGCCAGTTCGCCAAGGATGCTGCGATCGCCGGTGAAGACCCGCGGTTCATGGAGCACGGCGGCGTAGACATCCAGTCCAGCTTCAACGGTGCAGTGCAGACCATGGCCGGCGGCGACACCCGTGGTGGCTCCTCGATCACCCAGCAGTACGTCAAGAACGTGCTGATTCAAAAGTGCGCGGTAATGCCCGACGCCGACGAGGCGAAGTCATGTTACGCCGATGCCACCAAGCCCACCGCTGACCGCAAGCTGCGCGAGATGCGCCTGGCCATCGGCCTTGAGAAAAAGTACGAAAAAGTAGACATCCTTCGCGGCTACCTGAACATCGCCGGCTACGGCGGATCGGTGTACGGCATCGAAGCCGCTGCAAGCTATTACTTCAACACGACCGCGCTCAACCTGACGCTGCCGCAGGCTGCGAGCCTCGTGGCGATCGTGAACAACCCGGTCAAGTTCCAGCTCGATCGTCCCGACAGCGAGACCAACGGCGCGGCCAATGGCTATGCCGCCAACAAGGATCGCCGCGACTACATCCTCAACGAAATGCTCACATACGACAAGATCACCCAGGTCGACTACGACGCCGCCATCGCAGCGCCGATCGAGCCCGTGATCACCGTGCCGAGCACCGGCTGCCAGACCGCCGGAGGCAGCGCCTACTTCTGTGACTACGTCACCAAGATTCTGAAGTCCGATCCCACCTTCGGAGCGGATGCTGACACGCGCCTCGCTAACTTCAAGCGCGGCGGGTTCAACGTGTACACGACACTCGACCTCGAACTGCAGAGTGCCGCGGAGACTTCCCTGAACAAGTACGTCCCCAAGACCTATCCCGGCTGGGATGTTGGCGGGGTCGTCTCAAGTGTCAAGGTGGGCACTGGTGAAGTGCTCGCCATGGCACAGAACAAGGACTACAGCCAGGTGGAGCAGCCCGCCGGCAGCAACTTCACGAGCATCAACTACAACACCGACCGCGCTACGGGCGGTTCCAGTGGTTTTCAGCCCGGTTCAACGTACAAGGTCTTCACCTTGGCCGAGTGGCTCAAAGAGGGGCACGCCCTGACTGAACGGGTTGACTCACGAGTCAAGGCGAACTGGGGAACATTCCAGGACAGCTGCCTCGGGCCCCAGAATTACGGCACGAAGTTCAGCCCGGGCAACGATGGCGGCGAGGGCGGCCCCAACGAATCGGCGCTGCGCTCGACCACCCGATCGATCAACACCGGCTTCATCGGCATGGCCAAGAAGCTCGACCTGTGCGGCATCAAGAAAACCGCTGAGGCCTTCGGCGTGCACGCAGCAGATGGCGGCGCGCTCGGCCAGAATGCGTCATCGGTCATCGGCACAAACTACGTCGCCCCGCTCAGTATGGCCGTGGCGTTCGCCGGCATCGCCAACAACGGCATGACCTGCACCCCCATTGTCATTCGCAGCATGATCGGTTCTGACGGAGCCGAGCTGCCGATCCCCAAGTCCACCTGCACGCAGTCAGTCTCCCCGGAGGTGGCCGCCGGAATGCAGTACGCCATGGCGACCACGACGACCGGCGGGGGAACAGCCGCCCTCTCAGGCGTGCGCACCTCGCCCCGGGAACCGATCATCGGCAAGACCGGAACCACTGATGAGGCCAAAGACACCTGGATGAGCGGTGCCAGCAGCAAGGTTGCCACCGTTGTCGGCGTGGTCAACGTGGATGGCCCGTTCAAGAATCAGCGCTTCACTAAATTCAACAGCGTCCGTGCAGCCGACGTCCGCCACTATGTTTGGCCCGATGTCATGAGTGTCGCCAACGCCAAGTACGGCGGAGACGCCTTTCCAGAAGCCTCGTCCAACGTGATCAACGCGGTGGCCGTCCCGGTACCGGACGTGCGCGGCAAGTCGATGGCGGAAGCGAAGTCCACTCTGGAGGCGGCCGGGTTCTTCTTCGTCGACGGTGGTGCGACCAGCTCAGAACTGCCGGCCGGAACCGTGGCCAGTACCGATCCGGCCGGAGGGTCGGCATCCACTCGCGGTGCCACCGTCACAGTGCGCTCGAGCGATGGCACGGGCGTGACGATCCCCTCAGTGATCGGCAAGAACGAAGCGGATGCGCGCAGTACACTGACCGGCGCCCCCTTCAATTTCACCGTGGCCAAGACTGAACAGCCAACGACGAACAAGGCACAGGACGGTAAGGTCATGGCTATCCAGCCGGGCGAGGGAACGGCCAGCCGCTCCGGCGACGCCGTGACCATCGTCATCGGCAAGTACACCGCGCCTGCCCCCGCCCCCGCCCCCGGTCAGGACAATGGCAGCAATAACGGCCAGAACGAATGACCGCGCTTCGCCCGCGCGGCGAGGGCGGACGACTCGTCGGCGCGTTGCTGGCGTCGGCGGGCGCGGTCGGCCTGACCGCCTTCGCCTGGGGCGCGCTCGTGGAGCGGAACCGATTCACGCTGCGTGAGGTGAACGTTCCGGTGCTCGCGCCGGGGTCGACATCTATTCGAGTGCTGCACCTCTCCGACCTGCACATGGCTCCATGGCAGAAGAACAAGCAGGAGTGGGTCCGCAGCCTCGCTTCCCTGAAGCCCGACCTCGTCGTCGATACCGGTGACAACCTCGGTCACGAAGACGGTGTTCGCGGCATCGAGTATGCCCTCGCACCATTCCGGGGTATTCCCGGCGTCTTCGTCAACGGCTCCAACGATTACGTCGGACCGCAGTTGAAGAACCCGTTCACGTACTTCGGTGGGCCGTCGAGCCGACGCACCGTTCGCCGGGAAGAGCTCGACACCGATGCGCTGCGCCGGGTGTTCGCCGATCTCGGTTGGACGGACATCAACAACGCCGCAGACTCTCTTGATTTGAAAGACACCCACGTGGAGTTCTTCGGCGTCGACGACCCGCACATTGGGCGGGACCGGCTCGACCTGATCACGCGTGCGATCGACGACCTGCGGGCCAACGATCCGCTCGGCGACGATGTCTGGCCCGACCCTGAAGAAGCCGCGGCCCCGCGGTCCACACTCACCGTCGGTGTCGCTCACGCGCCCTACCAGCGGGTACTGAACTCTTTTGTGAACCATGGCGCCCAATTGATCCTGGCCGGCCACACCCACGGCGGCCAGGTCTGCGTGCCGGGTGTCGGCGCGCTCGTGACCAACTGCGATATTCCGCGGCGCCAGGTCAAGGGCTTGAGCCTGTGGAACCACGGCTTGCGTACGGCATTCCTGAACGTCTCGGCCGGCCTCGGCACCTCGATTTACGCGCCCGTACGCTTCGCCTGCCCGCCCGAGGCGACGCTGCTCACCCTCACCTCCGCCTAACTGCCGACTCAATTCGTCGCGGGAGGGTGTGAGCGCCTATACTGAGTGAGGCCCACGGGCCATCGGGGTATGGCGCAGCTTGGTAGCGCGCGTCGTTCGGGACGACGAGGTCGCAGGTTCAAATCCTGTTACCCCGACCGCAGTAAATACTAATGGCCGAAAGTACGACACAACCCCTCACTCCAATCGAGTGGGGGGTTGTGTCGTATGACGCTGTCGGCAGCCGGCCTGGTCGCCTTCCTGGTCCCTCGGATTGAGAGCCAAGATCAGGGCTGGCCACTCTGGACTTTCCTCACCCTCGCTGCCGGCGTACTGCTCGTGGTACCTTTTGGCGCTTGGGAAGTCTTCGTCGCGAAGCGTGACCGCAGCCGCCGAGAAGTGCAGGACCGATTAGTAACCAGGAGTTGTCGTGACCGCGATTCAACGACGTCGACACAGGTGGCTGCGTGGCTGCGCCCTGTGGGTCATGCTGGCCTACCTCGTCATTCTCACTCTGATCGCATTCTGGCCTACGCCCGTCGACCGGAACGTGAACGGGTCGATCGGGGCTTTCGTGACCTGGTTACACGGGCACGGGATGCCGAATCGGTTTGGCTACGACACCATTGAGTTCACCGCCAACATCGCGCTGTTCATTCCTATCGGCCTGCTTGTCGTGATGCTTGCCGGGGCGCGGCGCTCGTGGCTTGGCCCGGTGATCGGAGCCTTGATCAGCGCCATGATCGAGCTCGGCCAGCTCGTTTTTCTGCCCGAACGTTTCGCGACCGTCAACGACATCGTGGCCAACACTCTTGGAGCGGTATTCGGCACGGTTCTGGCACTGATCGTGCTTCGTCTCACTCTGGGGCCGCGCCCCTTACGCCGCACAATCCAACTTCGATAACTTTCGCATTGGACCTCAGCGATTCACTCTGCTAACTTTTTCAGCATGGATCGCAGAGGATTTCTCACTTTGTCAACGGCTGGTGCAGCCACACTCGGTTTCAGTGCGCTCGGTGCACCCGATGCGTTTGCTGCCACCGCCCCGAAACTGCCGGGAGAGGTGTCGCGCCTCTCCAACGTGCTCACCCAGAAGGGTAGAAAGCTCTACGACAATATTGAAGTGGACATCGGCGGTGATCGGGCCCGCCTGTTTATTCCGCAGACGATCTCGATGAACTCGGCGAGCGCCGTCGGTGCCGTCTGGTTCTACCATGCAGCATCCAGCTCGCACAACGCGCTCAACGGCGGGTACAAGTATCCCGGTGAGCTGGTTGTCGATCAGAACACCATCGCCATTTGTATCAACGCCGGTGGCACCCAGTACACCAACTCCATCGCCACGACGGCGCAGAAGAATGCGTGGACCTACCTGAGCGCGCTCTACACCGTGCGGCGCAATTTTCTGCGCGCCACCTCCTTTGGCGGATCGCTCGGCTGCTACACCTACGGCAAGAAGCTCATCCCATACATCCGCGGCCTGTACATGGTGAACGGGCTCTATGACAACGAGTGGCTCTACGCCTACGACACCAAGAACCAGGCGCGCGTCGGAGACGCCTACGGCAACGACCCCACCCTGATCAAAGCAACCAACCCCGCTCGCATCAGCGCAACCCCGTGGACCAACAGCCGCGTCAAGGTGCTCGTCTCCGATGATGCCCACCCCGATAACGTCGTTGTGCCGAGCAGAAACGGCCTCGCCCTGATCAATAAGATCAAGCCGGTCGCCGCCGATACCCAAGTGATGTACCACACGCTCGGCCACGAGACGCCGGGCTTTGCCCACACCGACATGATCAAAACCTTCGCGCAGTGGTCGGTCTGATAGGGAGGTACCAGTGGGCAGCGAGATCGATCGCACCAGGGTCGACTGGGTCGACGGCGCGAAGGGTATTGCGATTTTGCTCGTCGCCCTGGCCCACGCGGTGCAGTGGACGGTTCTTTCCGGCCTGGCCCCCGACATATGGAACAAGATCAACCTCGTCTTTATCGTATTTCGCATGCCCCTGTTCTTTCTCGCCTCCGGCCTGTTCGCCGCGTCGATCATCACACGTACCTGGCCCACTCTCTGGCGCACCCGACTGAGCCTGCTGGTCTGGGCACTGCTGCTGTGGACAGTCATCCGCTTCGGCTATTTCTCCCTGCTGCCAAACCCCGCGGGCTTTGACGAGACCAACCCGGTCGATCTGCTGCTCGCCCCGCTGCGACCCAGCAACGGCCTATGGTTTCTTTACGCCCTCGCCCTGTTCTTCATTGCCTCAAAACTTATGCGAAATCACATCGACTGGCGGGTGCAAATCGGCGTTGCTGCCGTGCTGTCGGTATTGTTCTTCGCTCGCGCTGACACCGGTAACATCGCCTGGAACGGCATCGGCCGATACTTCGTGTTCTTCCTTCTCGGCTGCTACCTGCGCGAGCGGATCCTGACCTTCGTCAATCGGCCCAGCCAGTTAGGCGCCCTCTGGCTCGGCCTCGGTTTCGGCGCAACCTTCCTGGTTCTGGCCGGCGTGATTCTCATCGTCGACGCCCGGGTACCGTTCATTACGGGCGCCCTCGCGCTGGTGAGCCTGCTGGCCCTCGGTGCCGGTCTCCTCGTGGCCCGGTTTCTGGTGGGGTTCCGGGCGTTCGACTGGTTGACCTACGTCGGCCGCAACACCCTGCCGATCTACGTCGTGCACGTTTTGTTCGTCTCGGCCTTGACCAGCCTGCTGCTGCTCGCCCGCGGCCAGACC
This sequence comes from Cryobacterium lyxosi, assembly GCF_004403345.1. NCBI lineage: Bacteria > Bacillati > Actinomycetota > Actinomycetes > Micrococcales > Microbacteriaceae > Cryobacterium > Cryobacterium lyxosi. The sequence goes on from NZ_SOGT01000012.1 coordinate 305,465, forward strand.
TGGCTCGACCGCCTCGGCCCGGTGCTGCCCCTGCTCGTCGCCGGTGGCGCGGTCGCCGCCGCCCTGGCTTTCTGGCACCTTGTGCGTGACCGTCCGGTGCTGCGCTACGGATTCGCTGTGCCGGCCTGGTTCTCCGGTCGCGCTCCCGCGGGGAACGTAACGGCGAAAGCGGCGGCGTCCGTTTCGGCCGAGGCGGCAGAATCCCCAGAGCGGATGCTGCCACGAAGCGATTGAGACGAGCTCGCCGGCGACAGCGCGTGCTGGTCGCACTCACCGGCTTGGCGCTGCTGATCGTGGGGCTCCTGGCCGTCACGACTCGAACCGTCATGTTTCCCCGCGAGGACCCGGCAGGCCCGGCCGACGCGATCGTCGTTCTTGGAGGACTCGGCAGCGCAGCCGTCGTTGCGAAGGCCGTGGATCTCGCCGAATCCGGATACAGCGGCCAGATTTTCATCTCAGACGCATTCGGCGGTGACACTCGCCCGGCACATCTCTGCGCGCGAGCCGTTCCGGTGCCTGGCACGATGATCACAGTGCAGTGCTTCGACGCGCACCCGACCACGACCCGCGGTGAAGCCGAAGCGATTGCCGCGTTCGCGACCGTCCAAGGATGGAATCGGGTGATCGTGGTCACCTCGAGCTACCACGTGAGCCGAGCCCGGATGCAGATCGGCCGGTGCTACGCCGGTTCCCTCGCTGTGGTCGGCGCCCGGCAGCTGATGGATCCGCTGAAATGGGCCTACCAGTTCGTCTACCAGAGCGCCGGTTTCGTCAAGGCGTGGATTACGCCGGCTTGTTGACCTGAAACCCCTCGGCGATTGAGTCGACCCGCTGGCGGTACGTTTCGCCGACCATGTCAGCCGCGGCCGGCCACGCGGCAAGCCCCGCGTGGAACTCGGGCCAGTACTTAATCGGCCGGGCCGGAACGCCGGCCACGATGGTGCCGTCCGGCACGGATGCTGTGACCACCGACCCTGCTCCGACCACACACCGGTCGCCGATTTGCACGCCCGGCAGCACGGTGACACCGGCGCCGATGAAGACATCGGAGCCTACCCGAATCGGCGCAAAGCGGTAGCGGCGCCCGCGCTCATCCCGGTAGAGCCAGCCGGATCCGTCATGGGTGATGAATGTCACGCCAGAACTGATCGTCACGCGGTCACCAACGGAGATGAGCCACGGCTCCGACGTGATTATGTCGGAGAGGATGCGGCATCCGGCGCCGATCTGCACGCCCAGGGCACGCATGGCGTAAACCCGGCCCCGGGTGCTTCGCTGAAATCTATAGGTAAGACGGGACAATTTCACCGTAAAACTCCACTTCTTTGGTGGTTCAGGCTTTCAGCGACCCACTCAAAGTATCGGTTTTCGAGCAGCCGCGCTGGCGCTGAGGAAAATTCACGTGTTATCGTTGCGGCTATTCCACTAGCGCTGCGCGACACCCGATCCATCCCTGCGCCACGACAACCCAAGGCGGCCGATGTTCGATTCCACTCTGCGCCGATTGCGAAGCACGCCGGTCGTTTTGATTGCGTTCGCCGCCCTTCTCGTCATTGTGGCGAGCGTGGTTCTGCCGCGATTCATCACCACCGTCGGCATCATTCTGATTCCGCTGACGCTGCTCGCCTTCGCCGCCGCTGCCACCCTGCTCCTCTTGCCGGTGCATATCCTTCCCGCGGTTGCACTGGTCACGTTCGCACTGGTTCCGGCCCGCGTCCTACCGCAGGACGGCCCGACCGGCGCCCTGCCGCTGACCACCATGATTATCGTGATCTGGGCAGTGCGTCGCCTGCTCCCAACGAAAACAGATACCCAGCCCGCGACGCCACCCACCCCCTTTCGGTCAGCCACCCGCTACTTCGCCCTGATCTTTCTGGTCTGGACACTGTTCACCCTCGCGCGTACGACCGATCTGCAGGCGAGCCTCGGCTGGATGATCAGCTTCAGCGCCGCCGTTCTACTGCCCCTGTGTATTGGCACCAGCACTCGGGAGGCGTACTGGATTCGCCGCACCTGGCTACTGCTCGGCGCCTGGCTCGGTGCCTACGCCGTCGTCGAAAGCGTGCTGCGCTTCAATCCGATCTGGGGCACCCTGTTCACGGCGCTCGGCCTCAGCGACCATCAACACTGGTCGGTGTATCGGGCCGACGCATCGTTTGGGCATCCGCTCTTCGCCGCCCTGTTCCTTGCCGTAGCTTGCGCACTAGCCATTGGCATCTGGCTGCAGGAGAGTTCCAAGCCCGCCCTGGCCGCGGCCGTTTTCAGCGGTCTGGGCCTCGTCGCGACCGTCTCGCGCGGCGCCATTCTCGCCGCGGCAATCGCTGTCGGCTTCGCGTACACGGTCTCGCTCCTTCTGCGGGGAGAGAAGCACTGGGGAAAATTCGCTTTGCTCGCCATGCTCATGGTCGTCGCGGTCGTGGGATTGTTCCAGTTCGATGCGTTCACTGCCCGCAACAACTCGATCGAAGCCGAACTGTCGTCGCAGGCCCGCGACCTCGGTGTCTGGGTGTCCGTGCAGGCGGCCAACCTCACCGGCTGGATCGGGTCGGGCCCCGGCACCTCTGGCATCACCGGGCGACTGTTCAACGACGTCACCATCGAGAATTCACTATTGCAACTGCTGATCAGCATCGGTCTGCCCGGTGTCGTACTGTTCCTGCTCATGATCGGCTCGGCCGTCGCTCACGCGCTGTCGCGCCGAGCCGTCGGCGCGGCAGCTGCGCTCCTGGCGTACACCGTATGTATCGCCGGCTTCAACGCTATTGACGCCCTGCGCCCGATGCACCTACTGCTTGGCTGCCTGCTCATCCTGGCCCTGAATCCGACGCGAGCGGATGCCGCTGGCCCGCACGAACCCGGCCGTGCGCCGAGCGCGCGGAGGGTATCCGGCTCCCCAAACGGGGGTACGCGAGGCTCTAACGCAGGGACGGCTCGCACGCTACGCTAAACCGACAGATTCTCAGTTAATGCCGGTTCTCACCGGTCCGTGAGGGGTATGGGCGTGATTACCACAGGCGCGAAGAATATCACCGTGTTGCAATCGCTGAGTCCGCCGGACGGCACCACGCGGTACGTCAATCAAGTGGTCGACGGCGCACCGGCTGCCGTGACCATGCGATTCTTTTCCTGGCGCACTGCGCTGCTCGGCCGCTATGACATACTTCACGTGCACTGGCCGGAACTGCTCATTCGCGCCCCGCGACCGCTCAAGGCTCGGCTGCGTCGCGGCGCGCTGTACGCGCTACTGCTGCGCGTGCGAATGCAGCGCATCCCTATTGTGCGCACCGCACACAACCTGACCCCGCACGAAGCAGGCGCTGGCGCTGAAACGCGCGCGCTGAACGCACTCGACGCCCGTACCGCACTCGTAATTCGTCTCAACCCGACCACACCGGTTGAACCCGAGTCTCGGGCGGTCACCATTTTGCACGGGCACTATCGCGACCGTTTCAGCGGCATGACGCTGCCCGAATCGGTGTCAGGGCGCATCCTCTATTTCGGCCTGATTCGGCCGTACAAGGGGGTTGAAACGCTGCTGCAGGTATTCCGGGCACTGCCGGTCCCTGACCTGACCCTGCGCATAGTCGGAAGACCATCAAGCGGGCTCGAAACAGTCATCAGCACCGAGGCCGCGCAGGATCCGCGCATCAGCTCGGTGTTGCGCTTCGTCTCCGACGAAGAATTGGTGGCTGAGGTCGGATTGGCCGAGCTGGTTGTCCTGCCCTATCGCGAAATGCACAATTCAGGCGTGTTGCTCGTAGCACTCTCGCTCGATCGACCGGTGCTCGTGCCGTCGACGCCGTCGAACCTCGCCCTGGCCGACGAAGTCGGGCCCGACTGGATTTACCTCTATGACGGCGAGCTCACACCCGAGATTCTCTGCGACACCCTCAAGCGGATGCGCGCCGCCGGTGCCCACCGGCGCCCACAACTCTCCGGACGGGATTGGAAAACGCTCGGCCTGCAAAGCTATCAAACCTATCTGCGTGCCCTACAGCTGACCGGGCGCACGGTCCGCGCTGGGCGGAATACCCGTTGACCGCGCCGATGCCGCCTCATCCCCCGGACATTCCCGACGTCCCCGATGTTGCCGACATTCCCGAGAAGCCCCGCTCGACGGCGGGTCTCGGCCGCACCGCGGGGCGGGGCGCATCGACCACCCTGGTCGGCCAGCTCATTCGCATCGGCGTGCAGCTCGGCGGCATCGTCGTGCTCGGCCGACTGCTCGACCCGAGCGACTACGGGCTGGTCGCCTCGGTCGCTGCGATCATCGGGGTCGGCGAGGTACTGCGCAACTTCGGGCTGTCGTCGGCGGCCATTCAGGTGCGCGACCTGACCCGGCACCAAAAAGACAACCTGTTCTGGATCAACAGCGTGATCGGGCTTGCTCTCATGCTGCTCGCGGTGCTGTGCAGTCCCCTCATCGCCGCCCTGTACGGCGACGATCGACTCGTGCTGCTCACCCAGGTGCTCGCCGGGACGTTTCTGCTCAACGGCCTCGCCACCCAGTTTCGTGCTGATCTCAACCGCAATTTTCACTTTGTCGCCCTGGCCGGGTCGGAAATCGGTGCACAGGCCGGCGCTCTCGCGGTTGGCATCGTGATGGCGCTGAACGGTTTCGGCTACTGGGCTCTTGCTGGACAGCAGATCAGCCAGGGTATTCTGACCATCATCATTCTCGTTCCGGTCACCAACTGGTTTCCCGGCTGGTATCACCGCACCGCGCCCATGCGTCACCTGATCGTTTTCGGGTCGAACCTGGCCGGCACGCAGCTGCTCGGCTATGCCAGCCGCAACACCGACACGATTGTGATCGGCGCCACGCTCGGTGCCGGACCGCTCGGCCTGTATAACCGGGCCTTCCAGCTACTACTGCTGCCGCTCAACCAGATCAACGGTCCGTCCACCCGGGTGGCCCTGCCGGTGCTGGCCCGCTTGCAGGACGACCAACCCAAGTACGACCGGTTCATTCTGCTCGGGCAGACCATCATGCTGCACACGGTCACCATTGTGCTCGCTTTCTCCTGCGCCCAGGCCCTGCCGATCATCAGCATCGCCCTCGGCAGCCGCTGGCTCGGTTCGGCTCCGATCTTTCAAATTCTCGCTATTGCCGGGTTCTTCGAGGCTGCTGCCTATGCGACCTACTGGGTGTTCCTGTCGAAGGGTGCCACCAAGCAGAACCTGTATTTCGCCCTCACCACCCGGCCCCTGCTGGTGGTGTTCGTGCTGGTCGGCTCACTCTGGGGCGTTTACGGCGTCGCTGCCGGGTACTCGATCGGCGTCGCGCTGATCTGGCCGATCGGCCTGTGGTGGATCAGCCGGGTTACGAATGCTCCCGCACGATCGATGTTCCAAGCCGGCGCGCGCGCAGTTCTCGGCTACGGTTTCGCGACCGGAATCAGCTGGACGTCCGTGCAGTGGATCCCGATCGACCTGCCATTCGCGCGCGTCGCCCTCGGCGGGATCGCCTTGCTCGCGGCGATCGGCTTCGTCATGCTGATCTGGCCGACCTTTCGCCGGGATGTGCGCGGGATCACCCAGGCCCGCAGCTTTCTGCGCTCCGCGAAGTCGTCGAAAGAGGGCCCCATCGGCGCGACCGTTGACACCGAGCGCCCGGCGCCTGCCTCCTCCCTTGCCCGAAAAGCAGGGCGCACACGCTTGCGCATCATCCGCCGGCTGGACCGGGTGGTGCACGGCCTGGCCGCGGCATCCACCCTGCCCTTTTTGCGCGATCGTGCCGCCCTGAGACGCGCGACCAACCGGCTGCGCCCGTTCGATCCGCGCAGTGAGCGCGTTCACGTGCTCGTCGCCCCACCCGGGGAGGGCAATATCGGCGACCAGGCCATGATCGAAGCCTTTCTCGAAAATGTGACGGGACGAGTTCAGGTGCTCGTGCGGCGGCCGACCGACGTACAGATTCCGTCGCAGCACGCCTGGCGGGCGCAACTCGTCCCGATTCCGCACCTGATCTACGGAAAAGGGCGGGTACACCGGCAGGCCATGGCGATGCTGGCCCCCATACTCGGCCGCGCCCTGTCCCTGACCGTGATTGGCGCGGACATCATGGACGGCGCGTATAGCGTGCGTGCCTCCGCCCGGCGAGCGGATGTCGCGAGCCTCGCGCGCAGCGTCGGCGTGCAAGCGCGCATCCTCGGCTTCAGCTGGAACGGCCACGCCAACGTGGGGGTGCGCCGCTCGCTCGCCCGGGCCGGGCGAATGGGAACGCGGTTACAACTGCGCGACCCCACCTCCAGCGAACGCGCCCGTACCGATCGATTCCACACCGTGGTCGACGTCGCCGACGCCGTGTTCGCTGCCCGGACCAGCTGCGCCCTCGCCAAAACGGAATATCTCGGAGCCACGCCGGCCCGCTATGCCGTCGTGAACGCTAGCGCACTGGTCGGCCGCAGTTTCGACCAGACCACAGAGTACGCCCGGATCGTAACGGCACTCCTGGAGGCGGGGCTTCAGGTCGTGCTGCTGCCACACGTCATGCGCACCAGCGGCGACGACATGGCCGCCTGCCGGGCCGTGTTCGATCGTCTGCCCATTACGGACGAGGTGATACTGGTGAACCGGTTGCTCACCCCGGCCGAAGTGCGCGGGCTGTGTGCCGGCGCCGAAATCGTACTGACCGGGCGCATGCACCTCGCCGTGCAGGCCATGTTCCACGAGGTTCCTGCCGTTGCGCTATCCACCCAGGGCAAGGTCGCGGGCATGATGCGACTCTTTGACACACAGGAACTGTGCATCGAGCCGGGCGCCGGCCTGGCTCGACGCATGATTCCGGTGGCGCTATCGGTGCTGGCCGATCGGAAGAGGTATCGCGACCGTTTGGCTGCGCGGCTGCCCGAAGTGCGGCGCCTGGCCGCTCTGAACTTCTCGGGGTTGCCGAATGCCACATATTCTTATCCCCCTGCCCTCACGGCCCCAAGCCCGACTTCCCACAGACAAGGTCCCGCATGACGCTCTCCTCGCAAACCCCACCCGACTATGCGCGCGCCGATCCTGCCCTGCGCCGCATTCTCTTCGTGATTCCGTCACTGCACGGTGGTGGGGCAGAATTTGTGGCCCGCACCTGGATGGGCTGGCTCGCCGATCAGGGCTACGAGGTGGCTGTCGTGCTGACCTCCGCCGCGGTGAAGCCGGAATACCTACCCGATGGCGTGGCGTCATCCTCCCTTTCCGGGCAGCGCGGCCACCTGCAGAAGGCCACTGCGCTTCGGCGCCGCCTGCTCGACTGGCACCCCGACGTGGCGATATCGCTGCAGGCCCACCCCAACCTGGTGCTGCTGACCGCTGCCCGGCTGATGCCAGCCCGTCTGCGCCCCCGTGTGCTCGTGAGTGAACGTAACCTGGTATCGCTCGGGCTGCCCGGATCGAATCTTGCCCACCGGGTGAAAATCTGGTTTGCCAAGCGCCTGTATCCGTGGGCCGACCACGTGATCGCCATTTCGCATCCGGTCGCCGCTGAGATGGTCGCCGCTTTCGGAGTGCGCGGTGACCGCATCACCGTCGTCGCCAACCCGGCAACGGCAAAACTACGCGGCACCCGGCGCGGGCTGGGCACGACGGCGGCCCACGTCCAGGTCGGGGGTGACGACGGCACGAAACTGGTCGAGCCGGGGGGAACCACGATCGTGGCGCGATCCGAACGCCGCCCAGGATCAGCCAACGGCATTCAGATTGTGCTGGCCTGCCGGCTCGTGGCGCAGAAGCGGCCGCTGCTCGCGATCGCGGCCGCCGCCGAGCTCGCCCGTCGCGGCGTGGTCGTCGAGGTCGTCTCGTTCGGCGGCGGTCCCCTGCTCAACGACGTACAGGCCGCGGCTCGGCAGGAGAACGTGGCCTTTCACCATCGCGGCTGGGTCGAAAACTGGTTCGACCACTTCGCCGACAACTCGGTGGCGCTGCTTACCTCGAGCCGGGAGGGTTTTGGCAACGTGCTCGTTGAAGCGGCTGCGGCCGGCTATCCCTCGGTCGCCGTTTCGGGGGCGCTCGGGGTAGCGGATGCGATTGTGCCCGGCATCACGGGCGAACTCGCGCTGTCCGCGCATCCGGCGGACCTTGCCGACGCCATTCTGCGGGCGGTGGACCTCCCGCTCGAGCACATCGAACCCTGGCTGGCTCGTTTTTCGGAGGAAGCGAGCGGCAGCGACCTGGAACGGGTCTTGCTTCGGGTCGTGGAACGCGCATGAGAATCTTCGCCTCGGCTATGGGCCAGATTGACAATGTCGGCGATACCGTGCTGCGACGGGCCTTTCTCGATGCACTTCGGGGCGCCGGCGAACTGCAGGTTTTCGTCGGGGCCCGATCGGACTTCTACCTGAGCGGGCTCGGCTTGCACGACGAAGACCGGGTGTACCGCACCAGCGCAGAATGGCGACGCGAGATTTCGCGGTCGACTCTCCGGGAGGCATCCGTTTACGCGTTCAACGCTGGCGAAATCGAATTGCAGCGGTCGTATGCCCTGCGCTACGTGCGTCTTGCGCCCCACCTCGCGCTCAACCGTCTGCGCGGCGGGCACGCCGTGCACGCCGGGTTCGGCGTGCGGCAGAAGACGGGCTGGCGCATTCCGGTGGCGGCGACACTGCGCCTGTGCGACCTCGTGGCCTGGCGAGACGCCTACAGCCGCTGCGCGATGGGCCTGGGGCGCATCGCTCCCGACTGGGCCTTTGCTACGGGGGCAGCAGATGCCGAACTGCTCGCGTCCACCGCTTCTCGCCCGCTACTGGCGGTATCGGTGCGCTACAACGGGCGGCACCCCGACGATGCGTGGCTGGCGGCATTGCGCGGCCTGGCCGATACCCTCGAACTCGAGATCGTGGCGGTGTCGCAGATCGAACGAGACGGGCCACTTGCCGAGGAACTGGCCGACAAGCTCGGCGGCACGGCCATGGTCTGGGACGGTCCAGACCATCTCGCTCAGGAGCAGAAACTACGGGCGGTCTACCAGCGGTCACTGCTCGTAGTGACCGACCGACTACACGCTGCCGTGATCGGCCTGACCGAGGGTGCGCTGCCGCTCGTGATCGCCGATGCTGGCCCGTCGAAGGCGGCTCGCACCCTCGACGCGGTCGGTATCAAAGGCGCCACGATCGGCTGGACGCTACCCGACCCCGCGGCATTCGAGCGCCGGGCTCGAGACGTCCTCAGCCGCCGGGAGCCGATTCTGCGCCACGTCGTCGAGGCGCGCGCTTCCCTACGGGAGCTGACCCGCTCCATTGGAAAGCTCACCTCATGACCGGGGCACACGCTGGGGGCTCACCGGTTGTCAGCATCATCGTGCCGGCCTACAACGCCGCCAAGTTTCTGGAGAGCGCCATCGAACGACTCCTCGGCCAGACCATGGACGATTTCGAGATCATCGTGGTCGACGACGGCTCAACGGATACGACGGCTACCATCGGCGCGCGGGCGGCTGCGGCAAACGCCGATGTGCATTACTTTCGCGAGGAACAAAATGGCGGTGTCGCGCGGGCGCGGGCGCGGGCGGTGGCCGAGAGTCGGGGCGAGTTTCTGTGGTTCGTTGATTGTGACGACGAGTGGGCTGACTCTGCGCTGGAGAAACTCGTGGCGGCGGCCAGGTCTACGGGCGCCGACGTGATCGTCTGCGGTGCGGCGTATGTCTACCCCGGCCGGCGCCGCCCGTTGGTTGCGCCTCTTCTGAACAAGCCGATCACGGGCGCACAGGCTTTTGTCCTCCTGCTCGATGGCGAGCTGACCGGGCACCTCTGGAACAAATTGTTCCGCCGTTCTCTTACCCGCGAGATCGAGTTCACCCCGACCCGGGTGCACTCCGACCTGGCCATGGTGGCCCAATTACTCGCTGCGGCCGATCATGTGGCGTTCATCAGCGACTCGCTCTATTCCTATGTCGTGCGCGGTGGGTCGATCATCCGCTCAGGGTCGCGCCGGGCCGAGTCTCTCCTGCTGGTCGAGCAGGCCGTCACGAACGCGGCTATCACCCTGGATACCCGCATCATCGGTTCTAACTCGTACGGCTACTTTCGTCTGCGCTACGTGCTGCTCTCCGGGCTGAAGGACGCGCTGACCGGCCCGTACGATGCCGACGAACGGGACGAGATTGTCTCCGAGCTGCGTTCCCGCCTGACCTGGCGGCTCATATTGCTAGCCGCGCGCCGTCGCGATTGGAGGCGGCTGGTGCTGGCCGGCACGGCAAAGCTGAGTGTTCCGCTGCATCGTCGGGTGCTGCGCCTCACAGCCGAGCGGGGTGTCGCCTGACCTGGGTCGGGTTGAAACTCATCGGCGGTGACGAGGCGCGCCCAGACCCACAACAGCGACCGGGATAATCCCAGAATCTTTCATGTGATTTTAAGCATTTTCACAGGAAGGTGAAACGGATTCGACTTTGGCTCTCGATAGGCTGACCTCGAAGTTCAACCCGAACAGTTCCCTACGATCTCGGTCTTCGAACACTGAATACGCGTCGCATCTCGTAACGACCAAGCCAGCAACCGGCACTCAGGAGAATTCCCACCCGCGACACCTGTCCGTCCGCGACCTCGACTCGAGAGGATCCGACCGTGTTCTTTCTTGGTATCGGTCACCCCCGCAAACCCGTTTCCCGCATTTTCCACCCACGCGCATCCGCCCGCCACACCGCAATCGCCGTTGCCGCTTGCACTGTCGTCATCGTTGCCGTTCTCGCCTCCCTGGCCATCCCCAGCCCGGGCGGCGATGCCGCTGCCGCCCCCCAACGCACAGTCATCGACAGCTCCTCGGCAAAGATCAGCTATACCGGCTCCTGGCGCAGCACGCGCAACACCGCCGATCGCGGTGGATCCGTGCGGTTTCAGTCCAGCGCCGGCAGCGCATCAACGACGTTCACGGGAACAAGCGTCGCTTTCATCACGCGCACCACGAAAAGTTCAGGAAAGAGCACCGTGTCGATCGACGGCACGGTCGTTGCGACGGTGAACGCATACTCCGCGCGAACCGTGCACCAGAAGACCGTGTTCCGCACGACGACCCTCTCGAGCGGTACCCACACCATCAAGATCAGTCGCACCGGCAAGCGTGACGCACGCGCGAGCGGTACCAATAGCATCGTGGACGCCTTTGTGGTGAATGCCGCGACCAGCCCAGCACCAGCACCAGCACCGGTCCCTGCACTCGCGCCGTCGCCGGCCGTGCACCGCTACGCCGACTGCCCCGCCGCCACGACGACGGTGCACACCGTTGACGAACTCACTGCGGCCGTCGACCGCGCCCACCCCGGCACCGTCATCAGGATGGCCGCCGGAACCTATCGCGACCAGATCGACATCCACGCTAATGGCACCGCTGCCAACCCGGTCTGGATCTGCGGCTCGCGCGAAGCCGTCATCAACGTGGGCAGCATCCAGGACAACCACGGCATCCAGATCAAGAACTCGTCCAACCTCGTGATCGCCGGTATGACCGTGACCAACAGCCTCAAAGGCATCAGCGTCATCGGCGGCACGAACGTGACGATCGCCGACACCCGCATCGATCACATCGGCTACGAGGGCATTCACCTGCGCGCCTTCACAACCGACAGCACCGTGGTCGGCAACACCATCTCAAACACCGGAATGCGGGACGCACCCTTCGGCGAAGGCATCTATATCGGTACGTCCGAAAACAATTGGTGCGACCAGACCAATTGCCGGCCCGACCGCACCGACCGCATTCTCGTGCTTGGCAATCAGATCAGCCTCACCAGTGCTCAGCCGATCGAAGTCAAGGAGGGCACTTCCGACGGCGTTGTTCGGGACAACGTGATCGACGGAGCCAACGGCATGAGCGCTGCCCACGAGTGGGTCAAGGTCAAGGGCAACAACTGGATGATCTATGACAACATCGGCGCCAACAGCCCCTTGAACGGCTTCGCGGTCAACGGAAGCGTCGCCGGCTGGGGTCTTCACAACACCTTCACCGACAACTCGGGTGCGGTGAACGCCGGGGGTTACGCCTTCTTCGTCCACGAGAAGGGCAGCAAGGGCTCCAGCGACACCACGGTGTCGTGCTCGAACTCGATCACCCGCGCCGGGCAAGGATTGACCAACATCGCCTGCGCTCCGTAACCGACTGCACACGACCCTCAGCATGCCCGCCGGGGCGCTGGGGGTCGTTTTTCGCGCGGCCGCAGGTGCGAAATTATGCATCGCGACAAAATTCAACAGTTTGAATTTCACTCTAGGCACTTTCTCAGGAATGGCCGATGCCCGCTCACGGTGACCGCTTGGGGCCGCCCGAAAGTCCAGCATCTTTCTACGAGACGTTACCCACAATGGGCAATAGCACTGATCAGGGCGAAATCCCCGAGGTCGTCTCAGTTTCTCGCTGGCGGTCGCTCGACTCGACCCTCACTTTCTCGCGCGCGTCCGCGCGCTGAAGAACCGCCGCATCGGCGTATTTTGCGCCCACAAACCCATTTGCACACGGCTAACGCGCAGCAGTTCAGACGCTAATTGACGACGTGATCACGGAAGCACCACCGCCACAAATCACGAAGATCATATGCGTCGGAACCCGTCGGGTTCACGGACGTAACCATCCCTCCTTGAACATTCGGAAGGTTTCATAATGTTGTTCCCTCGTGCCTCACGCCGTGCCACCATTGCGGCCGTCGTCATCGCCGCGATCGTGCCCCTCACCGCAATGATCCCCCTCGACGTCGCTTCAGCCTCCGCCGCCACTGCTCCCGCCGGCACCACGGTCGTCGATAGCAGCTCCGCGCAGGTGAAGTATTCCGGTACCTGGCTGACGACGGGCTCGCCGTCAGACAACGGCGGATCCATCAAGTATGCCTCGACCACGTCGAGCGCTTCACTCACCTTCACCGGTTCAACGGTGGCCTACGTCACGCGTATGACCAGCAGCTCCGGCACGAGTGAAATCGCCATCGACGGCAAGGTTGTCGCCACGGTCAACGGCTACTCCGCCTCAACCCGGTACCAGCAGAGCCTGTTCAGCACCTCAAACCTTTCTAGCGGAACGCACACCATCAAGGTCAGTCGCACCGGCCAGAAGGATGCCCGCTCCACCGGTACTAACAGCATCGTCGACGCCTTCGTCACCCTGGCGCCTACCGGGACGATGACTCCCGCACCGGCACCGGCACCGGCACCAGCACCGGCATCCGCGCCCGCTGCCACCGCTCCCGTGCAGGCTCCGGCCGGTTCGACCACCTTCGAGGGCGACTCCGCGTCGGTCACGTACAACGGCACCTGGCGCACCTCCGGCTCGACCAGCGACTCAGGCGGCGGAGTTCAGTTCACCACCACGGCGGGCAGCGCCTCGTTCACCTTCCAGGGCTCGAGCATCGCCTTCATCACACGCCTGACCAGCAGCTCGGGCACGAGCACCGTCGCGATCGACGGTACGAACGTCGCCACGGTCAACGGGTATTCTGCGACCACCGCCTACAAGCAGAACGCGTTCAGCACCACGAGCCTGTCGGCCGGTACGCACACCATCACCGTGACCCGAACCGGGCAGAAGGATGCCCGTTCGACCGGTACCAGCAGCATCGTCGACGCGTTCATCGTGTCGGCCGTGCCGAGCACTGCGCCGACTCCGGCTCCGATCAGCACCCCGCGCTACGCGGATTGCCCCGCCGCCACCGTCAATGTGGCGACGGCCAGGGAACTCATGACCGCCGTCTCCCAGGCCCAGCCCGGGACCGTAATCAAGATGGCCCCCGGTACCTACAACGAGCAGATCAACATGACCGCGAACGGAACCGCATCCAACCCGGTCTGGATCTGCGGACCGCGCAGCGCCGTGATCAATGTCGGCAGCATCCAGAACAACCACGGCATCCAGATCTCCAACTCCTCCAACCTCGTGATCGCCGGAATGACCGTCACCAACAGCCTCAAGGGAATCAGCGTCATCCGCAGCAACAACGTCACCATTGCGGACACGCTCGTCGACAACATCGGCTACGAGGGCATCCACCTGCGTGCCTTCACCACCGACAGCAAAGTCGTCGGCAACACCATCAAAAACACCGGCAAGCGCGACCCGTTCTACGGTGAGGGTATCTACATCGGAACCTCAGACGCCAACTGGTGCGCCCAGACCAGCTGCCAGCCCGACAAGACCGACCGCACGCTGCTCATGGCCAACAACATCAGCCTGACCGGCGCCCAGCCGATCGAGGTCAAGGAAGGCACCTCCAACGGGATCATCCGCGACAACATCATCGATGGCGCTAACGCTATGCAGCGCGCCGAGGAATGGGTCAAAGTCAAGGGCAACGACTGGAGCGTTTACAACAACCAGGGCAAGAACAGCACCATGCACGGCTTCGCGGTCAACGGAAGCGTCGCCGGCTGGGGCCTCCGCAACATCTTCTACGGCAACACCGCCCCGGTCGGCGCAGCCGGCTACGGCTTCTTCATCCACGAGCAGGGAACCAAGGGTACCAGCGGCACCAGGGTCTACTGCTCGAACACCGTTACGGCGGCGGGATCCGGGTTCTCTAACCAGGCCTGTATCTCCTAGCAACACGGTCTGATCGTCGGTCGAGCGCAGCCTTCCAGCTGCGCTCGACCAGCGGAAAGACAGCGGCCGCCGAATAGGTAGTCTCGAAGGCGGATCTGGCCAGATCCGCCTTTTCTACGCGCCAGGCGGCATTCGTTATCGCGTGCCGTAGCGCTGCCTCGAGCGAGTTGGCGTCGCCGGGTTCCACGATCACCCCAGCACCGTTGGCGAGCACGGCCGGCACGCCGCCAACCCGCGTCGCCACCACACAGTTGCTGCGAGCCATGGCTTCGAGAATGAACATGGGCATCGCCTCGTCGCGAGAGGGCAACACGGCGATCGCCGAACGCTCGAGCAACTTCATCAGTGCCTCGTGGCTGAGCGCCCCGACGAATTCGCCGCGCACCAGCGGTACGGCAGGCTGGTCAACGATGGGACCGGCAATCACCAGTTTCCACAGCGGATACTCGGGCGCGAGCCGCTGCCACGCCGCCACGAGCACGTCGACACCCTTGCGGACACTGACCGCACCGCCGAACACCACGAGCGGTTCGATGTCGCGGCGCACGCCGTCAGCGACGGCGTTCGGCACAAGCACAACCCGCTCCCCCGGTACGAATTCAGCCGCCGTGTCGCGCGATTCGGCCGACAGGGTCAGCACCACGTCGGCCGCGCGCAGGACGCTCCCCACCAGACCGGGCCGTTTTTCGGCGAAGTCGGTAAAAGAACTGCCGTGCAGCTGAGCGACCGTGCCAAACCCGCGCGCGTGCGCGAGGGCGAGCAGCGCTCCTTCACGCGCGAAGGACCCCCCCTGCGACAGGTGCGCGATCACGACGGTGCGCTCGGGCCGGGACAGACGCAACACTTTCCAGAAAGCGGACACCGCAAGCAAGGCCGCCCGCGCCCCGCCACTGCCGTCGCGCGAGCACACCAAACGCAGGTCGAAATCGGCAAAAGAATGTGCCAGATAGCCGTTGACGACCTGACTCATACCGCCGGCGACCTCACCACTGCGCCCAATGTGCACCGCTGTCAGTCGTTCAACCGGCGACGCCGGGACAATCGGGGCGACTTGGACAATCGGGACAATCGGGACAAGGGGGACAACTTGGACAGTCGGGACAAGGGGGACAACTTGGACAGTCGGAACGAGGGGCGGGCTTGGTGTGGTCGATGGCGGCACGATGGTGATCGGTTGTGTCTCGATCGGCTCGGTGTCACCCGCGTCGGCGAGGCTCACCGCGCGGTCTCGCTGGTCAGCACCCGATCCAGCAGACGGCGCACGTTGTGTAATTCGTCCTGCGCCTCGGCCAGGCCGGCCAGGATAGCCGTACGGCGGCCGAGCAGGTTCTGCAGCCGTTCAGTGATCTCGGCGGCGGTCAAACCCGCACTGACAATGCTCACGTCGTGTAGTCCGGCGGCGGCAAAATGCCGCGCAATCTTGTCTGACTTCGCGTCAACGAGGAGCGCGGCCGGAACCGCCCCCTCCGTGAGTGCGCCAACGAGCACGTGCAAACGATCGCTCACGGCAAGCGCGGCCCGCCGATAGAGCGCACGCAGACGCTGTTCCTGCTCGTCATGGCCGGTGCCATTCCAGCGCAGCGCCTCGCCTCCGAGATCGGCCGCGAGTTGACTGCACCTCGTATCATCGCGCAAGACCTGGGTGACACACCAGATCTGCAGGCCGTGTTCGGCAGCGACTGCGCGCACAGCGGAAAGCCAGGCGGCGCTCGGGTAGTCGAGGTCGGAGCGCATCGAGACGACGAGAAGGTCGCGGCACGCTATATCGCCCGAATCGACACCACTGCCGCGACCAGCAAAGGCAAGGTCGGGCATGACATTGCCCCGCCCGAGATACCCGGCCGTTGCTGCATCCCGCCACAACGACAGGTTCGACAGCGCGATCGAGGGTCCCATCAGCGCACGCGGCAGCGGCGCGAAGTTTCGGCTGCCCACACCGACCCGGGCGACGCGGCCGTGTCGGGCACGAACAAGTGCAAGCACCGGCAGCATGGCGAGGTGCTCTTTCATGCCCACCAGGGTCAGTTGAATCTCGCCGGGTTTGAATACGTACGACGCTTGGCCGCGGGCCGCGCTGCGAAGCGCCGCCGCGTACCAGCGTCGAAACGAGCGATATTGCACGTCGCCCGGAGTGAGGCCGAGCCCCCTGGCATACCCGTCGGGTGCCTTGCCGACATAGACGTGCAGCGGACCACTCCCCCGTAACCAGTCGAGCAGTTGGCGACGCAGCAAAATATCGCCGATGTTGTCATATTGCCCGCGGGCGGGGACAAAAATTTGGCGCAGCATCCGCTCGGCCGGAGCCCCCTGACTCATCGGTCGCTGGGCAGCGGGATGCGCACACCGGCGTCGATGGCACGACCGGCAGCGAAGCGGATGACGTCGGCCGTCAGGTCGGGCGAGTCAACGGCTCGAGCGACGCCCAGGTACTCGGCCAGCTCCGCGATCTGCATCTGGTGGTCATCAACGTGTTCACCGCGGTGCTTGCGACGGGTCACGATCACAGGGAAAATACCCAGTTCGAGCAGCCCCATGAAGGTACCGACACCGGCGTGGGTGATGACGACGTCGGAGTTCACGGCAGCATCGACGAACTGCGCGGTCGGCATCATCTGGTGTACCCGGCCGGGGAGGTCGGTGCGGTCGGTCGTGAAACCGAGCTGCCAGATGGTGCGCTCATCGGCCAGGCCACTCGCGAGAACTGCGTCGACGAGGGAATCGAAACGGTACCCCTCGATGGTGCCGAGTGTGACGAACAGACTGGGCCGTTCCGGCGCGGGCCGGATCAACGAATGGTAGGTGGACAGCACGCTCGGGTGCGTCCGCCAGCGACTGGTAGCCCAGGCCGGATGCTGGGTGCGCACGCTGACCAGGTGGCTGGCGGCGAGCATGCGCCCGCTGAGCGATGGCCCCTCGACACGGGAGACGCTCTCGATGTACAGGCTCGGCACACCACTGATTGCGGCCTGCGGCAGCGCCGCAACGGCGAGACCGGCGCCGGTACTCACGGCACCCTCGAAAGTTTCGTGCCTGAGCACCCGGCGCACGATGCTGGCCGCGCGCATCATGCCGAGGTAATCGCGGGGACGCACGTACGGCACGTGGATACGCCGCTGACCGGCCAGCAGCGACCGGCTCTGCACGGAATCAAAGGTGACCCAGAGCGAGCTGGGCGAGGCACCGAGCCCCGGGGCCAGCCGCACCAGCTGGGCCAGGTGCCCGCCCGTGGAAGCGACGAGCAGGAGCTTTCGTTGCGGGGAGGGCGACGAATCGATCGGGTAAGACGAGTGCACGGACACTGAGTCTCCTTTCGGGTTTAGCTCTCGCAGAACTGCTTCGAACGCACGCCAAACGCAATGGAACGTTGGACCTACCAGGTGACGCGGGTGGGGCTGGCTGCTGTCGCAGCCTCGCTCTCGGACGGGGTCGAGCGACCCGAGTCGTTCGTGTCCGAGCCGGTTGCCGGGGTGACTCGGGGTGCCGGGCGGGAAGAGGCCACGAAGCTTCCGTCACGCACGAGCGCGTCGGGACCACGGGTGGGAACCATGGCCAGCACGACGCCGAGGGGCGTTGTGCCGACAGCTTCGAGGGCGTCGAAGGCAGCCAGCAGTTCGGGCTCGCGTACCCGGTTGGCGCCGACGACCAGAATGGTGCCGCCGGTCCAGCGACTGAGCACGGCTGCGTCCGTCACCGCAAGCACCGGCGGGGCGTCGAGGAGCACATAGTCGTAGCTGCTGCTCAGCACATCGAGTACCGTACCCATGGCTGTCGATCCGAGCAATTCGCTCGGATTAGTGGGAATCTTGCCCGACGACAGCACTGTGAGCGGATGCTGCGCGCCCCACGATTGCAGAGATTCCTTGAGTTGCACGTCGCCGAGGAGCACGTCGGTCAGTCCGTGCTCGGCATCGAGGCCGAGGTAGTCGGCCAGCCGGGGCGTGCGCAGGTCGGCGTCGATGACGGCGACCGTTGCGCCGCTCTCGGCCAGCACGATGGCGAGATTCACGAGCGTGGTGGTCTTGCCCTCGCCCGAAACGGAGGAGGTCACGACGAGGCTGCGGCGGCCGGCGTCGGCATCGGCGAACTCGAGGTTGGTGCGCAGCACCCGAAATGCCTCGGCGCGGGCGGTAAACGCACCGTCTGGCGAGATGATCGGGTTGGCACGAGCTTCGAGCGGGATGCCTCCGAGCACGGGAACGACGGTCAGCCGCTCGATGTCGTCGCGGTTATAGATGCGGCGGTCAAACAGGCCGAGGATGAAGGCGGTGACCAGTCCGACCAGCAGCCCGATGAGCAGTCCGACGGCGAGGTTGAGGTAGAGCTGAGGCACCGCGGGGTTGTCGGGGGCAACCGCCGGGTTGAGCACGCCAACTGTGACCGGGCTCGCACCGCCATCGGCGGGCTTTTCCAGCTGATTGATGACAACGTCGGTGAAACTCTTCGAGACGGCCTGCGCGAGCTGCTGCGCGGCATTTGCCGTGGGGGCGAGAGCTCTCAGTTCGATGACGGCCGAGCCGGGCTGGGATGTGGCCGTGACCCGCTCGGACAGGTTCACCGCGCTCTCGTCGAGACCGAGGCTCGCGATCACCGGGTCGAGCACGCGGGGGCTCGTGGCGACGTCGAGGTAGTACGGCAGCTTCTGCACGACGAAGTTATTGCCCTGTACAAGATCGCCGGGAGTTGACCCGTTTTGAATCTGCGCGGCGACGAATACACGAGTGGAAGCCTGGTACTGCACGGGAGTGAGCAGGGCTGCGGCTGCTCCGCCAACCACGCCGAGCAGGATGAAAGCAACGATGAGAATCCATCGCTTTCGGAGTATTCGAACCAGCCGCTTCAGTTCCATGGGCGCTTCTTCCCGCATGATTGATGCGTCGTGCTTCGGGTGCACGACGACAAGTCCCTATGTTGGCATAAAAATCCTCACTTTTGGACCGCCGGTATTGAGGATTTAACCAGTTCGTCTTGTGGAGTTAACTAAATTATCGACCAGGAACTGACGAATGCTCGCTCGTGTGGCCTCGTCGAGGAGCTCCAATCCGTGTTTTTTACCGGGTTTCACGTCGAGGGTGACGGATACGCCCACCGCTTTGAGCGCTGATGCCATGGCCTTCCCCTGCTCAAGGGGAACCAGTTCCTTTTGTGAAATAGCGATATAAAACGGCGGGTCGGTCTTGTCGACGGCGTACAACGGTGACGCCGCGCGGGCATTGGCACAGTCAGCGAAATCAGAGCAGCCAAGGTATTGCAAAATGGAAGCGATCGCCGGTGTCGAAGGGTCGCCGAGCAGAAGCCCCTGCTCGGTGAGATCAACCGCCGGCGACATCGCCACGACCGCCGCAACCCGATCATCGCCGGCCAAGCTGCCGGAGCCATTGGTTCCGATCGAGGAAGCGATGATCGCACCGGCAGAGCTTCCGAACAGTCCGATGCGTTCGGGGTCGATGCCGAAGTGCGCGATCTGGGCTGGTTCCCGCAGCCAGGTGAGCGCTTCGGTGACATCGTTCACCTGTGCCGGGTAGGCAAATTTGGGCGCCAGGCGGTAGTCCACCGAAAAGGCGGCGATGCCGCCGTCGGCCAGCTCCGAGCAGAGCGCTTTCATGCCGCCGAAGTCTTTGCTACCACTGTCGAAGCCCCCGCCGTGAATGAGGACCATAGCCGCCCTGGGTGCTGTTTTACTCTTGGGCAGGCACGCGTTCAGCAGCAGCTTCTGACCCAGAGCCGTGCCGTACTGCAGGTCGTTCTGCAGCACGACCGAGTCGCTATGCACGCGCGCATCCGGCCGGGTAGGGGCAGCGGCGCATCCGCTCAGCACAAGACCGATAGCGAGCAGCCCAACGGATGCCGCGAACGGACGGGATTTTTTCACAGCAGGTCACGGTTCAGAGGAGCCCGACGAGAGACTGACGTGGCCTGGCGTTTGCGGAACGGACTCACCCAGAGGAACGAGAACCGGCGCAGGAGCTTGGCGAGGTAGAGCGAGGCGACGAGCACGATGGCGGCGAGCAGGAACGGCAGGGCATTCCCGGCGCGTTCGAGCCAGGGGGCTTCTGCAAACGGTGCCAGAAGCGCGAGAGCGCTGGCCACGAGAAACAGGTGCACTAGATAAATTTGAAAGCTGTATTGGCCGAGCGTGCTCATAAATTTCAACCATCGCACTCGAACCAGCAGGGTGGCCAGGGTGACGCCCATCGCGACGGCGACCACGCTTTCGAGCAAAATCAGCCCCGGAACACGGGAGAGATGCAACGGCACGATCAGCACGGCGAGGCCGAGATATGCAGCGACAAGCACAGCCGCGTGCCAGACGCGCACGCGGGCGGCCAGGCGATAAATGACGTGGGGAAAGTAGACGGCGGTGATGAAGAAAATAAAATTAGCGGCGACACGGTCCCAGCCGACGTTGTCGAGGTCGAGCACTCCCGGCGTTGTCGCCAGCACTGCGACGACGCCCACGAGAAGGAGCTGCACCCTGATCGGCAGCTTCCGCAGAAGCCAGGCGAGCAGGGTGAAAATGGCCAGCGCCCAGATGAACCAGTAGCTGCTGGTGGGCCAAACCGGCAGCAGGACGATGTTGAGCAGGTCGGTCGGGGATCGCTCGGTGCCGCGCAGGTGCGGCACGACGAGGTAGAACGCTACCCGGATGACAGACCAGAGCAGGTACAAATACACGAGCACGAGCAAGCGCCGACGCCAGAGGTCTTTCAGGTTCCACGTGAGCATACGCCGCGCGGTGAGTCCGGCGATGAAGAAGAACACCGGCATGGGAAAGAAGCCCAGCACGAGCCGCAACCGTGGCGTGCTGCCGGCCAGGCCGAGGTCATTGAGGAACAACGACGCGTGGTAGAGCACGACGAGAATAATCGCCGCGCCCTTGGCAAAGTTGATCCACTCGCGGTTCTCGGTCTGCATCTCTTTCACAAGCGAAATGTACACGAGAAAAACTCAGGATGATATCGCCACTAGTTTTTTAGAGGCGGTAGTCTGCGAGCATATCGGTCTGCAAAGCCTGCTGCAGGGGCGCCAGCGCGCCTCTAGCGACGTTGGCGGTGGACTTCTTATCGGCGGATGTTCCAGTGCTGCTGGTGAGAGAGTGAAGGATCGGCTTGGCCGCGCATAACTCCTGCAATTTCACGGTGGCCACGACAAACACCCCGGAAGTATGCGGCTGCTACTGCTCTCGTCTTAAAATTGCAGGAGTTATGCGCAGGGGCAAGGGCAGGAGCCCAGCGGTCAGACGGCGACGTAGCGGGGAATCAGGTCTGTGAGCAGGGCCGCGGTATCGGGCCAGCCCTCGACGGCGATGCATTCGACGCCGAGAACCTTGACCGGGTAGTCATTGCCGTTCTCGTCGAGGCGGTCGCCGACGAACAGCATGTCCTCGAGGTCGACACCGGTCAGGGCGGCCAAGCGTTTCATTCCGTAGGCCTTGTCGATGCCCTGCCGGGTGATGTCGACGGAGGTCGACCCGCCCGAGCGCACCTCGAGGTCGGGCAACAGTGCCTGCACGGCGCTCCGAAGGACATTCTTCTTCTCACCGGCCGGGTCCCAGGCGATTTTGGAGGCGATCGGTGCCGCCTGGCCGAGCGCGGAGAAAGTAATCTGCGAGCCGCGATCTTCGAGAATGGGGCCCCAGGTGTCGCTTTCCCAGAAGCCGAGGTCGCGAGCGGTCTGCTCGACGGCTTCGAGTGCGCGAGTTTTCTGGTCCTCACTGAGGTTCTCTGCGTACACCTGGCTCCAGCCCTGCGAATCGCTGCGGTAGTACTGGGTGCCGCAGGTCGGCATGAGGTGCAGCCGGGCGAGTTTCTCCGGACTGATCTCGGGCAGATTGTCGATGATCTGCGCCTGAAATTGCCCGAACTGGCCGCCGGAGATGACGCAGACCTCGGTGACGCCGAGCAGCTTGACGAGAAGGTCGATCATGATCGGATCAAGCGCGGACTTGGACGGCGCGAGCGTATCGTCGAGGTCGAAGGCCACCAGGCGGGGAAGAATAGGCATCCGGCCACTCTATCGGCGCGGGCAGCCGCAACTTTGTGCTTGGCGTATGGAGGGCGAATTCGGTTTGGTCAAGTCGGCGGATGCGCGCTCGGAGCGATAGCGGCTGCGCTGCTGGCCCGAAGAGCGACGCGAATTGTTAGTCTGAACCGGTGCGTACTGACTTTGACCCTGGGAATCTGCCGCGTCTCGATTTCTACCGCCTGTTGAACTCGCTCGTCGTGCCGCGTCCAATCGCATGGGTGTCGAGCCGGTCGGCGGCGGGTATCGACAACCTCGCGCCACATTCATTCTTCACCGTGGCATCCGTTACGCCGGCCATCGTTCAGTTCACCTCGGTGGGCGTCAAGGACACCGTGCGCAATATTTTGGCGACCGGAGATTTCGTGGTGAATTTCACGCCGGAGTCGCTGTTCGAAGAGGTCAACGCGACCGGCACTGATTTTGGGCCGGCGGAGAGCGAATTCGACCGCGCCGGGCTCACCCGGGAGCCGAGTGTGACCGTGGCCTCCATGCGGGTGGCCGAGTCCCCGGCGGCGATCGAGTGCCGCCTGCATTCCACGCTGGAGCTGGGCGATTGCACGCTCGTGTTTGGCGAGGTCACGCACATCGCGGTGTCGTCGACGGTGCTGGACGGAGAGCATCCGCTTATCGAGAAGCTGCGCCCGTTGTCACGCCTCGGCCTCGACGAGTGGGGAACCATCGGCGAGGTCAAGGCGATCCGGCGGATTCGCGCGAGTGATTGGCCGCGCGAATTTCGGCCGAGAGAGCGCTGATCACTCCGCCCGAGCGGATGATCGCGCCCGGCAACTGGCCGCTGCGCCGGTTATCGGAGCTGGCACCCCACCGGGCGCGGCCATGGCCAGCGCCGCGGCAAGCGGATGCGCCGTTCGCGCCTTCTAGGCGGCCGGCGGAAAGAGTGCCTCGGCGAGCAGCGGACCGAGCTGGGCGCTCGCCTCACGCACGAAGTGCTGGCCGTCGAAGAACACCGGCGTGTCAGCGATGAAGGCCGGGCAATTGTCGTCGACGCAGAGCCACGGTACAACGTTCACGTACTGGGCGAAGTCACCGAATTGCTCGATCGCACCCTGCTCGCTGGCCACGACCTTCTGGTAGAGGCTCGACGGGCTGTAGGCGCAGTCGGCGGGGGCGCTCGTGAGGGTCTTGCACTCGGCGAACGGGGTGCTGGCCGGCGGCGGTGAGAGCACAGCGACACGGTCGGTCGACCCCTGCAACGCCGTGAGCGTGTCGGCGGTCGCGGTCTGCCACTCGGCAAGAGCTTCAGCGCCTTCGTTGCCGCTGGCGAGGCGCACGATGGATCCGGCCAGGCTCGACATGATGACGAGGTCGGGTGAGAGTCGGGCGACCTCGGCGTAGACCCAGGCGTGATGGTTGTCGCAGGTGGCGGCCGAGGCATCGGAGGCGTTCTTGGGCGCCACCGAAATGTTCACGCCCGGGCAGGAGAACATGGTCAGAGACCGCACGTTGTAGCCGAGCGGTTCGAGGGCGGAGCGAATGGCGGGCATGTAGCTGATCGCCATGGAATCGCCGAGCAGCACCGCAGTTTTGGCCGCCGCCGGGTCGCCGTAAATGCAGTCGGCGGCGTTCTTCTCGCTGACCGATAGACAGTTGTCGTCGACCCATTCCGGGGCGCCGGAGTTGTCGCCGAGCGCGTCGAACGCCGGGGTGGTCTCGGGCCAGGCCGTTGCGGCAAGGGCCGCGGCGATGGTGGCCTGCCGGGTGGCCAGTAGGGTGGCTGATTCGGTGGTCGTCTCCACTCCCAGGTCAGCTCCCGCGCCGACCGAGGCTGGGTTCACGGACGGGCTGGACGGCGTGCCTCCCCGCAGTGCAATGAACGAAACCGAGACGAGAACGAGAGCAACAACCACGAGGGCACCGATCCAGGCCTGGACCGGGGTGATCCCGGTGCGGTTCTGGGGGATCGGACGGCGCATCTGTTCTCGCTTTCGGGTGACGGAGTTTTCGAGCCAGAGTGAGTGACGTATGGGGTTTTCAACGTAGTGAAAGGAGAACACCGAGAGGGCGACCATGAGCAGGGCGGCGAGCGGCAGGTAGAGCGGGGAATCGGTGGCCAGCACGGTGGCCAGCAAAATCACGACCGGAAAGTGCCACAGATAGAGGGAGTAGGAGATCTTGCCGACGTAGCGACTCACGGGGTTGGTCAGGGGGAACAACAGCTGCTGCTCGGACTGCCCGATGCCCGCGGCGATCACAAGAGCAGCTCCCGCAACGGGCAGCAGGCCCCAGGGCGCCGGAAACGGTGAATCGCGGCTGATCAGCACGAGGCTGGCGACGATGAGGGCAAGGCCGAGCCAGGCGATCGCAGGGCGCACCCGAAGAGGTAGCTTCGCTAAGCCGGGCGCGGCGGCAGCCAGGAATGCGCCGATTCCGAGCTCCCAGGCGCGGGCTCCGGTCGAGAAGTAGGCGATGGCCGGGCTAGTCGAGGTTTCGAAAAAACTCCAGGCCAGAAAGGCGAGGGTGATGACGCCGATGGTTGCAGCGACGAGCGTGATGAGGGCCCGGGCGCTCAGCGTTCGACGGCCAGCGAGGGCGAAGATGACGATGAGCAGGAACGGCCAGACGAAGTAGAACTGTTCTTCTACCGCGAGCGACCAGTAGTGCTGCAGGGGGGAGACGGCGTTGGTGGCCTGCAAGTAGTCGGTGCCGACTGCGGCGAAGTGCCAATTGGCCACAAACAGTGCCGAATAGATTCCATCCCACAGGGTGCTGAGAGCCCGGGCGCTCGGAAGCAGCAGGAATCCGACCGCCACGGTGACGACCAGTACGAGCACTGAGACGGGCAGGATGCGCCGAATGCGCCGGCGGTAGAAATCGACCAGGGAGATGCGGCCGGTGCGTGCATGTTCCTTGAGCAGAAGGCTGGTGATCAGAAAGCCGGAGATCACGAAAAAGATGTCGACACCGACGAATCCGCCGGATGGCCAGCCGAGCAGATGGTCGAAAATGACCACGACCACGGCGACCGCGCGCAGGCCTTCGATGTCGCTGCGGAAGGTGCGGGTGGCGGATTTGCCGCCAGAGGGGCGGTCGGGTGCGCGCTCGCGTCGCCCCATGGTGGACTGAACGGACATGTATAGCCTCCGACTCGGGTTTCGGAACTGGTACGTGTTCGGCCCGGCCTTCGGGCACGCTCTGAGATTATGACGTAATCTCAGCTACCGAGGCAAACCCGCCGCCGTGGTTTTACTCAACCGCTAAGCGCTCTCGTGCTCCCCTACTCTCGTGCTCCCCTGTTCCCCTGCTCCCCTAGGCTCTCAGCAACAGCCGGTGTTCACTGCTTAGGGTTGAAGACCGATGACGTCCTGGAGGACTCCTATGAAGTGCCCAACCGATTCCGCCACCCTCGTAATGAGCGAACGTAGCGGTGTAGAAATTGACTACTGCCCGGAATGCCGCGGAGTCTGGCTCGACCGCGGTGAGCTGGACAAGATCATTGATCGTGCTGAAAAAGAATTCGCAGCGATGGCGCCAGCGCCGGCTGCCAACGCGGCACCGGTGATTGTCGCTGTTCCCCCGCAGCAGCAGTATCCGGATGCTCGCACGCGGGCTCCACAGTATGGCGAGCGCGACAACGACCGCGACCGCGGGTATGACCGGGATCGTGATCGCGACCATCGGGATGGTTATCGCCCGAAGAAGAAGGAAAGCTGGCTCGGAGATCTTTTCGGCTAAACCATAAAGACTCGGAGTTAGTCATGACATGCAGTGATATTCGAGCCAGTGCGCAACCACGTGCACACGGCCCGGTGACCGTGGTTGGCGCGGCATGACCCCAGCATTTGCGTTCACGCTTGCCGGGGTATCCGCTCTCATTCTTCTGGCGCGGCTAGTGGTGCCCCAGCTCCCGCTGGCCAGGCTCGCGGTCAGACTGTCGGTAGTCGACACCGTTCTGCTCGTGTGCGGCGTTGTCGGTCTGGCTTTCCATTGTGCGGCCATGTTTTACCGGACCATTTTCGACGGGGTACCCCTTGGGCCGCTGGTGGAGATGGTCAACGCCATGAATGTTGCGAGCATCATGCTGTACGTCGTTCCGGCGGCGCTGGTTCTGCTCGGCATGCGTAGGCAGAATTGGGTGTCTCTGGCGGTTCTGGCCCTGGCCTTGCTCTTCGTCGGAGTCACCATGTACGCGGGGAGCCCGCTCAACGTGCATCTTGGCGCCATCTTTGCCGCTGTCGTCGCTCTCGTGAGCCAGATTGCGCTCTTCGCCATACCGGCGTGGCGACGGGCCGCACAACCGTAGCGGGCGCGAGTAGCAGGGCTCCCGGCAGCGGCCATTTGAGCGGCATCCGCTTGAGGGCCGCGAGGAGCACTCCCCGAAACCCCATTGGAATGAGCCTGGGCGGGGCGCCCCGCGGTCCGGGCACAGAACCTCGATCGGCATCGTGGAGTGCCTGGGCCCACGTGCGTAACGTGAGCCCAGAACGCATCACATCGAAGACGACACTTCAGGCTACGGGCGACCGAGGCCGTGGTAGGTCCAGCCGGCAGCACGCCAGGCCGCAGGGTCGAGGGCGTTGCGGCCGTCGATCACCGTCTTCGTTTTCACGAGCGAACCGGCCCACACCGGGTCAAGATGCCGAAACTCGGGCCACTCGGTGACGAGCACGACGGCGTCGGCTCCCTGCAGGGTGTCTTCGAGAGACTGGGAATACTGCAACTGCGGATGCCGCGCCCTCGAGTTATCGATGGCCTGCGGGTCGGTCGCCACTACGTCGGCCCCGAGGCCGCGCAACTGCACGGCCACGTCGAGCGCCGGTGAGTCTCGCACGTCGTCGGAGTGTGGCTTGAAGCTCAGGCCGAGCACCGCAACCTTGGCGTTGTAGACGGAGGCGCCGAGCGCCCCAACGGTGAGATCGACCACACGTTGGCGACGACGCAGGTTGATTTTGTCGATCTCCTTGAGGAAGGCCACGGACTCGCCGCGTCCTAACTCTTCGGCGCGCGCGGTGAAGGCGCGAATATCCTTCGGCAGGCAGCCGCCCCCGAAACCAACGCCGGCGCCCAAAAAGCGACGACCGATGCGTCCGTCGTAGCCGATGGCATCCGCCAGCTGCGTCACATCGGCGCCGGTGACCTCGGCGATCTCGGCCATGGCATTGATGAAGCTGATCTTGGTCGCGAGAAACGCGTTTGCGGCGACCTTGACGAGCTCGGCGGTGGCGTAGTCGGTTATGACGAGGGGGGTGTCGGCGGCGAGCGCCGTGGCGTAGATCTCGTTGAGTAGCTCCGTGGCGTGCTCGCCCCGTGAACCGGGGGCGACCCCGTAGACCAGCCGGTCAGGGCTGATGGTGTCCTGCACGGCGAATCCCTCGCGCAGAAACTCGGGGTTCCACGCCAGCGACGCGCCGCTACCGGCTTCGATGAGCTCGGCGAGTCGCGCGGCCGTTCCCACCGGCACCGTGCTCTTGCCCACGACGAGATCGCCGTCGGACAGGTGCGGAAGGAGCGATTCGATCGAGGCATCCACGTAGCGCAGGTCGGCACTGTAACCACCGGGTTTCTGTGGAGTACCCACGGCAATGAAGTGCACCTGCGAGCCAGCGGCATCCGCTATGTCGGTACTGAAACGCAGCCGGCCATTGTTCATAGCCGACGTGAGAACCTCGGGAAGTCCGGGTTCGAAGAAGGGGGGCTTGCCGATGGCAAGTTGGGCGATCTTCGCGGCATCGACGTCGATTCCGACGACATCGTGCCCCAGTTCGGCCATGGCCGACGCGTGCACGGCGCCCAGGTAGCCACATCCAATGACAGAAATTCTCATGTATTCCTCTCGGTCATCCCCGAGCATACTGGGCGCGGCCCGTCGGCCCAATTCGAGGGTGTCAACAAACGGATGCCGCACCCTTTCCTGCCACTCCCCCACCAGCGGATGCGGCGATCACCGCTAAGACGTGCGTGCCAGCAGGTAGGCGTTCAGGGCATCCGTGAACGCCTGATCGGCCGGAAACGGGTCGCCGTCGAGGGCGACAACGGATACGGCCAGGCGCACACTGGAGACGAGCCAGGCGGCATCCGCTTGGCGAAGTTCCTCGACGGTGACATCGCGATACTGTACCGACGCACCCTGCGCGCGCAGGTAGTCGAACATGCTCTGCTGCGTGGTGCCGTGCAGAATGGCGCCGCTCGGCGCGGGCGTGACGTACTCGCCGCCTAAGCGCAGCACGACGCTCGAGGTGGGGCCCTCCATGACGAAGCCGTCGGTGGTGAGAAAGATGGTGTCGTCGGCGCCGCGACGGCGCGCCTCGCGAATAGCCGCCATATTCACCGCATAGCTGAGCGTTTTCGCGCCCATCAGTAGCCAAGGGGCACGCTCGGCGACGCCACGCGGATAGCCGCGGTCGAGGGTGATTACGCGCACGCCGTTCGCCCGCACGATACTGAAGTCCGCCGCGGCGACCGCGTGCAGCCAGGCTGTCGGTGCCGGACCGTGCTCGACGCCGCGGCTGAGCACGAACCTGAGCGCGATTTCACCCCGCTGAGGAACGCGCGAGACCGCGTATGCGATCGCAGCGCGCCACTGCTGCACGTTCGGCATCGGCAGCTCGCAGATGCGGGCGGAGTTACGCAACCGGGTGATGTGCGGCTCAACCTCCTGCGGGTAGCCGTTGACGACGGCGAGGGTTTCGAAGATTCCGTCGCCGCGCTGGGTGCTGAGCTCCCCCACGCGCAGCGCCGGGGCGGACGAGTCCATTTCATGGAACGTGAGGTCGAAGTCCTGCTGCAGGGAGTCAGCGGGCACGGGGTCGATCAAAAGAGTGAAGGGCAGTCTCATGTCCCGAGCCTACTTCGCCAAGCAGCCCCAGCACGCTCGGCATTCCGCACTCTGGTGAGCGGATGCCGAGCCAGCTAGCTCTGGAGGGCGACGATCGGGTCGCCGGTGGGCTGGTCCGAGCCACCGGTGGGTTCGACGCTGACGCCCACCTGATCACCAGTGTGCATCGTGCCATCGAGTACGCGCCAGACAGTGCCGTCGCCGCTGGAATCGAAGGTTCCCGCCGGGGTCGCAGCGCCATTGTTCATGTACCACAGCTGGTAGTCCTGGTCACCGGGCAGCGCGGGCAGGTTATCGACCAACAGCGCGGAGATTCCGAGCGTGGTAGACCAGACCAGAGTGACTTCCTGACCGTCAACGGTGGTGGTCGCAGCGCGCTGAGAGTCATTGGCCGCGTTGATCTGCGCGAGACTGGCCGCCTGCTGCGACTCGAACTGGTTGCTGTTGAGCGACTGGCCGAGGGATATTCCACCGACGAACAGGGCGACCGCAGCCGCGATGGCCAGAATGAACTGCGCCGGACGCTTGAACCAGCGCGTTTGGGCCCGCTCGATCGCCGTCGATGGGCGCGGCGTGCTGGCAGTGTCGCCAAAATGGATGTCAGGGCTCGGTCGCGGTGCGCCGGTGGTCGCAGCACCAGTTGAGGCAGCACCTTCGATCCCCGGGGTCGCCGTCCCGGCCGGCGGACCGGCGGGAGTTGCTCCGCGATGGTCGGCGGCAGCGTCCATTGCGGCCTGACTCGTGGCTCGCGATGCGGGCAGCGGTGGAAGCTGCGGCGTTGACGAGAGCATTGCCATGAGGTTGGCCTTGACGGCGGCCGAGGGCTGCACGGGTGCCACGGCGAGGCCGAGGGCCACAGCGATGTCCTTCAACTCAGCAGCCTCGATGCGCGCCTCCTCGGATTCGGCGAGATGCGCTTCGAAGATAGCCATGTCGTCGGCGTCGAGGGCGTGCAGAGCGTAAGCGCCGGCAAGATCGGCGGGGTGCTGCTCATTAGGCCGGCTCATGATGCCACGCCCAATTCGTCGCGCAGGCGGATCAGCCCGTCGCGAAGCCGTGTTTTCACGGTGCCCAAAGGTATCTGGAGCTTATCGGCGACCTCGCTGTGACTGAGCCCGCCGTAGTACGCGAGGCTGACAGCCTGACGCTGCAGCTGTGTCAATCGGGTCATCGCCCTTTCCACCCTCTCATGTTCGATTCGTACTTCAACGGTTTCGGCTACGTGATCGTAGGCAACGGCCAGGTCACGGATTCCAATTTTGGTATCGCGGTCACGTCCGGCCTGTGACGAGCGGATTCGATCAACCGCTCGGCGGTGTGCCATGGTGAGAATCCAGGTGCTCGCACCACCACGCGTTGATTCATACCGTGCGGCCGACTGCCAGATCTCCAGAAAAATCTCCTGAGTCACTTCTTCCGACTGCGCGTGGTCGACCAGCAGACGTTTGACCAGGCCCAGCACCCGCGGAGCAATCTGGTCATATAGTTCTCCGAAGGCCGATTGATCGCCCCGGGCTACTTGAACAAGCAGCTCCTCCTTGCTGGCAGGGGCTGGCGGCGCGAGGTCTCCGGCGGAATCAACAGTCATAAGACCTAGCATGTCAGGTCTCGTCCCGTTCCATGACTAGGGTTCGGTACGAAGTTGCTAACGGATTGGTCTATCTGACAAGTACTCAGCGAAACAGAATGCTCGCAGCCGGGCCCGCGCGTCGCCCACCGGGTAGAGGAGATTAAGAAGGTCGGGCCGCAGAGCACCTCTCGGCGCGAGGCCGCTCGAAGCGGCGAATAATGGAACCCGGGATTACTGCGGCCCGACCAGATTCCAGTGTATTCGAACGAAGCGGTCGGCGTCGAATGTTCGCCGCGGGCGCACACGGAAAATGCCATCGCCGTGGCAACGCCCGCCCGGCCCACCTGATGCAGCCCGGGCCCAGGCCGTGCGGGACTACTCGAGCACGTCGCGGCGCCAGAGGCGCGCACAGGCCGCGAATTCGGCGGCGGTCGTGGAGAAGCGCAGCGCGCGGGTGGTCAGCTCCGAGGAACGGTGCGGTTCGGTCAGCTCGAGATCGTCGGCGATGCTCGTGGCCCCGACCGCCGTGACTCGGCAATACGCGGCCCCGCGATCCAGCGCCACCGCGAAGTCCCCGGTGAATAGTCCGCGCAGAATCTCGTCCGCGAGGGTCATGATCTCGGCAGGACCGGTGGGCAGGGCAGCGCCCGCGACCAGCGGATCGATCGTGGCGACAGCATCCGTTCCTCGTTGGTAGAGGTAGGCACAGCCTTCGGGGTCCTGCCGAATCAGCATGCGGATGAGATACATACGCCAGAGCGCGCCCGGCAGGCTGCGCGGAGCGGCCCGCGACCACAGCTCGGCGACCGCGTCGATGCCATTTTCGTCGGTGTAGGCGACGAGGCGCTCGACCGTCTCGGGGTCGGGGTCGCTGCGCACGCGATTGAGCAGGGCCTGCGCGGTCTCGTGGGCGACCCGGCTGATAGCGGCGGGATCGTCACCACCCTGGAAGGCTTCGAATTTGTTTGCGGAGAACAGAGTGGGCTTGTGGAAGTTGTCGGCCATGGCGGTTCTCCTCGTTTCAGTGCGTAATCGGGTGGTGTTTTTGTCGCCCTTGACGCTACCGAGAAAAGCTGAGTGTGAATCCACGGTAGATTAGAGCCTACGGGCCTCTAGCTCAGTTGGTAGAGCAAAGGACTTTTAATCCTTGGGTCGTCGGTTCGAGCCCGACGGGGCCCACAATAATCGCGCAGGTTGCGCAGAAGATGCGCACCGAATCCCTCAGATTCTGTGCGCATCTTCGTTAACCACCACGATCACGCCTGGTCGGGCGAACGGATGTCGTGAGCCCGGATCTACAGCACGTACCGGTGGCGAATGTGGTGGCGATCACTGCTCGCCTGCCAAAACTCCACTTCCGCGGGATGCAGGGCAAAAAGCTGCCAATCGGGGTTGTCACGGCCGTCGGCGCCGGGACGCTCATCCCAGTCGCGAGCGGATGCCTCGGCCGAAAGCAGGGTGACCGCGCCACTGACACGCACCTGGCGACCAAATTTCGCCCAGTAGAAATTCATGGCGGCTTGCGGGTTTGCGGTAAGTTCCCGGCCTTTGCGGGAACCTACCGTGCTGGCAAAGTGCCAGGCTCCCTCGTCGATGTTCTTCAGAATCATCATGCGCGAGGATACCTGACCGGTTGTGGTGGTCGTCGCGAGACTGAAAGCGTGCGGCTGCGATACCCCATCCGCGAGCGCCGCTTCGAGCCACTCGAGGAACAGGTCAACGGAATCGGCCGGTGCAGTGGCTGGATCGAATTTCGGGAGATCGTTCGGAAAATCCGGGAGGGCCCGGAGGCGTTGACTGAAGGATTCGCTCACGCCGCGAGCTTACCCGCAGCTGACAAAAATGACTGGTAGAGCGCTGCGAGTGATCTACCTGGCTGGCACCGCCTCGAGCACCACCACCGATTACGCCGGAGGGTATGCGGGACCCCCGCTCGGCGGTATCCGCAACTCGCGCTGCACCAGCAGCGCAAGTTCGCGCAACAGCACCAGGTCAACCTCGGCGAGCGAACGCGGGGCCGGATCGAAGACGCACAGCGATCCGATGCGCTCCCCCGACGACGATTCGATCGGAAATCCGGCATAGAAGCGAATGAGCGAATCACCGAGCACGAGCGGGTTCTGACTGAACCGCTGGTCCTTTTGGGCGTCTTCCACCACGAAGGGTCCGTCTCCGGCAATCGTGTAGGCACAGAGCGAGTCAGCGCGCGGAATCTCTGGTGCGGCCACTCCGACCCTCGCCTTGTGCCACTGCCGATCGTGGTCGATGACGCTGATGACCGCCGACTCGGTTTCGAACAGTCGCTGTGCCAGAGCGACGAGTTCATCGAACCGGGCCTCCGGCGGGGTGTCGACAATACCGAGGCTATCGACGGCCGCCTGCCGGGTGCGTTCCGCACTGGCAGCATCCGCTGGTCGTTGACCGACGTGTTCCTCATTGATGCCGAGGCGTGCCGCGTCGAGGGTGTCGGCCATGGCACCGGCCAGCAGCAGGGCCCAGTCCCGGTAGTCGACTGGGCTTCGATGGCGGTCGGGCGTGAGAGTGGCGCCGGGTGAAAAGGGCAGAAAGGTGGTGCGCGGTGCCTCAGCAGCCAGCTGCGCGCTGACCCGGTTGAGGTCTGCTGCGGAATGATCGGCGATGAATCCGAGCGGGAGGTTGAAGATCTCGATGCTCCGAATCGGTGCGATCCCAAGAATGTAGAAGTGGGTACTCTGCGAGGCCTCTCGTTGGAGCACCGTGAGTAGTTTTCCGAGTCGGGTGCGCCATTCGCGACGACTCGTCAGTGTCAAAGCCTCATTGACGCCAATTGTCAGCACGACGGCGTCGAAGCGGCTGAGCCTTTGCACGTTCAGCGCGGGGAGCGCGTTCGCCGCTGTCATGGTGCGACTGGCTACGAGGTCGATGTCTACTCCGCGGCCGGTGAGCGCCGACAGCTCCCGGGCAAGCGATCCGGGCAGCGCGAGTTGGTGGCTGAGCACACCCCAACCGACGGCCGGTCCGCAGCCCAGAATGAGCACCCGATCGCTGTCGATTCCGGGAGCATGCGCCTGCGGGACATCGCTGGGCCGGGGCAAATGGCGATCTTGACGCTCGGCGACTGCCGCCCACACGCGCATCAGCGGCCGGACGGCCCACCTGGTCAGGTCGTGCATTTGGCGCCTTTCGGGAATAGCAGAAAAGATTATTCTGCCCCGAATGGGGGGAAGCCCAAATACCCCGAGGGTAATTTTCAGCTACTTCTCGGGCTACCAGCTCAAAACAGCGCGGCCACCGCGTGCGCGAACGTGAAAATGGCCAGGCCGGCGAGAGCGCCGACCACGGTCCCATTGATGCGAATGAACTGCAGATCGCGGCCCACCTGCAGTTCGATCTTCTCGGCCGTTTCTCGGGCCGGCCAGCGCTCCACGGTTTCGGTGATCACCCCGGCGATCTCGTGGCGATAAGCGGAGATGACATGACTGGCGGTATCGGCGAGCCAGCGGTCGATGCGGGAGCCGAGCGCGGCGTCCGCTGTGAGGCGGTTACCGATATCCCGCAGAGTCGAGCGGATGCCCACCAGCAGCGCGCTCGTCGGGTCGTCGAGCGCCTGCGTGAGGGAGGCCTTGATGGCTTGCCAGGTGTCGCCGGCAAATTCGCGCAGCTTGGCATTGTCGAGAACCTCGGCCTTGAGGTTTTCGACGCGGTTGATCATGGCCGGCTCATATTGCAGGTCATGCATGACCTCGTCCAGGTAGCCATCCAGTGCCTTCCGCACCGGATGCTGCCGGTCTTGGCGGGCGGACGCCACAAAAGCTAATACTTCACGGTAGGCCTTGTCGTCGACGAGCTTGTCGACGAATCCGGGCAGCCAGGTGGGCAATCGCTGCGACACGACGCGACCGAACGCTTCGGGGTGGTCGCGCAGCCAGCCGTCGGCGCGGTCGAGCAGCAGGTCGACGGCCGCGTGCTGCTGCCCGCTCGTGACCAGCCGTTCCCCCACCCGGCCGAGGCTCGGGCCCCACTCTGGTTGGATCAGGTGTTCGCGCGCGACGGATTCGATGAGGTTCTTGATGGCGTTGTCGCCGAGCAGGTTGAGTACGCCCTGTCCGGCGATAGCGAGCTCGTCGGTGAGCCTTGCAGCGTTCTTGTCGTCGCTGAGCCAGGCGCCGATGCGGCGGGCTGGTCCTACCGATTCGAGTTTGCCGCGGATGACGGCCTCGGAGAGAAAATTGGTCTCGACGAACTCGCCGAGGCTCGCGCCGATCTCGTCCTTGCGGTTGGCGATGATGTTGGTATGCGGAATACGCAGGCCCATCGGGTAGCGAAACAGGGCGGTCACGGCGAACCAGTCGGCGATGGCGCCGACCATGCCGCCCTCGGCGGCGGCGCGCACGTATTCGAGCCAGGGGTAGCGCTCTTGCAGGGCGAACGAGACGGTGAAGATGATGGCCATGAGGGCGAGCAGGCCTGCCGCGAGTCGCTTCATACGGGTGAGCGCGGTGCGACGGGCGGTGTCGTTCGGGGATTCGGCGGGGGGTGCCGTATATATGCTCTGCGCCATGACGTAAGCCTGCCCGATTGCGCGGCAGAGTGGTGCTCATTCATGCGTGTTCCGCCCGGACGCGTGCGAATGCGATACGTGGGGCCACGCTGTGCATTGGCACCATGCCCACGGCGACGAGCACTGCAGTGGGCATGGTGCTCATCGGTAGCGAAACTGAGGACGGTATACCCTAAGGGGGTATACTTCGAGAGTATCTGCAGATTCGAAAATCGAGGAACGTTATGACACAGCCCAACTCGAACCACGACACGCACGTCAGCACGGCGCACCTGGAGCCGGATCACGCGGCCATGAACCACAGCGCCATGAACCACGACACCATGGACCACAGCGCTATGAACCATAGCGGGCACAGCGATCACGTCGGGCAGTTCCGGCGCCTGTTCTGGACCATGCTCGTCATCGCGGTGCCCGTGGTGACGTTCAGCCACATGTTCGGGACGCTCGTCGGGTACGCCCTTCCGGACATCGCCGGCGTGACCTGGATCTCCCCCGTTCTCGGAACCGTCATGTATGTCTGGGGTGGACGACCGTTCCTGAGCGGAGCGGTGTCTGAGCTGAAGGCCCGCAAGCCCGGAATGATGCTGCTGATCGCCTTGGCGATCACGGTCGCGTTTCTCGCCTCCTGGGGCGCCAGCCTCGGCCTCATCGATGCTGAGCTCGATTTCTGGTGGGAACTCGCGCTGCTGATCGTGATCATGCTGCTCGGCCACTGGATCGAAATGCGCTCGCTGGCGCAGACATCCACCGCACTGGAATCGCTCGCTGCGCTGCTGCCCGATGAGGCCGAGCGAGTCGAGGGTGATGGCCTCGTTAGCGAGCACAGTGTCATGGTCTCACCGAGCGACCTGGTGCTGGGCGACCTCGTCGTGGTGCGGCCGGGCGGGCGCGTGCCGGCCGACGGGCAAGTCACCGAGGGCACGGCCGATGTCGACGAATCCATGATCACCGGCGAATCGCGGCCGGTGCAGCGGTCGCCCGGCGATCAGGTCGTGGCCGGGACGGTCGCGACCGATTCCGCCCTCCGGGTGCGCGTGAGCGCCGTTGGCGATGACACCGCGCTGGCTGGAATCCAGCGGCTCGTCACCGAGGCACAGAACTCATCGTCACGGGCGCAGCGCATCGCCGACCGGGCCGCCGGCTGGCTGTTCTGGTTCGCTCTCGGCTCCGGCGTCGTGACCGCGATCGTCTGGACGCTGCTCGGCCAGCCACAGGATGCCGTCGTGCGCACGATCACCGTGCTCGTGATCGCCTGCCCGCACGCGCTCGGGCTGGCGATTCCGCTCGTGGTGTCGATCGCGACCGAGCGTGCAGCGAAGGGCGGCGTGCTCATCAAGGATCGCCTCGCCCTGGAGAGCATGCGCCAGGTCACCTCGGTATTGTTCGACAAGACCGGCACGCTCACCAAGGGCGAGCCCACGGTCAGTCATGTAGCCGTCGCAAGCAGCCAGGCGGATGCCGCGGCGCGCGTCCCTGAGGCTGGCGCGGCTTCGCCGGGCGCCTCGCCGGACGCCTCGCCGGGCGCTGACCTGTTTTCGAGCGACGATGTGCTCGCGTGGGCGGCATCTGTGGAAGGTGACAGTGAACATCCGCTGGCTCGCGCCATCGTGACGTCTGCCCGCGGGCGTGGTCTGACCGTGCCGCGGGCAAGCGAGTTTCAGACTGCGGCGGCGATCGGCGTGACCGGCCTGGTCGACGGGCACAGCGTGAGCGTCGGCGGGCCGAGCATGCTCGACGAGCACGGGGCGACGCCGCTGGCCGAGACCGTGGCGTGGCAGAGCCAGGGCGCGATCATTCTGCACGTGTTGCGCGACGGCATGGTCGTCGGCGCGATCGGCCTCGCCGACGAGATCCGTGAGGAGTCGCGGCAGGCAGTGGATGCCCTGCACCGACGGGGTATCGAAGTCGTCATGATCACCGGCGACGCTCAAGCTGTGGCCCAGTCGGTTGCAGCCGAGCTCGGCATCGACCGGGTGTTCGCGGGCGTGCATCCGGAAGACAAGGCGCGCAAAGTGGCCGATCTGCAGCGCGAGGGCCGCCGCGTGGCGATGGTCGGCGACGGAGTGAACGACGCCCCGGCGCTCGCGCAGGCCGACGTCGGCATCGCGATCGGCGCCGGGACCGATGTGGCGATCGCGTCGGCGGGAGTTATTCTGGCCAGCGACGATCCGCGGTCGGTGCTCTCGGTGATCGAGCTATCGCAGGCGAGCTACCGCAAGATGAAGCAGAACCTCTGGTGGGCGGCCGGGTACAACCTATTGTCGGTTCCCCTCGCCGCGGGTGTGCTCGCGCCGATCGGCTTCGTGCTGCCGATGGAGATCGGCGCCCTGCTCATGTCGGTGTCGACCGTGGTCGTCGCCCTGAACGCGCAGCTGCTGCGCCGCCTCGACCTGCGCCCGGAAGCGAGTGTGCGCGAGCCGTAGGGCACGCGGGCCTCGAACCATGCGTTCGTGCACCGAGGTGTGGGTTTCATGAACCGCCCCGTAGGCCTTGCGCGCCTACAAACGATTCAGCGCCGTGAAGCTCACGGCTCGGCGAAGGAGCGCGCTGACCGGATCACCCCAACGGGTACTCACCCCACGTTCAGACGGTGGCTCGCTTCGATGCGCTGGCCCCAGAACGTTCCCACGATGATGAGCACGGCACCGAGTGCCCCGATGAGGCCGAGGGCTTCGCTGCCAAGCGACACCCCCACGAGCACCGCCCAGATCGGTTCGGTGCCCATGAGGAGGCTGGCCCGTGCCGCCGAGGTACGGCGGATCGCCCACATCTGCGCTAGAAACGCGAACACGCTGCAGGCCAAGCCCAGGTAGAGCACGCCGATCCACGCGGCCAGGTTGAAGGTCAGGGCGGCCGCGACGAGACCGGGAACATCGAATGCGGTGAAGACGACCGCCCCGACGACCGCCTGCAACAGCGTGAGCGTTATGGTGCTGTCACTGCGGCCACGAATCAGGTGGCCCATCATCGTCACGTGCAGGGAGCGCACGAGCGCCGCCGCAAGAATAAGCAGGTCGCCCACATTCGGCTGCGCAAACCCGTTGCCTGAGACGAGCAGGGCAACCCCGACAACGGCGAGCACGGCGGCCACGAAGAATGGGCGCGGCAGCCATCGACGGGCCGCGACCGACTCCAGCACCGGAGTGACAATGATGGTGAGACTGATGATGAGGCCCGCGTTCGTGGCCGACGTGAATGCCACGCCCTGGGTCTCAAGCCAGAGGATGCTCGCTTGGGTCACCCCGAGCAACACGCCGACCCCGAACGCACGCCGCGACGGCAACCGTTCGCGCCGCATCACCCAGACGATCAGCAGGGCGAGCGCCGCGACCAGAAAGCGCAGCGCGAGCACGGCCGATACGCTCGCCTGCTCGGTGAGCACCTTCGCGCTCAGGTAGCTTCCGCCCCAGACCAAGGCCACGAGTAGCAGCACAAGATCGACCCGGTAGCGTCCGAGGCGTGGCAGCATGCGGTGCGTCAGGGTTGTGGTCATCCTACGGTTGGCTCGGCGAGTCGAACCCGGCATGACGGATGCCCCAGCGCACGATCCACTCCTCCCCCGGTTGCAGCCAGTGCAGACCAGCGCCGGTGTTGAAGGCATCGGCGGGTGCCGTCATCGGTTCGATGGCGATCGCCTGGCCGCGTAATGGCTCGGTGGCTCCGGTGCGAACCGGAAAAACGCGCGGCGTGAAGACCTGCACGTAGCGCATATTCTCATCGCCCCAGAGGGTGACGCTGCGGCCATCCGTCGCCGTGAGGGAGTGTTCGCCGGGCGTGCCCGAGCTTGAACCAGCCAGGCCGACCCCGCCGAAGCCATCATCGAGGTCGAGCTCGCCGACCACAACGCCCCCGCGCAGGTCGAACCGGGTGCCGTCGACGGGGGTTTCGCCGGTCGGGTTGAGGCGGTCGTCTACGTCGATATGGGTTGCGGCATCTACTCGTACCATGAGATCGCCGGTCGGTACGTCACCGATTTTCAGATACGGATGCGCCCCCACCGCCACCGGCGCCGCGTCGGTACCGACGTTGGTCAGTCGGTGTGTCACGTTCAGACCGTTGGGAGTGAGCGCATAGCTCACCTCGGTGTTAAGGTGAAACGGGTAGCCGGACTGCGGAAAGACCGTCGCGGCGAGCGTGACCGAATCGCCCTGCCTCGACACCTCGCGATAGGAGGTGAAGCGGAGCAGCCCGTGAATGGCGTTGTGGCGGGCCGGTTCGGTGAGCGCGAGTTGGCGGGTGACGTCGTTCTGGGTCCATTTACCATCGCGAATGCGATTGGGCCACGGCACGAGGACGATGCCGGCAGCCATGGGAGGTTGCGCTGCTTCGGGAAAGGTCTCAACCAGGTCTATTCCGTTCACGGAATATACCCGGAGGCCAGCTGCCACCTCGGTCACGACGGCGTGGGCTGTTCCCCTCGCTGTCTGCACAGTCAGATCGTATTGAATTCCAGTCGGTGCGCGCATCCGTTCAGCCTAGGGCCGGTCCGGCGTCTGCGGCGCAGTTTTGGTTAGCTCGACAGGTAGCTCGACGGGGAGCAAGACTCTCAGCCCGACCTCGCGCAGCGAATCCAGTATCGCCGGATCTGCGGCGGCATCGGTGATGAGCGTGTGGAAGTCGCTCAGCGGGCCCACCCGGCCGAGATGCACCTGACCCAGCTTGGAGCGGTCGGCCACGACGACCACCCGCTCCGCCGCGGTGAGCATGAGCGCTTTGATTCCGGCCTCGGGCAGGTTGATGTTGGTGACACCGCCGGCGATGTCGACGCCATTACAACCGATGAAGACCAGGTCGGCGTGAACCTGGCTGAGCATCAGCCCGGCGAGCGGCTCGACCAACGAGTGCTGCAGCGGGCGCAGTGACCCTCCGGTGACGATCACCGTGAACCGTGGAATGGCCTGTTCCAGTTCGAGGGCGATACTGAGCCCATTGGTGATGATGACAACGTCGTGCAGGTCGTCCCGCGCAACCAGCGCGCGGGCCACAGCGTGGGTCGTGGTTCCCACATCTAGAATCACGCTCTGCCCACTGCGCACGAGCCCGGCTGCGATCTGGGCAATTTGTTGTTTGGGAACGATCGAGGCTTCCAGAGCTTCCTCGAACGAGTGCTCGTGTTCGGCGCGAAAACTTTCACCCTCGCCGAGGGAATGCGCCGGTACCGCTCCCCCATGCACGCGCCGAACAGAACCCTGAAGCTCTAGGGCGTCAAGATCCGCCCTCGCAGTAACTCCGGAAATGTTGAAGGCGCTCCGCAATTCGCTCACGCGCACAAACCCGCGTTCGTCCACCAGACGCTGTGCTTGCTCGCGGCGAACGTGAGCGGGAAGCGGATTGAGTATCGGGCTGCGCGTTGGTTCGGTCGCGGTCATCAAATTAGTATCACTTAGTTTCTTTTGCTTATCAATACGCAGTCATACGGTTTCGCTTGTGCAAAATTTGCTACTGTGGCAGGGCCATGATGAATCCACACATCCACCGCCCGCACTTTGTCGCTGATGAGACGATCGGGCGGCAGTCCAGCACCCTCGCCGACGGTCGCGACCTGGTGTATTTTGACGACCCTGACACCGCGCTGTCGCCGGATCGGGCGCCCGACCTGCGTGAACCCGCCGAACGTTCGATTACCGCGACCATGCGCCAAGACCCACTGACCGGGGAATGGGTCTCCATTGCCGCCAATCGCCAAGACCGGGTGTTCTTGCCGCCGGCCAACCTCGACCCGCTCGCACCACAATCCCCCGGCAATGCCTCGGAGATTCCGAGCAACTACGACGTGGCCGTCTTCGAGAATAAGTCCCCCGCATTTGGTCCTCTTGTGGCGGATGCCGCCACCCCGGTCGATCTGGCCGATCTTGACCGCATCGGCATCGGCCGTTCCCGCCGGTCCGTTGGCCGCTGCGAGGTGGTGTGTTTCAGCCCTGAGAACGAGGGATCCTTTGCCAGCCTGTCGGTGATTCGAGCCCGAACCGTCATTGAGGCCTGGGCAGAACGCACCCACGTGCTGTCGCAGTTGCCAGGCGTTGAGCAAGTATTCCCGTTTGAGAATAGAGGTGAGCAGATCGGGGTGACCCTGCGGCATCCGCACGGTCAAATCTATTCGTACCCCTACGTCACACCAAGAACCCAGCGCTTGGTCGACTCGCTCGAACGCTATGGACCAACCCTCTTTGCCGACATTCTGGCGAGCGAACAAGCCAGCGACCGGGTGATTCTTCGCGGCGAACACTGGACCGCCTTCGTTCCCTTCGCAGCGCGCTGGCCGATCGAAGTGCACATGCTGCCGCACCGCCAGACACCCGACTTTGCCGAAACCACCCTCGCCGAACGCGATGAGCTGGCCGTGTTGTATCGTCGGCTGCTGCGCGGCATCGACGCGATCTACTCGACGCCGACTCCCTATATCGCCGCGTGGCACCAGGCGCCGGTGCGGGTGCATCGGGCGGACATCCGTTTGATGCTGCAACTGACCAGCCCGCGACGCGCCGCGGACAAGCTCAAGTTTCTCGCCGGGTCGGAGGCCGCCATGGGCGCCTGGATCGGCGATGTCACTCCAGAGGATGCTGCCGCCCTGATTCGCGCGGCCGTCGCGCGC
Organism: Cryobacterium lyxosi; assembly: GCF_004403345.1. Classification (NCBI taxonomy): domain Bacteria; kingdom Bacillati; phylum Actinomycetota; class Actinomycetes; order Micrococcales; family Microbacteriaceae; genus Cryobacterium; species Cryobacterium lyxosi. Next base: position 347,478 of record NZ_SOGT01000012.1, read on the forward strand.
GCCGCCGAGGCGGACTTTGCCACAGTGGCTTCGAGGAGACACCCGTGACGGGCCAAAATGCTGACCGCGCCGGCATCGTCGATGCGTTGGATCGCGCGGCCCAGGCGGGCTTTCAGAGTCGCTTTCATCGATCGGCGACAGGCCTGTGGTCGGCGCCCGGCCGGGTCAACCTGATCGGTGAGCACACCGACTACAACGACGGGTTCGTACTGCCGCTCGCCATCGACCGGCGCACGGTCGTTGCGCTGTCGACCAGGACCGACCGAGTCGTTCGCGTGGCGAGTTCCTTCGCGGCCGAGACCGTCGAGGTTTCCCTCGACGAGCTGGTTCCCGAGAAGCTCGACGGCTGGTCGGCGTACCCGCTGGGCGTGGCCTGGGCACTCGGGCAGTTCGGGGCTGACCTCACTGCCGTGCCGGGATTCGAGGTCTATATCGACTCCGACGTGCCGGTCGGCGCCGGGCTGTCGTCGTCAGCAGCGCTCGAAAGCGCCGTTGCGGTAGCCCTCAACGATGTGTGGGATCTGAGCCTCGGCCGTGCAACGCTGGCCCGTGTTGGCCAACTCGCCGAGAACCGGGTCGTCGGCGCCCCGACCGGCATCATGGACCAATCCGCATCGCTGCTCGGCCAGGCCGACGCTGCGGTATTCCTGGACTGCCGAAGCCTCGCGGCCGAGGTCATTCCGCTCGGACTCAACCCGGCAGGCCTCGAGCTACTCATCATCGATACCCGCGTGAGCCACTCACACGCGACGGGCGGGTATGCCGCCCGCCGAAAGTCGTGTGAGGCCGGCGCCCGCGCTCTGGGCGTTCCGGCCCTACGCGATCTCAGCCTGCACGATCTTCCCCGAGCGCAGGCGATGCTTGACGACGAGACTTTTCGCCGAGTGCGTCACATCGTGACCGAGAACCAGCGCGTGCTCGACACCGTAGAGGCCTTGCGATCGAGCGGATGCACCGCGATCGGTCCGCTATTGGATGCGTCACACCGGTCGATGCGTGACGACTTCGAGATTTCAGCACCCGAACTAGACGTGGCCGTGGACACCGCCCGCCGCGCGGGTGCCATCGGCGCGCGCATGACCGGTGGCGGCTTCGGTGGCGCGTCTATCGCCCTGACCCCGACCGAGCTCGTGCCGGCGGTGACAGCCGCCGTGATGGTGGCCTTCACCGAACGAGGCTTTGCCACCCCCGACGTGTTCGTGGTGCACGCTGCCGATGGGGCAGCTCGCGACAGTGGCGCGCGCCCTTGAGCCGTCACGCCCCCGACCCGATTATGTTCTCGCCGTACAGCACGCTCTAGCGGCAGCCCAGGGTCCCGCAACGCATGGCCCCGGGAAGCGGCTCAGCTAGGCTGACGCGTATGACTGCCGATAACGCTGCCCGAATCATCGTTCTGCCGCACACGCCGGCTCCGAGCATCGCCGAAACGGCGTTCGTCGCCCCCGGGGCCGTCATTGTCGGCAATGTCATCCTCGCCGACCGGGCCAGCGTCTGGTACAACTCTGTACTGCGCGCCGAGCTCGAGCCGATCACGATCGGAGCCCGCTCGAACCTGCAGGACAACGTCTCCTGCCACGTCGATACCGACTTTCCACTCACTCTCGGCACCGGAGTCTCGGTCGGGCACGGCGCCGTGCTGCACGGGTGCACGATTGAAGACGACGTGCTTGTCGGAATGGCCGCGACCATTCTGAACGGCGCCGTCATCGGCACCGGATCCCTCGTGGCTGCCGGAGCCGTCGTGCTCGGTGGCACCGTCGTGCCACCCGGATCGCTCGTAGCCGGTGTCCCCGCCAAGGTTCGACGCCCCCTGACCGACGACGAGATCGCCAGCATCCGTCATAACGCAAAGAACTATCTCGAGCACACCGAACTGCACCGCGCAGCCCTCGCCCAGCAGTAGTCTTTCGGCACGAGCGGATGCACCGCTGCTAGGCCGGTCGATCTGTGACGCGCCAAGCCAGATGCGCTGAGGTGACGGCGTGTCGCTGATTTACCGGCGTGAGCTACGGCCGCCCGAACTCCCGATCGAGCCGCTACGCCAGCAGGGACTGCTCGGCGGCCTTGACCACGTTGGAGAGCAGCATGGCGCGGGTCATCGGACCGACGCCGCGCGGGTTCGGCGAGAGGTGCCCGGCGACCGAGGCCACGTCGGGGTGCACGTCGCCGGTCAGCCGGCCCTTGCCGGTCTCTTCGTTGTGTACGCGAGTGATACCCACGTCGAGCACCGCGGCGCCCGGCTTGATCCAGTCGGCCTGAATCAGGTGCGGCACGCCAACGGCGGCCACGACGATGTCGGCGCGGCGCACCTCACCGGCGAGGTCGACCGTGCGCGAATGGGTCAGGGTAACGGTCGCGTCGAGGCCTTTGCGGGTGAACAGCAAGCCGAGCGGGCGACCGACGGTGAGGCCGCGGCCCACCACGACGACCTTTTTGCCGACGATCGGCACATCGTAGCGGCGCAGCAGCTCGACGATTCCGGCCGGGGTGCACGGCAGCGGTGAACGCAGTTCACCCTCGATCCCGAGTACGAGGCGACCGAGGTTGGTCGGGTGCAGGCCGTCGGCGTCTTTGGACGGATCAATCAGTTCGAGCATCGCGTTCTCGTTGTGGCCGACCGGCAGCGGCAGCTGGATGATGTACCCGGTCACCTCGCGGCTGTCGTTGAGATCCTTGATGGCCGCGCGGACATCCGCCGAGGTCGCCGAACCGGGGAGGTCGATGCGCAGCGATTCGATGCCGACCTCGGCGCAGTCGCGGTGCTTGCCCGCAACGTAGGTCTCGGAGCCCGGGTCGTTGCCAACGAGCAGGGTGGCCAGGCCGGGTACCACGCCGTGGGAGCGCAGGGCAGCGATGCGGCCCCGCAGCTCGGCCTTGATGTCGGACGCGGTCTTGACCCCGTCGAGTGTGATTGCCGTCATCATGGTTCCCTACTGTTGTCGATCGATGCACTTCGCTCGGACGGGGACCGGGCCCCGTGCACGGGCCCAGGTTATAACCTGGGCCCAGGGTCGGGGCCCGGGCCCCGTCCAGTGGTGATGACTGGGTCCGTGCGCGCGCGGATGCCGCTGGCCCGCCCAGCGGCATCCGCTCTCGGGAAAGTTACTGCTGCAGGCCGGAGTACAGCGGGAACGCCCGCGTCAGCGCGCCGACGCGGGCGCGGAGCGCGGCGATGTCGGCGCCGGGCTTGAGGGCCTCGGCGATGACGTCGGCGACCTCGGTGAATTCCACGTCGCCGAAGCCGCGGGTGGCCAGGGCTGGCGTGCCGATGCGCAGGCCCGAGGTGACCATCGGCGGGCGCGGGTCGAAGGGAACGGAGTTGCGGTTCACCGTGATGCCGACCTCGTGCAGGGCATCTTCGGCCTGTTGGCCATTGATCTCGGAGTGGCGCAGGTCGGCGAGCACGAGGTGCACGTCGGTGCCGCCGGTGAGCACGTCGATGCCGTGCTCGCGCGAATCGTCGGCGGTGAGGCGGTCAGCGAGGATGCTGGCACCGCGCAGGGTGCGCTCCTGGCGTTCCTTGAACTCGGGCTCGGCGGCGAGCTTGAACGCGGTAGCCTTGGCGGCGATCACGTGCATGAGCGGGCCGCCCTGTTGGCCGGGGAACACGTTGGAGTTGAGCTTCTTGGCCAGTGCCATGTCGCGCGAGATGATCAAGCCCGAGCGCGGGCCGGCGAGGGTCTTGTGCACGGTGCTCGACACGACGTCGGCGTAAGGCACGGGCGAGGGGTGCAGCCCGGCGGCGACGAGTCCGGCGAAGTGAGCCATGTCGACCCAGAGCAGAGCGCCGACCTCGTCGGCGATGGCGCGGAAGGCTTCGAAGTCGAGGTGGCGCGGGTAGGCGGACCAGCCGGCGATGATGACCTTCGGCTTGCTCTCGAGTGCTTTGTCGCGCACGACGTTCATATCGACGCGGAAGGTTTCCGGGTCGACACCGTAGGCGACCGGGTTGTACAGCTTGCCCGAGAAGTTGAGCTTCATGCCGTGGGTGAGGTGGCCGCCGTGGGCCAGCTCGAGGCCGAGAATGGTGTCGCCGGGCGTGGCAATGGCGGACAGCACCGCGGCGTTGGCGGTGGCGCCGGAGTGCGGCTGCACGTTCGCGTAGGCGGCACCGAAGAGGCTCTTGGCCCGGTCGATCGCTAGCTGCTCAGCGACATCGACGTACTCGCAGCCGCCGTAGTAGCGGCGACCGGGGTAGCCCTCGGCGTACTTGTTGGTGAGCACCGAGCCCTGCGACTGCAGCACGGCGCGCGGAACGAAGTTCTCGCTCGCGATCATCTCGAGGTAGTCGCGCTGGCGACCGAGTTCCAGCTCGAGCACGGCCGCGATCTCGGGGTCGACGACCGAGAGTGGTTCGTTGAAAGTTGACTTCAAAGCGATGGCGGAATCAGGCACGGAGTTCTCCTTCTATGTGGATGTTGCGGCCCAGGCGTGCGGCCACTAACCGTGTCAGTCGCTCCCCGATGGTGACCCATCTTCGTGCTACGCCAGTTGCGACACCACCATCGTATCAGCGGATGCTGCCGGCCGCGATCTCGGTATCCGTTTGCGCGTCGGCACCGAGCGGCCCACCGAGGGAATAGCCCGTGGCGATCCACCGTTATCCTAGACATACATGCAGACGCATTGAAATTTGGAGGATGGCATGCAGTTCGGAATCTTCACGGTCGGGGACAGGACCACCGATCCCACCACGGGCGACACCCCCACCGAGAACGCCCGGATCAAGGCCATGCTCACTATTGCGCAGAAGGTCGAGGAGGTGGGCCTCGACGTCTTCGCGACCGGCGAGCACCACAATCCGCCGTTCGTGCCGTCGTCGCCGACGACCCTGCTCGGCTACATTGCAGCGCAGACCCAGCGCATCATCCTGTCGACCGCAACGACACTGATCACCACGAGCGACCCGGTCAAGATCGCCGAGGACTTCGCCATGCTCCAGCACGTCGCCGACGGCCGGGTGGACCTGACGCTCGGCCGTGGAAACACCGGCCCGGTCTACCCGTGGTTCGGGAAAGACATCCGCGAGGGCATCCCGCTGGCCCTTGAGAACTACGCCCTGCTCCGCCGGCTGTGGCGCGAGGATTTCGTCGACTGGGAGGGCCAGTTCCGCACCCCACTGCACGGGTTCCAGTCCACCCCGCGGCCGCTCGACGGTGTGCCGCCCTTTATCTGGCACGGCAGCATCCGCAGCCCCGAAATCGCCGAGCAGGCCGCGTACTACGGCGACGGCTTCTTCTCGAACCACATCTTCTGGCCCGCCTCGCACACCGCGAAAATGGTGCAGTACTACCGCCAACGCTTCGAGCACTACGGCCACGGCACAGCCGCACAGGCCATCGTCGGACTCGGCGGCCAAGTGTTCATGAGCAAGAACTCCCAGGACGCCAAACAAAGGTTCCGCCCCTACTTCGACAAAGCCCCGGTTTACGGCAATGGCCCGAGCATGGAGGACTTCACCGCGCAGACCCCGCTCACCGTGGGCAGCCCCCAGGAAGTCATCGACCGCACCCTCGGATTTCGCGACTACGTCGGTGACTACCAGCGCCAGCTCTGGCTGATGGACCACGCCGGCTTGCCGCTGAAGACCGTACTCGAGCAGCTCGACCTGCTCGGCGAAGAGGTCGTTCCTGTTCTGCGCAGGGAATTCGCGAAGAACCGCCCGGCCGACGTACCGGATGCCCCCACTCACGAGTCCCTGCGTCTGGCCACCCTGGCTCCGGTGACTCCGGCGCGCTCGTAGCACTCGCGGCACTCGTTGCAGATGACGGCACCCCGAGGTCGGGGTGCCGTCATCCCGGGTCAGTGCCGCGAGCGATGCCCCCCGGTCAGCGGCCTTTCAGTTCGTCGACGATAAGCAGGTCGGGCCGCAGGTGCTCGGTCTCGTAGGCGGCCCGGCCCACCAGGTGCGCGGCCATCGGCGCTGTCAGCGCCTGGAACACGACGATCGCGACAACGAGGGTCACGGTGCCGACCGAGAAATTGTTGATCGCAACATCCGTTGTCACGGCCATGAGACCGAAGATCTGCGGCTTGGTCGCCGCGTGCAGGCGCGATAGTACGTCGGGAAAGCGGATGAGCCCGATTCCGGCGGCGAGGCACATGGTTGCGCTGGCGAGCACGAGAATCGCCGTGAGCACGTCGTGCAGAATCGCGCTCATACACTGACCGCCAGCCGGCCGAACAGTGGGGCGCTCATGCGCTGTCCCGCCCGGGCAGAAAGCGGGCGACGCTCAGCGACCCGAGTACCGCGAACAGGGCCAGTACGAGCAACACCGGCAGGTTGTCGGTGTGCCGGTTCAATGCCATCTCCGCGCCGAGGGCGCAGATGATCGTCGCGACCAGCACATCGGAGGCGATGACCCGGTCAAGCACGCTCGGGCCGACGACGATGCGATACACCGAGAAAAGCGCCGCGATCCCGAACATGATCGAAGCGACCACGGCCACAATCTGCAGAATCATAATGGTCCCTGTTCATTTTGGTCGACGCTGCGAGCGGTGCGACGGTTGGCGGGCGGCACCCCGCGCATCCGCTCGACGTCTTCGCGTGAGCCGAACCCGCGCACAATACGCTGCTCGGTATCGAGTACCTGCCGACGAAAACTCTCGATGTCAGCGGCGCTGTGCATGTCGAGCACGTGCAGATACAAAATAGAAGATTCCCGGTCGATGTCCACCACGATCGAGCCGGGCACGATCGACGTGGCGACGGCGGTCCAGGTGAGAATGAGGTCACTGCGGGTATGCAGGCGAATCGCCAGGATTGCGTTGCTCGAGACCAGCTTCGGCTTGATCGCCAGCCAGGCCACGTCGATCGACGCCCGAACGATATCCAGAATGAGGCGCACGAAGAACACGACGGCGTGCAGCGGATGCACCCGACCGCTCAGTTGCACCGGCACCAGGTAGAACGCCACGGTCACCACGATGCCCACGACGAAAGCGACCAGCAGGTTGAGCCAGGAGAACTCGCCCCACAGCAGCATCCACAGCACGATCAGGGCGATCAGCGGCGGAATCTGGTTGCCCACGGCTTCGAGGCGTTCACGCGGTGTGGTCACTTCGCGCCACCTTCGAAGTTGGTGCCCACGTTACTCTCGGCAATAGAACCGGTGCCGCTTGGAAACACGGCGTCGATATACGTCGACGGCGAGCTGATATTGGCGGCTGCCCGCGTGGTGAAGTCGAAGATGGGCCCGGCGAACACCGTCAGAGCCAGGGTCAACACGAGCATGGAGGTGGTCGCCCCGATCATGAGCGGGGAGATCGTCTTCTTCAACACGATTCCCTCGTCGTGCGGGTCTTCCACGAGCGACACCGACATTGACGAGGGGTAATCCGTGACCTGCTGTTTCGGCCGCCAGAACGCCATGTTCCAGGCCCGGGCCAGGGCATACAGGGTGAGCAGCGAGGTGAGCGCCCCGACTCCGATCAGCACGAAGATGATCGGGTCGCCCACGATCGTGCCGGCCTGAAACAAAGCGATCTTGCCGAGAAAGCCCGAGAACGGCGGGATCCCTCCGAGGTTGAGGGCACCCAGGAAGAACAGGATGGCCACGAGCGGCGATGACCGCAGCAGCCCGCCGAGGCGCGAGAGCGACGTGGTGCCACCGACACGGTCGATCAGCCCCGTGGTGAGAAACAACGTCGTCTGCACAACGATGTGGTGCACAACGTAGAAGATGGTCGCGGCAATAGCCAGCGGAGTGCCAATCGCGATACCGAACAGCATGAAGCCGATGTGGCTGACCAGGGTGAACGAGAGCAGTCGTTTGATGTCGGCCTGGGCGAGCGCACCAAGAATGCCCACGAGCAGGGTCAGCGCGGCGACGATCATGAGCGGCATCGAGAACTGGTTGTCGGGAAAGAACAAGGTCTGGGTGCGCAGGATCGCGTAGACACCGACCTTGGTAAGCAGCCCGGCGAACACCGCGGTGACCGGCGCCGGCGCCGTCGGGTAGGAGTCCGGCAGCCAGAATGACATCGGAAATACGGCCGCCTTCACCCCGAAGGCGACCAGCAACAACAGCCCCAGAATCAGCCGGATGTCGGCGGGGAGGTCGGGCATCCGCTCGGCGATCAAGGCGAGAGTGACAGTGCCGGTGGCGCCGTAGATCAGGGCGATCGCGCTGAGAAAGAGCATGGACGACACCAGGCTCACGACGATATAGGTGATGCCCACCCGAATGCGCGCGCCGGTGCCGCCGAGGGTCAGCAGCACATAACTGGCCGAGAGCAGCATCTCAAAACCGACGTACATCGAGAACAGGTCGCCGGCGACGAAGGCGTTGAACAATCCGGCGGCGAGCACGAGATAGGTGGGGTGAAAGATCGAGACCGGAGTCTCGGTGTCACCGTCGATGATGCCCTGGCCCACCGCAAACACCAGCACGCCGAGCAGCATGAGCGCCGAGATGAGCAGCATGAGCGCCGAGAGCCGATCGACGACGAGCACGATTCCCCACGGTGCCTCCCAACCGCCGACCTGCACCACGGCCGGGCCGAACCGGTCGACCAACACGAGCAGCACGGCGCTCATCACCGTGGCGGCGGTGAGGCTCAGCACGCTGACCAGCACCTGGAGGCGGCGGCGCCGGCCGAGCATCAGCGCTACGGCCGCTCCGAGCAGCGGCAGGCAGACGATGAGGGGAACGAGCGCGGTCACCGCGTGTCCCCCCGGTTGGAAGCGGAGGCGGCGGCCCCGCCGGCAGCATCCGTTTTGGTGGAGACGATGTCTTCGTCGCTCGTCGCGCCGTCACCGCGCTCAAACTCGTCGATCGACTCGGCGACCGCGTCGTCGTCATCAGAGGAAGAACGGAACGTGGCGTCGGCATCGTCGCCACTCTCGGTGGCGTGTTCGTCGGTGAGGGTATCGCCCTCGTCGCCGAGCTGGGCCAGCCACCACGACCGGTAGATGAGGGCGAGCAGCAGTGCGGTGATGCCGAAGTTGATCACGATCGCGGTGAGCATGAGCACCTGCGGAATCGGGTCGACCATATCTTCGACGCTCGCACCGGTGACAATCGGCGCGCTGCCCGGCCGGCCGCTCATGATGAAGATGAGCAGATTGGCGGCGTTGCCGACCAGCAGAAAGCCGATCAGAACCCGGGTGAGGCTGCGTTCAAGCATCACGTAGACGCCGGCCGCGTACATGACGGCCATCACGATGACGAGGGTCAGGGAGGCGCTCATCGGGTGACCTGCTCGGGAGTTGTCGTGGATGCGCCCTCGGGAGCGGTGTCCGGCGGCGGCCCGATCTCGTCATTGTCACTCTGCCGATCAATCTCGCTGCCGAGGCTGCGCAGAATGTCGTAGGTCAGGCCGATGACGACGAGGTAGACACCGATGTCAAAGATGGTCGAGGTGCCAAACGACAGGTCGCCGAGCACGGGCACGGTCGCCGTGAAGTAAGCCGATTCAAGCGGCAGGCCGTCGAAGAACAGCGAGACGACGGCCATCCCCACGGCGAGGATGACGCCGAAGCCGAGAAGCTTGCCCGGGTCGATCGGGGCCGCTTCACTGAGCTCGTAGCGTCCGCCGGCGAGATACCGGGCCACGAGCGCCAGGCCCGCCAGCAGTCCCCCGGCGAATCCGCCGCCGGGCAGGTCGTGGCCGGCGAAGAGCAGGTAGATCGACACGATCATTGCGGGGTGGAAGAGCAGCCGCACGAGCACTTCGATGAGAATCGACCGGCTGCGCGGATCATTTTTACGCCCGGCGAGCAGGAAAGCCTGCCGGGTGACGGCGTGGCCCTCGCTCGAGAGTTCGGGGTCGGCGACGACTCGACGGCGGTTGGCCGCCGAGCGCAGGCTGCGGGATTCCTTCAGTCGCGGCACGACCGCATTGCGACCCGAGACGAACAGCAGGCTCGCGACGCCGGTCGCCACGACGATGAGCACCGATACCTCGCCCATGGTGTCCCAGGCGCGCATGTCGACGAGCATCACGTTGACGATGTTGTCGCCGTGACCCTCTTCGACCGACAATCGGGGCAGGGCGCCGGCGATGCTGTCGAACTGGCGGGCGCCGAGCGCGATGAAGCCGATTGTTCCCATGACCAGGCCCACGAGGCTGCCGATCAGCAGGCGGCGTTTGGGGCGCACCGGTTTGTTGTGCTGGGCGATGTTTGCGGGCAGGCGGCGCAATACCAGCACGAAAATCACGAGGGTGATCGATTCCACCAAGGCCTGGGTGAGGGCGAGGTCGGGCGCGCCGTGAAAAGCGAACAGGGCGACGAGGCCGTAACCGGTGACACCGGCAAGGATGACCGCGGTCATCCGCTGCCCGACCCGCGCTGCCATGACCGCGCAGATGGCCATGATCAGTGCAATAAGCACCTGGCCGGGGTAGTCCCACCACACGATTGTGTCCGGCCAGGTGCGGTTGACGAAGGCTGCAAAGCCGAGGGCGAGCACGAAAACGGTGAGGATGGTGCCCAGGTATTGCGGGAGCCCGCCACGCTGGGCAAAATGAGTGACCCGGGCTGCAAGATGGTCGACACCGCGAATGGCTTTGCCGTAGCCGCGGCCGGCATCGATAACGTCGGGCACCTTGGCCTGCAGTCGCAATACTTTGCGGCGAGCGCGGAACATGAGAGCTCCGAGCAGCAGGACAACCGCGCTCAGGTACAGTGCCGGTTCCAGCCCATGCCAGAGCGCGAGGTGATACGGCGGTTCGGTCAGGCTGCCGACGCCCGGCACCGTGTCAGCGTAGGGCGTGAGCAACGGGTCGAGCACCGAGGCGAACAGGCCAAGGCCGATGGTCGCCACTGTGAGTACACCGGGGGCGAGAAGCGTGTCCCACGGACTCGCGTGCAGCACTGTGGCCGGCTGCTTCTTGCGCGTTCCGAACGCGCCCCAGAAGAAACGGATGCTGTAGGCCACGGTGAGAACGGATCCAACGGCCGTGCCGATCAGCGCCGCATAACCCCAGCCGGAACCGCCGACACCGGCGTCGAGTAGTGAGGTGAACACGGCTTCCTTGGCGACGAAACCCAAAAGCGGCGGCAGGCCTGCCATCGACGCGACCGCCACGAAAGCGATGACGGCCAGCGCCGGGGCGCTGCGACCGACGCCGCTGAGTTTGCGCCAGTCTCGAGTGCCTGCCCGGTGGTCGATGACCCCGACCACGAGAAAGAGTGTGGCTTTGTACACGGCGTGCGCCAGCAGCAGAGCGGCGCCGGCGAGCGCGGTGTCGCGGGTGTTGAACCCGATCGCGATCATGAGAAAGCCGAGCTGGCTGACCGTGCCGTAGGCCAGCAGCAGCTTGAGGTCATACTGACGCAGCGCCCGCCAGGCCCCGACGACCATGGTCCACACGCCGAAGGTGACGAGCACCGGCAGCCAGCCGTCGCTGTCGGCATAACCGGGGGCGAGCCGGGCGACGATGTAGATGCCGGCCTTGACCATGGCGGCGGCGTGCAGGTAAGCGCTGACCGGGGTCGGCGCGGCCATCGCGGCGGGCAGCCAGAAATGGAACGGCACGAGGGCACTCTTGGAAAGCGCCCCGACCAAAATGAGCAGAATCGCCCAGGTGCCCATCTGGGTGGTCACCGGGTGCGCCACGATGTAGGCGAGGCTCGTCGTACCGGAAGCGACCGAGATCATCACGACGCCGACCAGCATCACCAGGCCGCCGAAGGTCGTCACGATCAGGGCCTGCAGGGCGGCGCCGCGACTCTCGCGTTTGTGCGTGTAATGCCCGATCAGCAGGTAGGAGAGCACGCTCGTGATCTCCCAGAACATGAACATGATCACCAGGTCGTCTGCGGTGACCAGCCCGTACATGGTGCCCGCGAAGGCGAGCAGCAGCGCGGCGAAACGACCGAGGCTGGGTTCTTGATCGGTGAAGTAGCGGGCGCAGTAGACCAGTACGAGGGCGCCGATCCCGGTGACGACGAGGGCGAGCAACCAGGCCAGGGTGTCGACCCGAAAGGAGAGGCTGATGCCGAGCTGCGGAATCCATGGGATCGACTGGGTGACGGCCCCACCCGCGGTGACCGTGGCCGTCTGGGTGAGCGTGTAGGCAAAGGCGCCGGCCGGCAGCAGGGCGATCAGGTAGAAGACGCGGGTACCCAGATACCGGGTGAGCCCGGGCGTGAGTACCGACATGACGATGAATGCGAGGAGGAATGGAACCATGCGTCCTCCGGGCTAGTCAGGTCGGGCTTGTCTGGTCAGGCGTGTCTGGTCAGGGCGTGAAAACCAATTCTACCCGCCGTTCGGTGCCCCGGACGGGGAAGTGGAAGTCCGGCGCATCTCCCAGCCGGGCACATCGGACCGCGGGGTAGGGTTACGTTATCCACCCGGCCGACGTCGCTCGCCGCTAGATGCGCGCGAACTGACCGTTTCCGGCCACTTTCCGCGACACTCTCGACCGTTTCTTCGAACGCACTGTTTTCGTTCTGAAGAAGTTGCTCGTGAGCGTCCAGCCAACGAAATCGAGCACCGTTGTGAGCCCCACCCACGGCCAGAAGCCCTCCTCCACCCCCGCACCGGGTTCCTCTCCTTCTGAGCCGCACGGACACCACGACCACGCAAATCCGCCCGGAGAGACCCCCTTCGAGCACATCGAAGACGCCCTGAGCGTGCACGAAGATGACGCGCTGCATAAGGGACTGAAGTCTCGCCACGTACAGATGATTGCGATCGGTGGAGCGATCGGCACCGGGTTGTTCCTCGGCGCTGGCGGACGCCTGGCCAGCGCCGGTCCCGCCCTGGTCGTCATTTATGCAATCTGCGGCTTCTTCGCCTTTCTCATTCTGCGGGCGCTCGGTGAACTGGTGCTGCACCGTCCGAGTTCCGGCTCCTTCGTGTCATACGCACGCGAGTTCTTCGGCGAGAAGACGGCTTTCGTGACCGGCTGGCTGTACTGGCTGAACTGGGCCATGACAGCCATCGTCGATGTGACAGCGGTTGCGCTGTATATGAACTTCTTCGCCACCTACTGGGCACCGTTCGGTTCGGTGCCGCAATGGCTGTATGCCCTCGCGGCTCTCAGCCTGGTCATGTTCCTCAACCTCCTCTCGGTCAAGGTGTTCGGGGAGATGGAATTCTGGTTCGCGCTCATCAAGGTGCTCGCGATCGTGGCGTTCCTGATCGTGGGAACCTGGATGGTGATTTTCGGCACGCCGCTGGACGGCGCCACGGCTGGGTTTGCGCTGATCGGGGAAAACGGGGGCTGGCTGCCCAACGGGCTGATCGCATCCGTTTTGGTCGTACAGGGCGTCGTCTTTGCCTACGCTTCGATCGAGCTGGTCGGCACGACAGCGGGCGAGACGAAGAACCCCGAGAAGGTGATGCCGAAGGCGATCAATACGGTCATCATTCGCATCGCGGTGTTCTACGTGGGCTCGATCCTGCTGCTCTCACTGCTCTTGCCGTACACGGCCTACAAGGCCGGCGAGAGCCCGTTCGTCACTTTTTTTGCCACGATCGGGGTCGATGGCGTCGACGTGGTCATGAACCTCGTCGTGCTCACAGCGGCGTTGTCCTCGCTCAATGCTGGCTTATATTCCACTGGACGCATACTCCGGTCGATGTCGCTCGCCGGGTCGGCGCCGCGCTTCGCGGGCAAGATCAGCCGCAACGGGGTGCCGTTCGGCGGCATCCTGCTGACCGGTGCCGTAACGCTGCTCGGCGTCGGACTCAACGCCATCGTGCCCGACAATGCATTCGAGATCGTGCTCAACATGGCTGCGATCGGCATCGTGAGCGCTTGGGGCATGATCGTGCTGTGCCAGCTTCGACTGCAAGCCTGGGCTAAACGGGGCATTCTGGTGCGCCCGGTGTTCCGCATGCCGTGGGCGCCATACTCCGGCTACGTGACGCTCGTGTTCCTGGTCGGGGTGCTCGTATTGATGGCATTCGACTGGCCGGTCGGCACGCTCACGATCAGTTCACTCGTGCTCATCATTCCGGGACTGATGATCGGCTGGTATGCCTGCCGCGGCCGCATTCTCGAGATCGCAGCGGCCCGCGAGGGCTTCACCGGCCACGTGCCGGTCGTCGCCAACCGTCCGTTGTCCGACCGACCCCGCCACTAGCCATCCGCCTTCCCTGAGCATCGCGCTGCTCGGCGTTTGGTCGCTGCGGCGTTCAGCTGCTGCGGCGGGTCGCCATGCGGTCGGTAATGATCACGAGCACCAGCGCCACGACCAGCACCCCGACATAGACGATCGGCACCGTTTCGAGCCCGACGCTGTCAATCAGCACGGCGCCGAGCAGTGCGCCGCCGCCGATACCAGCGTTGAACGCGGTGGTGTAGAAGGCACTTGCGGTATCGCGGATATGCGGCGACGCGGCGTGCAGCATCCGCGTTTGCATGAGCGGGGGCAGCATGCCGAACACCATGCCCCAGAGCACGAACGCGGCGATCGCGACGGGCAGGGTCGCCGTGAACAGGGCGAGCAGGCTCACGCTGACGGCGCTCGCGGCGAGGCCCAGAACCAGGCCGAGGCTCGGTCGGGAACCGAAAACCGTGCCGACGAGCAGCAATCCGACAGCACCAGCCACGCCATAGGCGAAGAGCAGCGGGGCCAGAAGAACGGGGTCGACGCCGAGCCCATCGAGCAGGAACGGCGTGATGTACGTATAGAAACTGTAGTGGCCGATCATCGTGATGCCGGTGATGCTGCAGATCAACACCACCGCCGGTACAGTCGCGTCCCGACGGTTTTTCGTTGCCGATTTGGTCGGGTCAGCGGATGCCGATGCGCCCGTAGAGTGCCGCGCCACCGGCGGCAGAAACTTCCAGACCAGTACCGCACCGACGAGCATCAGGGCGGCGAGCACGACGAAAGAGAGCCGCCAGCCGAGCAGATGCCCGCCCGCAGTGCCGACCGGAACCCCGAAGACGAAGGCGAGAGTGCCGCCCGCGACCGTGATGGAAACCGCGCGACCGATCTGCGCCTTCGGCACGAGGTGGGCAGCGTAGGCGCCGACAACCGACCAGAACAAGCCGTGCGCGACGCCGCCGAGCACTCGGGCGGCAACGACGAACTCGTAGGTCGGAGCGATGGCGGTGAGGATATTGCTCACCGCGAAGATGATGAGCACAACGATGATCAGGCCGTGGCGCGGAAAGCGGCGGGTCCAAATTGCGACCGGGGCGCTCGTGAGCACGACCGTGAAGGCGAACCACGAGACCAGAAGCCCGATTTGCGACTGGGCGACGCCCAGACTGCCGCTCATTTCGGGGAGCAGGCCCGTCGGTAACATTTCGCTCGTGACTGAAAGAAATACGGCAGCCGACAGGGTGATCAATCCGACCCAGGGAAACGGAGGTTCACTCGCGTGGGTGCGGGCGGGAGGCACGACGGGGATCGACCCGGTGGGCAGAAAAATATTGGCTGTATTGGTCATGTCTGCATTCATGCTGAGAGTCGAAGCCGACCGGTGGGACCATGCACACCGACGTCAAAACCACTCGACTGCGCGCCGACGTGCGCGCCCGGGGCCGCCTTGTTCAGGACGACCACCGGGTAGTCTACCCACACGAGGTGATCGGCAGACTTGTCGGACCACGGCATCCGCTCGACCGCCCGGTATTCTGAGGTAATGACTTCTTCCACCCCACATCACTGGGTTATCACGCTGGTCTGTGCCGACCAGCCCGGAATCGTTCACGCGGTCAGCGGCGCGATCGTGCAAGCGCAGGGCAATATCTCCGAGAGCCAGCAGTTCTCCAGTGATGACACCGGGCGTTTTTTCATGCGGCTGCAGGTGCAGTCGCCGGCGACCCGGCCCGAGCTCGAGGCGGCGCTCGCGCCCGTGATCGAACGCTACGCGATGGCGTCGATCATCGATGTCGTCGGGCGTCCGCTGCGCACACTCGTGCTCGCCTCGTCGGCCGGCCACTGCGTGAACGACCTGCTGTTTCGCCAGCGTGGCGGGCAGTTGCCGGTCGAGATTCCGCTCGTGCTGAGCAATCACGGCACGCTGCGCGACCTGGTCGGGTTTTACGGCGTTCCGTTCGAGTCGTTGCCGATAACGGATGCCGCCAGCAAGGCCGCTTTCGAGGCCCGCGTCATCGACGCTGTCGACGAGCTCGATATCGAACTCGTCGTGCTCGCCCGCTACATGCAGATTCTCTCGCCCGAACTGTGCGCTCGGCTCAACGGTCGGGCGATCAACATTCACCACTCGTTCCTGCCGGGGTTCAAGGGGGCCAACCCGTACCGCCAGGCGCACGCCCGCGGCGTGAAGCTGATTGGGGCGACGGCGCACTTCGTGACCGGCGACCTCGATGAGGGACCGATCATCGAGCAGAACGTGGTGCGGGTCGATCATTCGCGCACCCCGACGGAGCTGGTGTCGATCGGACAAGACGAGGAGAGCCGCACACTGACCCAGGCGGTGAAGTGGTTTGCCGAGAACCGGGTACTGCTCGACGGGGCGCGCACGATCATCTTCAAGTAACCGCGCGGATTCGCGGGCCCACCTTCTGACCCGGGGCCCAGTTTCTATCCTGGGCCCAGGGTCCAGGCCCGGGCCGCGGGGGCGGAGGGCATCGCTAAGCTTGACGGGTGACAGATACGCGCGGCCTCCCGAAAGTCGGCCCCAACGACATGCTTCGGTTCGTGCTCGAACTCTTCGCCTTCATCAGCCTCGGATTCTGGGGCTTCATCGCCTGGCCACTCCCCTGGCCCGGTATCTTGTTCGGCCTCGCGACCCCGGCTTTCGCGATACTGGTCTGGGCCCTGTTCCGGTCCCCGAAGGCCGTGTTCCGACTCGACCCGTTCGGTAAGGCCTTCATCGAGATCGCCATCTTCGGCGCAGCCGCGATCGCCTGGTGGGACCTCGGCTTCCCCATCATCACCGTGGTCTTCGCCGTCGTCGCCACGGTGAGCGGCGTCATCTCGGGTCGAAAAGAACTCCGCTAGCCCGTTCGGGCGCGAAAAGTACCCGTGGGAACGGGCACTTCGCACACTTGCGGCAGGCTATAAGACGGCACCCAGCCACGCCACCGCGGCGGCAACATCCGTTTCGGCAATGCCGTGCCCGCCAGGGCGCAGCTCCTGCTGCACCTGCGCGCCGCGCGCTTCGAGCAACGTCACGAGTTTCTGAACGCTCGGCAGCGGTGCCATCGGGTCGCTGCGACCGTTCAGTAGCAGCAGAGCGGATGCCGCCAGCTCGTTCCCGGCGACCCGCGCGTCAGGTTTTGCATTCGATGCAGCCTGGTCGAGCGGATGCATGCCAGAGAACGCGATCACGCGCGGCACCACCTCGGGGTGTAACAGCGCCGTCGCAAGTGCGATGTTGGCGCCGTTCGAGAATCCGACGGCGACCAGCGAGCGGTCACCCAACTCGTAGTGGTCACGCGCCCAGACCAAAAATCCGGCCAGCTCGTCGGCTCGGCGAACCACGTCGTCGGTGTCGAAGACACCCTCTGACAGGCGCCGGAACCAGCGGTTCATACCGCTCTCCTGAACGCGACCGCGCGGGGCGAGCACGGCGGCGTTTCGATCGAGCGCCGCGGCCAGACCACTGACCTGTTGTTCATCGCCGCCGGTACCGTGCAGCATCAGCAGCACGGGCGCTGAGACAGAACCGGGCCGGAACAGGTGCGGCCACTGCGCAGTCTCGTTCACGGCGCAGTCTCGTTCACGGCGCTCATTCGGCCGGTCCGCTCGACGTGTGCGCCGCGACCCTCATTCGGTGACCGAGGCGGCAGCCGAAACCGGCGCCGCAGCATCCGCTGCCCCGGGGTTGTTCCCGGGCGGCAGAGTGATCGGCACGACCGCATTCTCAATGGCCTCGCGGCTCGGCTCGAGCCACGGCGGAAGCTTGAGCGACCGGCCGAGCTCGAGGAGCGGCTCGTCAATGTCGAATCCGGGGGTGTCGGTGGCGATTTCGAACAGTACGCCACCGGGTTCGCGAAAGTAGATCGAGGTGAAGTACTGGCGGTCGAGAATGGCGGTCACGCTGTAGCCGCGGTCCGCGAGCTGCTCACGCCATTCGACCTGGGTGGCCCGGTCAGGCACCCGGAAGGCCACGTGGTGCACGCTGCCGCCGGCGGTCAAACCGGGCTCATTCCTGGGGTCGGCCAGCACGTCGACGAGGTTGCCGGGCGCGCCATCGCCGGCGCCCACGCGAATGCGGCCCGCCGTTTCACTGATGATATGCATGCCCAGGTCGGCCGTGAGCACCTGCACGGTCTTCGCCGGGTCGGCCACGGTGAGCACGGAGGAGTGCTGGCCGCGCACCGCGAACTCGGCGGGAACGGATGCGGAATCCCAGGGATTACGCGGATCCACCGTCGACGACGCCACCAGATCCAGCTGCAGTCCGTCCGGGTCACGCAGTGAGAGCCGCTCCTCGTGGGAGGAGCGCCCGGTCACGTCGGACTCCACGCCAAGCTTGGCGAAGTGGTCCTTCCACCAGCCGATGCTGCCGGCCGGAACCGAGAACGCGGTCGTGGTCGATTGGCCGGCGCCGATGCGACCGCTTTGAATACCGGTCCAGGGAAAGAAAGTGAGCAGTGAGCCGGGTCGGCCGGAATCGTCGCCGTAGTAAAGGTGATAAGTTCCCGGGTCATCGAAGTTCACGGTTTTCTTGACGAGGCGCAGGCCGAGCCCGGTCACGTAGAAGTCGATGTTGCTCTGTGGGGCGCCCGCGATCGCGGTGACATGGTGCAGTCCGGTGGTCTGGACGGTCATGAGGTCCTCTCTTTGGCAAATCAAACGTTCGATATTGATGCAAACGCATGCATATCGGGTTTCATTCCCAAATTCTCAGACGCGCCGTTCCACCGGCATCCGCACTGCATAGATGGCCGCGATGACAAGGAACATCCCGCCGACCGCGAACCCGGCCGAGAACGAGAAGGTGTCAACGAGCAGGCCCGCGACGAGCGGACCGACGATCGCACCGGCGTCCGCGCACATGGAGAACACCGACACCGGGCGGCCCCCGTGCGCACCGGCGGCATCGCCTACGGCTGCGGCCGGCGCCGTGCCCATGAACGCGGCGGCAACTCCGTAGACGCAGAGCAGGGCGCCGAGAACCCAGATATTCGGTGAGAACGAGATCGCTACAATCGCGAGTCCGGCGATAGTGAACGCCCCAATGATGGCCGGTCTACGCCCAACGGTGTCGACAAAGCGGGCGGCCGGAGCGAGGGCGAGGGCCTGGGCCACGGCGGCGGCGGCGAGGGCGATTCCGGTCCACGAACTCGTTCCGCCGAGAACCACGACGACGAACAGGGGAATGAGTGTCGTGCGCACCCCGAGCGAGGTCCAGCCCTGGGCAAAGTTGGCGATGCAGGCCGCGCGAAACCGCTCATCGCGCAGCACGGTGCGAAACGGCGTGCGCACGACGGATGCGTCGCCTCCGGCCAGCGCGCCGCTTCGCCCGCCCGAGCGCAAGAGAAACAGCCCGACCAGGCCAGCCACGGTGAGGGTACCAGCGTAGAAGAAGAAGGGCGCCGTCAGGGAGATCGTGACGAGCAGGCTGCCGATCGCCGGGCCGGCCATGCCGCCGATGAGAAATCCGCCCTGATAGAAGCCGATCGCGCGGGCCCGTCGGCCCGGTTCCGCCGTGCGCAGCAACAGCGTCATCGCCGACACCGAGAACATGGCTGAGCCGATACCGCCCGCGCCGCGCAGCAGCAGCAGTTGCAGGTAGCTGTCTGCGGCGCCGACCAGCCCGCTGGACAGGGCGACGATTCCGATGCCGATTGCCAGCACGGTGCGCTCCCCCGCCCAGTCGATCAGGCGCCCACAGACCGGACTGAACACGAAACGCATGAGCGCGAACGCCGAGACGACCGCCCCGACCTCGAGGTTGCCCACCCCAAAACTCTGCACATAGACCGGAAGCACCGGAACGACAACGCCGAACCCCACCATCACGAAGAAGGCGATGACGCCGAGCACGATCACGTCGCGATTCAAGCGAGGCTTCGAGCTCATGCTGCCTGGGCCTACTTCGGGTACAGCGGATGCCCGGCGTCGCCCCCGCATCCATTCCGCCACTCGCATCCCTCCAGCCTAAGCTGCCCCGCACCTCGCCCCTCGCCCCCGCACCTCGCCCCCGCACCTCGCCCCGTGCCGAGCCCGGGCCCACCTTTTGACCACCGGCCCAGTTTCTAACCTGGGCCCACGGACGGGGCCCGGGCCCCGTCCAGAGAGAGACGGGGCCCGGGGTGCGGGTAAGCGGCGGGACTACCGCACGATCAGCAGGGAACGCGCCGGGCTCGTCGCGGCGGCGACCACGTCGTTGCCGGCGTAGTGCCCGACGACCTTGTACAGGCCACGACCGAGCTTCGGCAGCGTGATGCTGCCGCGCCCATTTGCGTCGAGCGCCACGGTGAACCGGCGCTTATCGACTGTCACGGTCGCCATGTCGCCGACCGCACCCTTGCTGCTGACCGTAACGGACACCGTGACCCGGCTGGAGAAGAAGACGGCCCGGTGGTTGATACTCAGGGCTACCTTCGCGGCATACTTCACGACGACCCCGGCCGACGTCGCCGTGGTACTCGGCCCGCCGGGTACCGTGGCGGTCACCACCACGGTCAATGTGGTTCCGGCGAGCGCCTTGGTCGGTGTGAAGGTCGCCGAGGCAGCACGGGCGATGTCGACGCCGTTGCTCTGCCACTGGTAGCCGAAGGCGAGGCCCTCGGTGTTCCACTGGCCGGGGTCAGCGGTCAGTACCGACCCGATCTCTGCCGTACCCGACACGATGGGCGCCACCGTGTTCACCGGGGCATCCGTTTGGCCGCCCTGGCTGGCAGCCACGGTGAGGATCGTCGACGCAGCGCTGTCGCCATAGTCGACCACACCGAGGTACGGCGTGTTCGGCACGAGGCCGGCCCAGCTCAGCGTATACGTGATCGGAACGCCCTGCGGTCCCTGGATCGCGGGCGGGGTCGCTGTGAATCCATTGCTGGGCTCCCCCGACGAGACCGAGAAGGTGTTCACATCGAACGCGGTCGAACCGGAGAACACGTCAACGACCACCTGGTAGAAACCGGCCTCGGGGTCGTTCAGGTCGACGTGCTCGTCGGCCGACCCGGTGGCCGACTGCCAGCCGGCAACCGGGTCGCCACCGGGGCCGTCGAGCAACAGCACGAACAGGTCGAGGTCGGTTGAATCATCGACGGCGTTCAGATCGAACCGGGCCAGCCGGCCTTCCTGAATCTCCACCTCGTAGGTGAACTGATCGCCGGTCGTGCCCATATTGGTGTGCGGGCTGGACGGGTCGTCGGCGTTGTTCTGATGTACTCCGTTGGCGAGGCCGGCGAGGTTCAGCGCCACTGGCTCTGAACCACCTGGGGCCACGGTCACGTCGACCGTACCGTCCACTCCGGCGCCAGCCACCTCGGTCGGGGCGACGACAGTGACCGGACGAATGGCGATTGGGCTGTGCACGACGTCGAAGAAGTCGCCCGGGTCACCCGAGCCACCGTTTCCGAAGCCCCAGTCCAGCGCGCCGGTCGTGTACACGTCGAGCGGAGCATCCGTTCGAGTGAACGTCACCGTGTAACTCTGCTTCTCACCGACCGCGCCGAACGTCATCTCGGCCGGCGAAACGACAGCGTTGATGCCGGGAATCACGATCGGCAGGGCCGTGTAGGTGCCGACCCGCACTGCGGTGACCGTGCGGGTGATCGTCTCGGGCGCGGTCAACGCTCCGATCTGAATCGACGGCAGGTTCAGGTTGCTCGCATCGATCGGCTCTACGCCGGCGTCGAATCCGATTCCCTGCAGGTAGGCCAGCCAGTCGGCCGGGCCGCTCTGGTAGACCAGGCCCGGAAAGTCGAAGGACGAGGGATTGACCTGCCCAGCACCCTGCGCGAACGGGTCGGTCACCCGGTCACCGTTGGCGTCGACCGTGTCCTTCGCGGTCGTCATCATGACTGATTTGATCTCGGACGGAGTCGCGAGCGGCCGAAAGCCCAGAATGAGCGCGGCGAGACCGGCGATATGCGGGCTGGCCATGGAGGTACCCGACAGAAACTCGAACGTCGGGTCGGCCCCGGCCGCGTTGGCGCCGTCGGCCAGGATGCTGACACCGGGCGCGGCGATATCGGGCTTGAGCAGGTCGCCACCGTCGGCGGTAACCGGTCCACGAGAGGAGAACCCGGCCACCTGGGGCACCGGAGTCTGCGTGGCGGTGCTGTTGTCGGGAGTGAACGTGACCGTTGCGCCATCTGTTGCCGAGTACGCGAAGACCGGATCGAAGGCGTTCGCGTCCAGGTGGACGCTCGGCACCGAGTGCTCATCGGTGTCCACGTCAGCCGGTGTGCGGTTGACCAGCAGCATTCCGCTGCCGCCGGCCCGAAGCACCTCGGCCGACTTGGCCACTCGGTCGTAGACGCCGCGCTGGCAGAACACAATTGCGCCGGCCACCTTGACCGGGTCGAGTGAATCCGGCGCGCAGAGCAGCGCGTCGGCCGGGTCGAAGCCGTTCACCGATACGAGGTCGGCGCGCACGAGATCACCGGAGAGCGCGGTGGCTCCCGGCGTGCGGTCAACGGTGATCGAGGCACCGACGTATTGCGAGCCGTCACCCAGAGTGGCCGTCGCCTCGTAGGACGGGATCGTGCTCGCAGCGACCGTGGTGATCCACGGTGATGCGTTGTCGAGGGTCGACGGCGTGGGTCCGGCATTGCCGGCAGAAGCGGCCACGAAGATGCCAGCTGCCGCCGCCCCGAGGAAGGCCTGGCCGGTGGGTGAGAACGTAGTCTGGGCCGGGCCGCCGCCGATCGAGTAGTTGATCACGTCGACGCCGTCGGAGATGGCCTGGTCGATGGCACGCAGAATATCGGTGTCCGTGCATCCGTCATCGGTCGTGACCGAGTTGTCGGGGCCGGACCAGCACACCTTGTAGGCGGCGATCTTGGCGGCCGGAGCCACACCGGAAATGTTACCGAAGTCGACGCCGTTCAGATTCGCGGCAACGTCGACGTTTCCGCCGGCGGTGCTCGCGGTGTGCGAACCGTGACCGTCACCATCGCGCGGGGAGACATATTCACCCGTTGACGCGTCGCCGATCTGGCCGGCGCCGAAGCCGTCGAGAAAGTAACGCGCGCCGATCACCTTGGTGCTGCAGGCATCCGCTGTGAACTGTTCACCCGTCTGACAGGTGCCGGTAAAGGTGGTCCCGTCGGCTTTGTTCATGGTGATCGTGTCGCCATCGAGCCACGGCTCATCGCCGGGTGTCGTGCCGAGCGATGAGCCGGCAAAGGAGGGGTTTTCCGGGGCGATGCCGGTGTCGAGCACGCCGATCACCACGCCCTTGCCTGCCTCACTCGATCCACCCAGCTTGGACCACAGTCCGGTCGGCCCGCTCAGCCGCAAAAAGTCGGTCGATGACTCGGCGGTCACGTGACGGAGGGCGTCGGGCACAACCGACACCACGTTCTTCTTGATAGCGAGGGCTGCCGCCTGTTTGCCGGTCAGCTGAGCGGCGAATCCGTTCACCGCGAGCGTGTAGGAATACGCCACCGTGGCGTCGACGGATGCTGCTACCTCACTCTGCAGTCGGGTGAGATAGTCCTTGTAGGTCTCGGCCGAGCGGCTTTGCGCGTCGAGCTTGGCTCCGGCATCCGGCATGGTCGCCGAGAAACCGTTGATCCCACCCTGGTACAGCGCGACAGCCTGGTTGCTGAGGGTCACGATGTAGCGTCCGGCGGTGAAGTCCATCCGTTGTCCGCCGGGAGCGGCGATGCTGCCGAACAGGCCGGTCGCAGCGGGGGCAGCGCCGGCGGGCAGGGTGCCGCCGACGAGTACTGAAGCGCCCACCAGAGCGAGGGTGACGGTGGCCGCAATTGTGGCGCGGCGACGTGTGCGGGATGTTGGCGCCGGGTTCAGCGCTGAATCCGGCGCAGACATCGTGCGCCTAAAGAAAGAACTCACGTTGGTGTCCAATCCGATAAGGGTGCGAGGTGGTCTCGTTCCACAGCAGGAACGGTTCGCTGTTCCGATGCGCGGGACAGTTCGCTGGTGACCGTAGCGCGCTGACCGCCCTGCGGATAGGGGCATTCCGCAGGTACGTCCGGCAGCGGTGCGCGTTGGCGCGCACCGCAAACGCACCGCAGCATCCGCTTCGAAACGGATGCTGCGGCGCGCGCCTGGCCCTCGCCCCAGCTACCGCACAGTCAGCGTGCGCGGCTTGCTCGTCGCCGCGGCCACGAGGTCGCTGCCCGCATACTCCGCGGTCACCGTGTAGGTGCCGCGGTTGAGGTCGGTCAGGGTGAGCGACCCCCGACCCATCTGATCGAGGGCGATCTCGTAGCTCTGGTCATCGACCAGAACCTGCACCGTCTTAGGCTGTACTGAGCGCGGGGCGTCGGTCTGCACCGACACCTCGAATTTCACGCCCGTCGAGTGCGGATTGGCCCTCGAATCGATCTTGAGGTCAACCGTGGCACCGTACCTCACAACGACCCCGGCCGAGGTGGCCGTGCCTGCCGGCAACCCGTCGGCCCGTGCCGTCACGACCACGGTGAGCATCGTGCCGCCGAGTGAGTTGGTCGGCGTGTAGTCGGCTTTGGTGGCCTTCTTTACATCGCGACCATCGGCCTGCCATTGAAAGGAGTACTCCACCCCGGCGACATCCCACAGACCGGGATCGGCGGTCAATTTCTGGCCTACCACCGCGGTGCCCTCGATCGACGGCAGGGCCGTGTTCACGGGTGCCTCCGGGTCGGGCGCTGCTCCGCTTTCGACCGACACGACCGTTGACACCGAGCTGGTGCCATAGCCGACGAGCCCGAGATACCCGGTCTCGGGCGTCAAGCCAGACCAGGACAGCGCGTACGTTGCCGTAACGCCCTGCTGGCCCAAAATGACCGGCGGGTCGGCCGCGAACGACCCAGCATTGGCACCGGCGAGCACCGAGTAGGTGTTGACGTCGAACGCCGTCGTTCCGCTGTAGACCGACGCGATCACCTGGTAGAACCCGGCCTCCGGAGAGACCAGGTCGATCCGTTCATCGGCCGATCCGGTCGCGGACTGCCAGCCGGCGACCGGAGCGCCGCCGTCGCCGTCCAGGCGATAAACAATCAGGTCGAGATCGGCGGTCTCATCGAGCGCATCGAGGTCGAACCGGGCGAGCTCGGTACCCTCGGGCACCTCGACCTGGTAGCGGAACTCCTCGCCGGCGGTGCCGGTTCCAGTGGTCGGGCTTGACGGGTCGGCGGCGTCGCTCTGGTGCAGCCCGGCCGCGAGGCCGATCAGGTTGAGTGCCACGTCCCCGGTGGCCCCGGGGGTGATCGACACGTCGACCGAACCATCCACCCCGGTGCCGTCCGCGGTGGCGGGGGCGACGAGCGTCACCGGTTGGATGGCAACGGGGCTGTGCACAACAGTGCCCGCGCCGCTCACCCAGTTGAGCGAGCCGGTCGAGAACTCGTCGAGCGGTGCATCCGTTCGGGTGAAGGTGACGGTGTAACTGGCCGATTCACCCGCGGCACCAAAGCTCAGGGTGCTGGGCGAGACCACGGCGTCGATGCCCGGCACCGTTACCGGCTGGGCGGTGAAGGTGGCGGCCTCGGTGCTCGTGACGGTGCGGGTGATGGTTTCCGGCGCGGTCAGTGACCCGATCGCGATGGAGGCCAGGTTGAGGTTGCTCGGGTCCACCGGGTCGGCGCCGACGTCATAGCCGATGCCTTGAATGTAGGAGTACCAGTCCGCTGTGTCGTTCAGGTAGAGCAGGCCCGGTTCGAACATCTCTGTCGGGTCGACGTGGCCGGCCCCCTGGGTGAACGGGTCCGTGACGGCGATGCCGTTAGAGTCGACCGTGTCGTAGGCGCTCGTCATCAGGGCCGACTTGATCTCGCCCGGAGTGGCGAGTGGTCGTTCACCGAGGTACAGCGCGGCGAGTCCGGCAATCTGCGGACTCGACATCGATGTACCCGAGAGGAACTGCCAGGTCGGCGGGCCATCTTGGGCGTTGGGACCGTCGGCGACGATGGCCACACCGGGCGCGGTCACGTCGGGCTTGAGAATGTCACTGCCGTCGGCGAGTACCGGTCCGCGGGAGGAGAACCCGGCCACCTGCGGAGTCGGCGGTGTGTAGCTGGTGGTGTTGCCATCGGTGAACACGACGGATGCACCGGCGCTGCCCGCGTAGCCAAACGCCGCGTCCCAGTACGGGGCGTCGAGGTGAACGGTGGGTACGGCGTGCTCGTCGGTGTCGACCGAGCCGGGCACGCGGTTCACCAGGAGCATGCCGATGCCACCGGCTCTCAGTACCTCGGCCGATTTTGCTACCCGGCCATAGACACCGCGTTCACAGAACACGATGACGCCGGCAACTTGCGCGGCATCGAGCGAATCGGGGCCGCAGAGCCGGGCATCAGCCGGGTCGTGGCCGGCGACGGCGACGAGGTCACCACGCACGAGCGGAGCGGCCAGCGGGGTAGCGCCCGGGGTACGGTCAACCGAGATCGATCCGCCCGCGTATGCTGTGCCGTCGCCGAAGGTCGCGGTGGCTTCGTAGCCGGGGATGGTGCTCGCGGCGACCGTGGTGATCCACGGGGCGGCATTGTCGAGCGTGGACGCACCGGGACCGGAGTTGCCGGCCGAGGCCGCCACGAAGATGCCGGCGGCAGCGGCGCCGAGGAAAGCCTGGTCGGTCGGGGAGACCGTAGTGTCGGCCGCTCCACCGCCGATCGAGTAGTTCAGCACGTCGACGTTGTCGGCGACCGCCTGGTTGATGCCGGCCAGCAGGTCGGAGGTGGCGCAGCCGTCGTCGGTGGACCGCGTCGGGTCGGGGCCGGACCAGCACACCTTGTAGGCGGCGATCTTCGCCGCCGGGGCGACACCGGAGATGAGTCCGTAGTCGAGTCCGCTGATGATCGCGGCCACGTCGTGGTTGCCGCCGGCGGTGCTTGCGGTGTGCGAGCCATGGCCGTTGCCATCCCGCGGTGAAAGGTATTCGCCGGTGTCGGCAAAGCCGATACGATCGGCTCCGAAGCCGGTCACGAAGTAGCGCGCACCAACAATCTTGGTGCTGCAGTCGCTCGGGGCAAACTGCACCCCGGTGACGCACTCGCCGGTGAAGGTGGCGCCGTCGCTCTTGGTCATGGTGATCGTGTCACCGTCGAGGTAGGGAGCGCTGCCGGCCGTGCTGCCGAGCGCGTCACCGGCAAAGGAGGGGTTCTCCGGTGCGAGGCCGGTATCGAGCACACCGATGACGACGCCCGCGCCCGCGGTATCGGTGCCGCCGGTGTTGGCCCAGACGCCGTCATCGCCGGAGAGTCCGAGAAAGTCGGTCGACGGGGTCGCTGTCACGTGCTTGAGCTCGTCGGGGGTGATGGCCACGACGTCTTTCTCGGCTGAGAGCGCCGCGGCCTGCTCGGCGGTCAGTTCGGCGGCGAACCCGTTGAGGGCGAGCGTGTAGGAGTAGTCGATCGTGGCATCAACGGATGCCGCCACCTTCTTCTGCTTGCCACTTAGGTAGCCGGAATAGCTCGCCGAGGCGCGACTGCGCGGGTCGAGGCGGGCGCCGGCATCCGGGGTGGTCGGGGCGAACCCGTAAACCCCTCCGGTGTAGGTGGCGACAGCATCGTCGGCCAGGGTCACAATGTAGCGACCATCGGTGAAGTCGGTGGCCGATGCGGCGATGCCGGCGCCGATGCTACCGCCAAGGCCCGGGGCCATCGGGGCGGCTGCGGCGCCGCTGACGCCAACGAGGGCGCTGGCGGCGACCAGGGTCATGGTGACACCGAGCGCCATCACTCCGCGTCCCCGGGGCTGCGCGAGTGGTTGGTAGGTGGCGAAGCGAGGAGCGAAATGCGGGCTTTCGGGCGGGAGTGCGATTCGCCTGAAGTGTGATTTCACGTGCGTGTCCAATCCGATCGGAGTGCGCTGGCCGCTTTGCCGCAGTTGGGGGCAGAGCGTGATCGTGAACGTATCGCACGAGCTCAGCCCCCGTACAGTGCGCAGATTGCTCGGTAACACGATCGTTACCTGGGCGAGTGCACAGTCCGGGTCGTTCTAAGCTCCCGAATCAGACCGGTCTGTCTACTGCTGGGTGTCCCGGTCTGTCCGTTTTTTCGCGCGTTTCGGCAGCGGCCGACGCCGCCGCTCCGTCCCCCACCCGGATACATCCGCGACCGGCATCCACTCGCAAATGCACAAAGGCCCCGACCAGGACTGGTCAGGGCCTTGAGTGCTACTGCTACCCGCGCTTACGCCAGGCGGGTCTGCAGGTTCTCGGCGAGCGAGGCGAGGAACTCTTCGGTGGTTTGGTAGCCCTGGTCGGGGCCGACCAGAAGCGCGAGGTCCTTGGTCATCTTGCCGCTTTCGACGGTCTTGATCACGACGTCTTCGAGGGTCAACGCGAACTCAGCCAGGGCCGCGTTGTTGTCGAGCTTCGCGCGGTGCGACAGTCCGCGGGTCCAGGCGTAGATCGACGCGATCGGGTTGGTCGACGTGGGCTTGCCGAGCTGGTGCTGGCGATAGTGACGTGTCACAGTGCCATGGGCGGCTTCCGCTTCGACGATCTTGCCGTCGGGGGTGGAGAGCACGCTGGTCATGAGGCCGAGCGAGCCGAAGCCCTGGGCGACGGTGTCGGACTGAACGTCGCCGTCGTAGTTCTTGCAGGCCCAGAGGTAACCGCCCTCCCACTTCATGGCTGAGGCGACCATGTCGTCGATCAAGCGGTGCTCGTAGCTGAGGCCGGCCGCTTCATAGGCGGTTTTGAACTCGGCGTCGAAGATGTCCTGGAAGATGTCTTTGAACCGACCGTCGTAGGCCTTGAGGATGGTGTTCTTGGTCGAGAGAAAGACCGGCACGTTGCGCTCGAGGCCGTAGGCCAGGGTGGCGCGAGCGAAGTCGGTGATCGACGAGTCGAGGTTGTACATGCCCATGGCGACGCCGTCGCCAGGGGACTCGAATACCTCGAACGTCGACGGCTCGCTGCCGTCCTGCGGCGTGAAGGTCATGCTGAGCGTGCCCTTGCCCTTGAAACGAAAGTTGGTGGCTTTGTACTGGTCGCCGTAGGCGTGGCGGCTGATGATAATCGGCTTGTTCCAGCCCGGCACCAGGCGCGGGATGTTGGAAATGACGATCGGTTCACGAAAGATGGTGCCGCCGAGGATGTTGCGGATGGTGCCGTTCGGCGAGAGCCACATCTTCTTGAGGCCGAACTCTTCCACTCGGGCTTCGTCGGGGGTGATGGTCGCGCACTTCACCCCGACGCCGTGCTTCTGAATGGCGTGGGCGGCGTCGATCGTGACCTGGTCGTTGGTTTCATCGCGCTTCTGAATCGAGAGGTCGTAGTACTCGAGGTCAATATCGAGGTACGGGTGAATGAGCGTTTCTTTGATGGCGTGCCAGATGATGCGGGTCATCTCGTCGCCATCGAGTTCGACAACTGTTCCCTCAACCTTGATCTTCGACAAAAATTTCTCCTCTTTGTTCAGTGTGGCCGTCACGACCATCGACGAGCTTACTAGAAACTCACAACTATCTTGACATCGAGATAAATTTGCGAGTGAATTGCGGGTACCGAAGCTTTGATCGACTACCGGCGACCCCGGGCGCACGTTAGCCTGATCACATGGGTGAGCTGACGCTGGAAGAACTATCCGCACGCAACATCGTTGCGGCCAACAACCTGAGCCTGAAGCCGGGCCAGGAGCAATTCATTGCACCGGTCTCGTATTCCGTTGCCGCTTCGGTGATCAACCCAGCCACATCGTGGCAGCGCGTGGTACTTCTCGGCGGCGTCGTCGCCGGGTTCATCCACGGCAACTTCGACCCTAACTCCGAGCACGAAGAGTTTCGCGCCTGCATCTGGCGCATCAACGTCAACGCTGAGACCCAGGGTCAGGGCGTTGGCAAATTCGCCGCCGAGGCGCTGGCCGCTGAAGCCCGCGATCGTGGTTTCGATCACGTCAACGTCATCTGGGAGCCCGGCGCCGACGGCCCGGAGGCCTTCTTCCACCGCCTGGGCTTCGTCGACGTCGGCGAGACCCAGTACGGCGAGGTCATCGGTTCACTGAAGCTCTGAGCCGCGTTCAGTCTGCGCATGGCCACGCCGGAGCCCGATGACTTCGTCTCGCGGGTGCTCGGCGTGGTTGAGTCCATCCCGGCGGGTCGTGTGATGACGTATGGTGCAGTGGCGGCGGAGCTCGGCTCCCGTGCCGCCCGCGCTGTCGGCCAAGTCATGGCTCGCTCTGGCTCTGACGTGGCGTGGTGGCGGGTGATTCGCGCCGGCGGGCATCCGCCGATCGGGCACGAGGCCCAGGCGCTGCCGCACTACGAGGCCGAGCACACGCCGCTGCTCTGCGTGGTCAAGGATAAGGCGACAACGGATGCCGTCTACCGCGTCGACTACGCCGCTGCCCGCTGGGCGCCGTGCACGAAATACCAGAGCGCAGTGGACTAGGCCCAAGCCCGCCAAACAGCTGCAGCGGGGGTAAAACCGTGGTGCAGGTTACATTGCTGGACGAGCCGTACTGCCCCGCACGATGAGTTCGAACGGCATGTTGATATTGAGCCCAGTGCGCGACTCCGGGTGCGGTCGGAGTTCTTCCATGAGCACCTCCACGGCCTTCTCGCCCTGCTGTTGCGGAAACTGTGCCACGGTGCTGAGCCCGAAAAAAGCTGCCAGTTCATGGTCGTCGACACCGATCACCGATACGTCCCCTGGCACGGCGAGGCCAAGGTCGCGCGCGGCCAGAATACTGCCGATGGCCATTTCGTCGGAGGCGGCAAAGATGGCGGTCGGGCGTTCGTGCGGCCGCCCAAGTAACTGCTTGGCCGCCTGATAGCCCCCGGCAGTGGTGAAATCGGCCGGACGAAAATCATCGCGGCGCGCCTCAATTCCCGCGGCCACGAGGGCGGCCTCGTAGCCGAAGCGCCGGTTGGTCGGCAGGTTGAAATCCAGATCGAATGCCTTGTCACCACCGATGTGCGCGATGCGGGTATGGCCGAGTGCAATGAGGTGCTCCGTCGCGAGACGGGCGACGGCGAGATCGTCTACGGTGAGCGTGCGCACGCCGGCCAGCGGACCGCCGACGCCCACGAGGGGCTTGTTCAAAGCGTGCAACCGGGCCACCTCGTTTTCGGTGAGCTCGAGTGAAACCGCGATGACAGCATCCACTCGCTGACGCAGCAGAAAGTGTTCGAAGACGCTGCGGCGAGCTTCGAGTCCGCCGGTGAGGTTGTAGAGAGTGAGGTCGTACCCGTGGCGTTGCAGCGCTTGTTGGGCGCCTTCGACGACACTCGCGAAAAACCAGTGATTTAAAAACGGCACGACCACGCCGATATTCTTCATGCGCCCGGACGCCAGGCTGGACGCGTTCGACGACACGACATACCCCAGGTGCGTAGCGGATGCCTCGACGCGCAGGCGGGTGGCTGGCGACACGTGATGACCGC
Organism: Cryobacterium lyxosi; assembly: GCF_004403345.1. Taxonomy (NCBI): domain Bacteria; kingdom Bacillati; phylum Actinomycetota; class Actinomycetes; order Micrococcales; family Microbacteriaceae; genus Cryobacterium; species Cryobacterium lyxosi. The sequence continues at coordinate 378,823 of NZ_SOGT01000012.1, forward strand.
CGCTGAGCGCCCGTGACACGGTGGCCGTGGATACTCCGGCGTGACGCGCGACGTCTGCAATATTGATCATGAAGTCCTCAAACGTGCCGCCCTCGTTGGTGGCGCAGTTAATATGTTACACATTTTATAGACACTGCAAGCGATTGCAATATGATTCGCCCCCGATGCGAGTGACGGTTAGTTTGTTGTCATTTTGTGACCTAATTAACCCGATTTTGGACTAACCTCAGTGCAGGCTCGTTGTGCAATCGCTTGCAAAACGAGCCGGTCATAGCCGGTCTGCACCGCTGCAGGCACTATTTTGCGAAAGGCTCCACACCAATGACGGTGAATACCAAGAACCTGCTCCGAGTCGGCGCTCTCGCGGTCGTCGCATCTCTGGCCCTGGCCGGATGCTCCCCCGCGTCGTCCGATAACACCAACAGTGACAACTCGTCTACCAACACCTTGACCGTGTGGGTTGACGCCGAACGAGTCGAGGCCCTGAAACCCGCCGCGGCCGCTTACACCGAAAAAACCGGTGTCGAGGTCGATCTCGTTTCGAAAGACAACGCCACTCTCAAGGACGATTTCATTCAGCAGGTACCCACTGGCAAGGGTCCCGACATCACCATGGGCGCCCACGACTGGCTTGGCGAACTGGTCACCAATGGGGTCGTGAGCCCGATCGAACTCGGCGACAAGGCCGACGATTTTCTCCCCGTCGCCATCACAGCGTCCACCTACGACGGCCAGGTGTACGAGCTGCCCTATGCCGTCGAGAACCTCGCCCTGTTGCGCAACGCGGACCTCGTCCCCGAGGCGGCCAGCTCCTACGAGGACATGATCGCCAAAGGCACGGCCGCCGGGGTCACCTACCCGTTCCTCGTCGAGCAGGGTGTTGACGGTAACCCGTATCACCTGTACCCATTCGAAACCTCCTTCGGCGCTCCGGTCTTCGGCACCAACGCTTCCGGTGGTTACGACGCCACAAAGCTCGAGATCGGCAATGCCGGCGGCGAGGCGTTCGCGAGCTGGCTCGCCAGCCAAGGCAAAAACGGTACCGGGGTGTTCAACACCGAGATCACCGGTGACATCGCCAAGACCGCGTTCACTTCCGGCGACGCGGCCTTCTGGCTGACTGGACCGTGGAACGTCGGCGCTGCGCTCGAGGCCGGCATCAATCTCGCCGTCGACCCGATCGCCGCTCCGTCAACGGGTACTGCGGCTCCCTTCGCCGGCGTCAAGGGATTCTTCATCAGCGAGCAGAGCGCCAACAAGGTCGCCGCCAACGACTTTCTGGTCAACTACATGGCTACCGAAGAAGTACAGACGGCATTGTTCGAGTCAGGACAGGTGCTTCCCGCGCTGAAGGCATCCGTTGAAGCTGCCTCGACCGATCCCGTGGTTGCCGGCTTCGCTGCCGTAGGCGCTCAAGCCGTGCCGATGCCCGCCATCCCTGCCATGGGCCAGGTCTGGCAGTTCTGGGGAATCGCCCAGGCCGCCATCATCAACGGTGAAGATCCGACCGTCACATGGCAGAAACTGGCCGCCGACGTGCAGGGCGCCATCGGCTAGAAAGCGTACGTTCCCGCGCTACCCCAATGGCTTGTGGCCGCCCGTCCGGCGGCCACAAGCCAGATACCCGTTCACCGTTTGAAAGCAGAACTATGCGCACCGATGACACCGATGCCAGCACAACGAAACCGTCGAAGCGTCACCACCGCGCCGCGATGATCGCCGAGGCGGCGTCCGGCGGCCTCAAAACCATCCTGATCAAAATCACGCTCCTCGGCATCGTAGACGCGATCGCCCTCTACGGATTGTTCATCCTGTTCCTTCAGCAGCAGTGGATCATCTTCGGGCTCGTCGCCGCGGTCACTCTGGTCGTCAACTGGATCTATTTCACGCCCGGCAAGCTACCGGCCAAGTACCTCACCCCCGGCGTCATCTTTCTCGTCGTGTTCCAAATCTTCGTGGTCGGTTACACGGCCTACATCGGCTTCACCAACTACAGCACCGGGCACAACAGCGACAAGGCGCAGGCCATCTCGGCGCTGATGAGCAGCGCCCAGGAGCGTGTGCCCGACTCCCCCACCTACGCGGTGACGGTACTCGACCAATTCGGCACCCTGAGCTTTCTGGTCACCGACCCCAACGGTGAGGTCAGCCTCGGTTCGGCCGACAGCCCACTGTCCCAAGTCAACAACGCCACCATCGACGGCGGCGAGGGCGTCGGCCTCACCGGCTACACGACCCTCAGCTTTCAGGACATCCTGTCGCGCACCACCGAAATCACGGCCCTGGCGGTGCCGTTCTCCGATGATCCGAACGACGGCGCCCTGCGCACCAACGACGGGAGTAGCGCGTACCTGTATCTCTCCTCCCTCGTCTACGACGAGCAGGCCGACACGATGACGGATGCCAAAACCGGCACCATCTTCACCGACACCGGTGACGGCGCGTTTGTTTCCGCAACTGGCGAGGAGATGCTGCCGGGCTGGCGCATCAACGTGGGATTCGACAACTTCGCCCGCGCGTTCACCGAGGAAGGCATCCGTACCCCGCTGATCAGCGTGACCCTGTGGACCATCACCTTCGCCACGCTGTCGGTCGCGACCACGTTCTTCCTCGGGCTTTTCCTCGCGATCGTATTCAACGACATGCGCATGAAGGGCCGTAAGTTTTATCGTGTCGCCATGATCTTGCCGTACGCTTTTCCCGCGTTCCTGTCCGCGCTGGTCTGGGCTGGAATGCTCAGCGAAAGCTTCGGCTTTGTAAACCAGGTTCTACTCGGCGGCGCTGAGATTCCGTGGCTGACCAATGCGTGGTTGGCCAAGATCAGCGTTCTCGTGGTGAATCTGTGGCTTGGCTTCCCGTACATGTTCCTGGTCTGCACCGGAGCGCTGCAATCCATTCCGGCAGAGCTGGAAGAAGCGGCCACGGTCGACGGTGCCAAGCCCTGGGCGGTGTTCCGGCTGATCAAGCTGCCACTGCTCCTCGTCTCCGTTGCCCCCCTGCTCATCGCATCGTTCGCCTTCAACTTCAACAATTTCAATCTCATTTACATGCTCACCGGCGGCGGGCCGCGCGATGCCGCGGCCGATGTGAACGTCGGGGCCACCGACATCCTGATCTCGATGGTGTACAAGGTCGCGTTCACCGGTCAAGCGCGCGATTACGGACTCGCCAGCGCATTTTCGATCATCATCTTCATTCTGGTTGCGGTCATCTCCGTGGTCGCGTTCCGCAAGACCAAGGCACTCGAGGAGTTGAACCGATGATGTCTGTCGACGGGGCCACGCGGGTAATCCCGCTCAAACGTCCGTTCACACTTCGGCGCTGGTTTGCTCGCACCGGCTGGCGTCACCTGGTGGGCATCGTCATGGTCGTGTTCTCCGGCTTTCCGCTGCTGTATGTGCTGTCGGCGTCGCTCAATCCGCAAGGCACCCTCACCGGATCGAACCAGTTGTTCTCGCGCATCGGCTTCGATGCCTACGCTCGTATTCTCAGCACGCCCGAAGCCCCCTTTGCATTGTGGTTCGGCAACACCATCGTCATCGCTGCGACGACGGCGATCCTCACCGTGTTCCTCGGCGCCCTCGCGGCATATTCTTTTTCGCGCATGCGCTTCACCGGTCGCCGCGTGGGGCTGCTCACCCTCGTGCTCGTGCAGATGTTTCCGCAGCTGCTCGCCGTCGTTGCGATCTTTCTGGTGATGAGCACGATCAGTGATCTCTTCCCGGCAATCGGCCTGAACACGCAGATCGGGCTGATCATGGTGTACCTGGGCGGAGCTCTCAGCGTGAACACGTACCTCATGTACGGGTTCTTCAACACCATTCCCGCATCGATCGATGAGGCCGCCAAGATCGACGGGGCCAGTCACGCTCGTATCTTTTTCACGATCATTCTGCGACTCGTCGCCCCGATTCTGGCGGTGGTGGGGCTACTGTCGTTCATCGCGACGACGAACGATTTCGTGGTCGCCAGCGTGCTGCTGATCGACCCGGACAAGCAGACCCTCGCCGTTGGGCTGTACCGGCTGGTGTCCAATCCGAACTACGCCGACTGGAGTGCTTTTTCGGCCGGGGCAGTGCTGGCCGCCCTGCCGGTGATGGCGTTGTTCCTCTACCTGCAGAAGTACATCGTGGGCGGCCTCACGGCTGGGTCGGACAAGTAGCGAACGGCTGGCCCGACCGCGGCAAGTCAAACGGCCCGGCACTGTCTACAGCGTCGACCCAGCGGGCGTTTGAGCGGCGGTTTCGGTGGCAGGCTCGGTCGGGCCCTGATCCAGTCGGAACGGCGGGTATTCGTCGCGCAGCAGCGCCGTGTACGTCACGACGCGAAACACCCAGCGGTTGACCCCCATGATGACGTTGAACAGCGGCCGCTGATACCGGCCGGTGAACAGCAGGATAACCCCGGCGACCACGACGAGAATGCCGAGGAGCGACACCCCGTCGGTTCCGCCAGCACCCGCGCCGCCGTCGCCTCGCCAGGGGTAGGCCCCGGCCGCCCCGCCGCCGACGAGTACCGTGAGCAACACCAGGTGCGGAATGGCGAGCAGCCAACTCTTCACGAGCACGAGGCCGCGCGACAGTCGCTCGGGGTATTCGACGTCGAAGTCGGCGGGGTAGTCGGTGCGCGCGAGGGTGAATGGCGGGTATCGGTCGGTACCGAGGGCTGAATAGGCGTAGAACAACACGCGCCAGCTCCACCGCAGCACGCCCACGTTGAAATGAAAGATCGAACGCGGGTAGCGACCGGTGAACAGAATCGCAAACGCCGCCACCACCGTCGTGACCAGGAACGCGAACCACAGGCCGGCGAGCAGTACGAAGTGCGGAACGGCCAACAGCCATTTGATCAGCCACAGGCCACGGGACAGCACAGGGTCGAGGTCCCCGGTCAGTGCTGACGGATACACGGGTTTGACCGAGTCAGAAGCGCCCAGAACGGATGCCTGTAGCGCGGTCGCCGCCCGGGCGACCCGCTGCGGGGCGACCGGGCCTGTCGCATCCACTCGGCCGAAGGCGGGCGGCTGCACTGGCGCGCCAGCATCACCGAAAGCACCGGGCGCGCCCGGCGTCGGCGTGAGCCTTCTCCCGAGGCCGATGGCACCGAATACGACGAGAAGAACACCGAGCAGAAAAAGGATGCCACCGCCCAGGACGAGCCCCATGCTGATCGGCCCCAGCAGATCGGTGTGGACGCCGGCTGCGAGGTTCACCGCGATTCCGGGCCTGGCGTCGGCATTCATCACCACGACCGACCAGTCGCCTGCGGCGGGTTTCCAGATGATCTCCTGAGCTCCCGAGCCCGCTGCAGATTCGGTCCAGAAAGTCTGGTCGGCGGGAGCGGGGGGCGTTTGGGTGCCGGGAACGTCGAGGTAATCGACCCGAAACGGTGACGTCTGCACGTCACGCAGCTCGCTATGGTTCACGTCGGCGAGGTACGCATCGACGTCGGCGCGTGGCGCAATGCCGATGAACACGTCCCGGTCGGTCGCGACATTGCTGGCTTGCAAGCGCAGCGTGGCCAGGTTGAATCCGACTCCGGTCGGCACATTGAAGTCTCTGCCAATGTCAAAATTCGGCGATGTGATCGCGGACGAATCGGTCGTGAAGGTCTCGGCCTTCGACGTGAAGTATCCATCATTTCCCTGGGCCGCCGTGGCGACGGCGAGCGACGTTCCCCCGGACAGCATGCCAGCACCGACCATGCCCAGCACCGTGCCCAGAACGAGCATGATGATCGCACCCGGGCCTGTCCCTGACCGTACGCGACCGGGAGTTGTGGGCGCTGAATCGGAAGGGGGCAGCGCGGGTCGGGTAGGTGAATTCAGGTTACTCATCGTCTGGCAGCCTTTCTGAAAACGTTTATGCCCCGGGAATGAACGTTCGATTCCAGCATGCCCCACCTCCGCACGCCTGACCAGTGACCAAAGACCCGACTGTGGTTTGCTGTGCAGGCCTTCGGCGCGGTGCTACCGTGCTGACATGCAGAGCGATCCGGTCGTTACCAACCCGCAGTTCTATCGGGTGATCTTTGAAAACGAGCGGGTGCGGGTGCTCGAGTACCTCGACCGGCCCGGCGACGAAACAACGCCGCATCGGCACCCGGACAGCGTCATGTTCACCCTCACGGCCTTCACCCGGCGGCTGACTACCGATGGTCGATCCGTCGACCTTGAGCTCCCGGAGGGCGTGGCTCGGTGGCTCCCCGCCCAGGAGCATGCCGGTGCGAACATCGGAGAAACGGCCACGCATACCATTTTCGTGGAACTCAAGGAACCTGCCCCGGATCCACTCGCCCCCGGCTCCCCCGAGCCCCTCGGTCCCGTTGGTCCCCTCAGTCCCGCTGATCCCCTCAGTCCCGTGCCCGATTGAGCTGACCGACTCGACTGGAGAAGCCATTGGCTATCCGGCTGTCGCTGTGCGCTACATTAATGACATGTCATTCAATGATGCATTATCTAATCTCGGTGGGACAGTTCTCCCGACAATCGTGTGCGTGCCGTGCTTTTCGGGTGCGCCGTGGGACTTAGCCGCGCTCCCCGGTCTCGTTGGTCTTCCAGCGCGCACAATGCGACTGCCAGAGGACGTTGCTGACGTTGAAAGTTACGCCACTGCCCTGGCTGAACAGGTTCACGGTCTCACGTCGTACGTTCTGGTGGGAGATTCGTTCGGCGCCGTCATTAGCCTTGCCCTCGCCGCCCGGCAGCCGGCAGGCCTTGTGGGACTCGTGCTTTCCGGAGGCTTCGCCGCAAACCCGCTCCCGAGATGGAAGGGCATCGCCGCGAAACTGTCGAGGTTCGCCAATGGCGCCGTCTACGGGCACGGCACGCTGCGGTTTCACGCCTTCCAGCTCGCTTCACACTTCGACGCCGAGGCAGAAGTACCGCACACTCAAAACGACTACCGAGACCTCTTTGTGCAGAACACTCCGCGATCGAGCTACACGGCGCGAGTGACGTCCATCACCCGCTTCAATATGATCAACGACCTGGCACGAGTTGATGTACCAACGCTCGTGCTGACGCCAGCAGATGACCGACTGGTCGGCGCGGAAGCTGCGCGCCAACTGCTTGACGGCATTCGCGGCTCGTCGGAGATCGTGTTGCCCCAAACGGGTCACATGTTCCGCTTCACTCATCCCACCCTGTATTCGAACGCCATCCGCACCTTCGTCGACAGCGTCCAAGGGGTTCGCGATTCGGCCGAATTCAGCGCATCATGAATGCATCCGAAGAGCTGCGATATCTCGTTCTCGCAGCCCAACGTGACGGCAACCGGATCCTTCTCGATCTGCTTCGCCCCCTCGGTGTATCACCATCCCAAGCTGAGGTGATTCGGGTGGTGGCCGATCACGGTCCTCTTTCCTTGGTCGACCTCGGAGTGTTGCTTGTTTGTGAAACCGGCAGCCCCAGCCGTCTGGTGGATGGTCTGGTGACCGCGAGCCTGCTCGAGCGGATACCAGCGCTCGACGACCGGCGCCGAGTGATCCTCTCCCTGACGGATACCGGTCGGGAGAAAGAAGTCAGTATTCGGGGCGTCGAAGCCGTACTTCATAGCTTCATCGAGCAATCGATGACTGCTGTTGAGATTGAGAGCGTCAACACGTTACTGCGCAAGTTCGTCTCTGGCCGCCCGGCCGGAATCGCGGTAGACCGCCGCTCGACAACATCTGCGGCAAGTTGAGGTGCACTGTCCCGCGGAGGGTTCCCCTTGCGTGCGTGGCGCTCGAGCTGTTGGTCATTCCGGCGCCCGTGCCGCAGCGGCGTACGCTCCGACCGTTCGAGGCGGCGAGCGACGCCTCCGAATTAGAGGTCCGGATCCGTTCATGTTGCATGCAATATCTGTCACCGTGTTGTGACCACCCTTGTGGTGCCGAAGCAGCATGTGAAATATCTGTGGGATCTGCACCCCGACATGGCTGCGTGTCTCGGAGTGGGCTTGCAACGGGTGGCTCGGCGACTGGAAGACCGCCTACAACCCGACGGGCTGACGTTGTTTCAGTCCAACCGATCGGCTGGGTGGCAGACAGTCTTCCATGCTCATTTTCACCTCGTCCCTCGTTCCGAAAGTGACGAATTGGTTCCGTCGTGGACGAAGCGGGATGGCGACTACGAAGACTAGACGTCCACCCGCACGGTTCACCTGCCGCTAGCGCTGAGCACACCTGCGGGTCACGAAACGGCGGTCTCGAACAGGTCGCCGGGGACAACCCGCAACCGGGTCATCGGCACGAGGACTACCGAACCCGACGTTCGATGTGCACGACCGTCGTGGTCCGAGAATGGTCCGTTTCCGGGAGCGACGAAGACGCTCGCCGTCTCCCTGGAGTGGCTACACGAGAGACTCGCGCCAGGCGGCGTGCATGGTCGCGAAACGGCCGGTTCCCGAAATGAGGTCATTCGGGGTTCCGTCCTCCACGATGCGACCGTGTTCCATCACGAGCACCCGATCGGCGATCGCGACCGTCGACAGGCGGTGGGCGATGATCACGGCCGTGCGATCAGCGAGCAGGGTTTGCAACGCCTCCTGCACGAGCCGTTCGCTCGGGATGTCGAGCGACGATGTGGCCTCATCGAGGATGAGCACCGCCGGGTTGGCGAGAAAAGCGCGCGCAAACGAGATCAACTGGCGTTGTCCGGCTGACACGCGCCCGCCACGCTTGTTCACATCGGTGTCATAGCCATTCGGAAGATTCTCGATGAATTCGTGAGCACCGACGGCAGCCGCGGCAGCGCAAATTTGCTGCGCCGAGGCATCCGGTTTGCCGATTGCGATGTTCTCGGCGACCGAACCGCTGAACAGGTAGGCCTCCTGGGTGACCATGACGATCGCGCGCCGCAGGTCTTTGGGGTGCAGGTCACGCAGGTCTACGTCATCGAGCCGAACCTGGCCATCCGTCGGGTCGTAGAACCGGCTCATCAGCTTGGCGAGCGTCGACTTACCGGCTCCGGTCGACCCGACCAGAGCGATGGTCTGCCCGGCCGGAATATCGAGGTCGAAGTGCGGCAGGATCTCCCGATCCGCCTGATACGCGAACTGCACGTTGTCGAACCGCACCCGACCATGAGCCTCCCAGAGGTCCACCGGGGCGACTGGATCGGGCACGCCAGGGCGCTCCTCGAGCACGCCGGAGATCTTCTCAAGCGCCGCAGCGGCCGACTGGTAGGAGTTGTAGAACATCGCCATCTCCTCCATCGGGTCGAAGAACCGGCGGGTGTAGAGCAGCGTCGCGAGCAGCGCTCCGATGGCCAGCTGGCCGTCAGCGACCCGAAAACCGTTGACCAGCAACACGGCCGCGACCGTCACGTTGCCGATCAGCACGAGCCCAGGGTCGAACACCCCGAACAGCTGGATGACGCGCGCGTTGACCATGCGGTAGCTTTCGACGAGCTTGCCGAATACGGTCTCGTTGTGCTTCTCGGTGCGAAACGCCTTCACCGCGCGGATGCCGGTCATCGTCTCGACGAAACGCACGATCAGGCTCGCCGACGCGACCCGCGACTGCCGGAACAGACTCTGCGAGCGCACCTGGAACCAGCGCGTGAGAATGACGAGCGGAAGCACGGCGCCGAGCAGCACGAGTCCACTGGTGCCGTCGAGCAACACCAGGGCGATCGCGGTGAACGACATATAGAGGATGCCCTGCACCAGCTGGTTGATGCCGGAATCAAGCAGTTCGCGTATGGCATCGAGGTCACTGGTCTGGCGCGAGATGATGCGGCCGGAGGTATACGACTCGTGAAATTCGAGGCTGAGCTTCTGCGTGTGCAAAAATACCCGCTTGCGCAGGTCGATCAGCACGGCCTGGCTGATGCGGGCCGACAGCACGGTATACCAGGCGATCAGCAACGCGCCCAGCACCCCGGCCACGAGATAAACGCCGCCGGTCGCAGCCAGCGGCAGCCAATCCTGCTCCAGCAGCGCGGGCAAGCCGCGGTCGATGCCGAAGGCAATCAGCGCTGGACCGGAGACCTGGGCGGCAGTCGAGACAACCACCATGAGCATGGCGAGCACGACCTTGGCCCGCACCGGCAAGAGGAGCGAGCCGAGCAGCCGCAGCGAACGCGCGCGAATCTGCTTGCTCTCGGCCTTGGTGAAGTTATGGCGTTCCTCGCCCTTGACACCACTGACGGTCACAGCTTTTCCTCCGCTCGGTTCGATTCTCTGCGTTCTTCGTCTTCGAGGCTGGAGATGACGAAGGTGTAGTGCGCGCTGGTGCGCAGTAGCTCGGAGTGCGTTCCGACGGCGGTGATGCGGCCGTCTTCGAGCAGTGCCACGCGGTCGGCGAGCATGACCGTTGATGGTCGGTGCGCCACGATGAGCGCTGTGGTGTCGACGAGCACCTCGCGCAGCGCGTTCTCCACGAGCGATTCGGTGTTCACATCGAGCGCCGACAGCGGATCGTCGAGAATGAGAACGGATGGCCGCGCCGCGACCGCGCGGGCAAGCGCCAGACGCTGCCGCTGCCCGCCGGACAGGCTCATTCCCTCTTCGCCGACGAGGGTGTCGACGCCGAGGGGCAAGTCGTGCACGAAATCGGCCTGCGCGATCTGTAGGGCCTGCGCGAGTACGGCATCCGCTTCGGGGCTGCTGTCGGCCAGGTCGGCGCGACCGAGCAGAACGTTGTCACGAACGGATGCCGAGAACAAGGTGGCATCCTCGAATGCCATCGCGAGGTGGCTGCGCAGTTCCTCGCGGCGCAGCGCCCGCACGTCGACACCGTCGAGCGTCACGGCGCCCGCAGTCACGTCATACAGCCGGGTGGTGAGGGCCGTGAGTGTGGACTTGCCGCTTCCAGTGAGGCCGACGAGCGCCATGGTCTCCCCCGGCTCGAGAACGAGGTCGATGCCGTTGAGCAGGTCAGGAAAGCGCTCGGGCGAGTCCGGGTAGCGAAAATGCACGTTATCGAACGCGAGCCGGCCGAGCGGTGCCGCCACGGTGGCCGGTTCCTTCGGGTCGGTGATCTCGTTCGGGGTGTCGAGAATGTCGAAGAAGCGGTCGGTCGCAGTGCGCGCGTCGAAGGTCATCGAGAGCAGGAACCCGATCGATTCCACGGGAAACCGCAGCACGGTGGCGGTGGCGAAGAAGGCCAGCAGCTCGCCGCTGCTCAGGTCGTCCTGGCTGGTGAGCCAGACGCCGACCACGAGGCAGAACGCGAATGCAACGTCGGGCACGAGCAGCAACCAGAGCCAGATGCCCGCAATGGCGCGGGCCTTCTCAATCTCGGTGCCGCGCAGGCTTTCCGCCTGCGAGGCGAAGTTCTTCAGCGCGAACGACCCGCGGCCGAACGCTTTGAGCACGCGAATTCCGTGCACGGACTCTTCGACGGCGGTTGCGAGGTCACCGGCCTGGTCCTGGCTGCGCCGGGCGATCACGGAGTACTTCTCCTCGAAGACGTAGCCGTAGATCCAGATCGGAATCGAGCAGACCACGAAAATCACGCCGAGGAGCCAATGCATCCAGAGCAGAATGACGACGCCGACGACGATTGTGAGGAAGTTGACCACGAGCAGCACGAGCCCGAACGACACCCAGCGGCGAATGAGGTTGAGGTCGCTCACCGCGCGCGAGAGCAGCTGCCCGCTCGGCCAGCGGTCGTGAAAGCTCACCGGCAGGTCCTGCAGCCGGGCATAGAGATGGTTGCGCATGCGCGCCTCGATGTGAGTGCCCGGGGTGAGTACGAACCAGCGGCGCAGGGCGATCATGATCGCCTCGAGCACACCGAGTCCGAGAACCATCCACACGGCTGGCCAGATTTGTACGGCGCTGTCGCCGTTCCCTACCGCGCTGAGCGGGCCGTCGACGAGCCAGGCCAGCACCTGCGGTATGGCCAGGGCCACGAGACCGGCAAGAAGCGCCGCGACCATGCCGCAGTAGATGCGCGGCAGGGCCGGTTTGGCGTAGGGGTGGAGCCGTTGCAGGCTGCGAAAGGTGTTGCTGCGTACTGGGGCGTCATTGGTGGGCGGCGGCGGTGCCTTCGATGCGGTGGTGGTCATGGTCCAGTCCTGATTGTGGTGCGGCCGCGCCTCGGGTTGCGCCGGGCAGGGGATGATTCTGGTCGCCGATAGCGTGCCGAAAATGGGCTGGCAGTGCCAACGAGAACGTACCGCAGTGGTGAGGTGCCCTGCGCGGCGGTAAGGCGCGGCGGTAAAGCGCGGCTGAGTTGGCTCACGGGCACACATGCTGAGTGCCTGCCCTGATGAGCAACTGCGAAACTAGCCGGCGCAGGTCACCACGGCGGCGGCGCGGGTGGTGAGGCGGGCAGGGAAAGAAGCGCCAAAGGAAGCGCCGTGGTTCGCAGCCGTTGCGAGCGTGATCGGTGCTGTCTTTGTCATGTCTGCCTCCTGGGCGCCTCAAGTATGTCTGTCACATGCCCCCGGAACAGGCAGCCTTTCAGAATATTGGGAAACGGGGGCAGAACACAAGTATTTTCTGAACCGGGAGCATCCGCTCGCCGGGCGGGCATGCCTGCGTCGAGCCCGGACACCCCCGCATATCCCAGCATCACGTCCCGTAGTCTGGAGTCTGCGCCTCTCGTTGGCATGGCCATGCCCCGCGCTCGCTTGTTGGAAGGATTCTTCATGCTGCCCACCCTGTTCGGAATCGATTTTCTCGACTCTGAGTGGCTGATCCACTCGTTTGGATCATTCGTGCTGCTGGGCGTCGCCGTTATCGTGTTCGTCGAGACCGGTTTCATCGTGTTGTCGTTCCTCCCGGGCGATTCGCTGCTGTTCACCGTCGGACTGCTTACCGCGACCGGCGTCGTGCCGCTGCCTATCTGGGTGACCTGCCTGGTCGTGTTCGTGGCCGCATTCGCCGGTGACCAGCTCGCCTACGTCATTGGCCGCAAGGCCGGTCCCGCAGTGTTCTCGCGTGAGAAGAACCGGTTCTTCAACCCGAAGAATGTCGAGCGCACCAACGCCTTTTTCGCCAAGCACGGCGGTAAGTCCATCATTCTGGCCCGTTTTCTGCCGGTCTTCCGTGCCTTCGTGCCGGTTGCCGCGGGCGTCGGCAAGATGCGCTACCGCAGCTTTGTGACCTACAACGCGATTGGCGCCTTCGCCTGGGGCGTCGGCCTCACCCTGATCGGTTTCTTCCTCGGTCAGATCGCGTTTGTCGAGGCGTACTCCGAGTACTTCATCATCGGCATCATTCTGCTTTCCGGAATTCCGATCCTCACCGAGCTGGCCAAGGCCGGTCGCACCACGCTGAAGGAGCGTCGTGTGGCCGCCCGCGTTGTGCCCACCATCCCGGTCGACCTGCGCGAATAAACCTTGTTCCTGCCGTGAGCAGCCTAGCTGGCGGCGTTCAGGCGGGTCACGGCGAGCAGTTCGGCGGCCGCGAGGGTCGTGATCTCGCTCGCGCTGGCATCCGTGAAGATCTGCGTGAGCACGGACCCGATGCCCGCAACGCGCTCGGTGATCTTGGCGCGATCGGCGTTCGGTTCGCTCGCCAGGTCAAGGTAGACGACGCCGCCGGCGTTGACGACGAAATCGGGCGCCCAGAGAATGCCCCGCGCATTTAACTGGGCGGCGCCGGCCGGATTCTCAAGCTGGTTGTTGGCTGCGCCGCAGATGCCGAGCACGTTCAACTCCGCGATCACGGCGGATGTCAGCACACCACCGAGGCCGCACGGCACGAACAGATCGGCATGCACCCGGTGCGCATCAGCGACCGGCACCCAACGGGCGCCGAGTTCATCGGCGAGGGCGCGCTTGTCGGGGTTGATGTCGGTGACGGTGAGGGTGGCGCCAGCAGCAGCGGCGGCCGTTGCAACGCGGCCACCAACCTGGCCGAGGCCCGAGATCACCAGGTGGCGGCCGCGCACCTCGCGACTGCCGAACAGCGCCTCCAGGGTGGATTCGATGCTCGCGTACACGCCGGCCGCTGTGGCATCCGCTGGCTCGCCGACGCCGCCGCTCGCGGCAGGCAGCCCGCAGACGTGGCTCGTGCGTTCGGCCACGATGGCCATGAGCTCGGCGCTCGTTCCGACGTCTTCGGCCGTCATGTACGCGCCTTTCATGCTCTCGATGGCATCGCCGAGGTCGAGCATGGCCAGCCGCTTCCCGGCGTCGGTCAGCACCGTGCCGAGCGGCAGATAGATGACGCACTTACCACCGCCGCGGTTGAGACCGGCGGCCGCGTTTTTCAGGGTCATGGCCGCGGAGAGGCGCAGGGCGTCGGCGACCGCGTCGGTCCAGCTTGCGTACTGCCAGAGGCGCGCGCCGCCGAGGGCCTGGCCGAGACGAGTCGAGTGGATGGCCACCGTGATCATCAGCCCAGATCGTTTTCCCGTTTCGATCAATACTTTTTCATGGGAAAGTGGAATCTGCGCGAGGGAATCGAGGGCTGCTGCCGGGTGCGTGAGGGTCATGGAAACTCCGTTGTTTCGGGCCTTGTGGGCCGAGTGTGGCGGCGCCGGTGTGTGGCACCGCCGCGTTCAGGATAACCGGTGGGCGTGCGGACTACCCAAAAAGCACCCCCGATTCAACGTCGAAGGTGCTTTTCGTGGGTGGAAACCTAGTGGAAGAAGTGGCGCTCTCCCGTGAAGTACATCGAGACACCCGCCGCGGTGGCTGCGGCGATGACCTCGGGGTCGCGCACCGATCCGCCGGGCTGCACGACGGCGGCGATGCCAGCGTCGAGCAGCACTTCGAGGCCGTCGGCGAAGGGGAAGAACGCATCCGACGCGGCGACCGAACCCGCGGCCCGTTCGCCGGCGCGGCTCACGGCGAGGTGACAGGAGTCGACCCGGTTGACCTGGCCCATACCTACCCCGACGGATGCCCCGGCGTGCGCAAGCAGAATAGCGTTCGACTTCACAGAGCGGCAGGACTTCCAGGCGAATTCCAGATCGGCGCGGGTGGCGGCATCCACTTCGGGACCCGCTACGAGAGTCCAACCGTTTGAGCTGAAGTCTTCGAAGCTGTCGGTCTCCTGCACGAGCAGGCCGCCGGAGATCTGGTGCAGTTCGAGCGAAGAACGCTCATAGTCGGCGGGCAGCTCAAGCAGGCGGATGTTCTTCTTCTTGGTGAGCAGTTCCACTGCTGACGGTTCAAAGCCGGGGGCGACGAGCACTTCGGTGAAGATCTCGCTGATGGTTTCGGCCATACCCAGAGTGACCACGCGGTTCGCAGCGATCACGCCGCCGAACGCGGAGATTGGGTCGCAGGCATGCGCGCGCAGGTGGGCGGATGCGATGGGATCCGGTGCATTGGGCTTGGCGATGGCGATGCCGCAGGGGTTGGCGTGCTTGACAATCGCAACGGCCGGCTCGCTGAAGTCGAAGGCGGCGCGCACCGCGGCATCCGCATCGACGTAGTTGTTGTACGACATTTCTTTGCCGTGCAGCTGCCGGGCTTGCGCGATGCCGCGGCCACCGTCCCCGACGTAGAGCGCGGCTGCCTGGTGCGAGTTCTCGCCGTAGCGCAAGATCGCGTCGCGAGTGACCTCGATGCCGAGCCCCTCGGGGAACGGCGACTCGTCGTCATCATCGTCGTCGTCGTCATCGTCGTCGTCAAAGGTGGCGTCTTCATCGAGCGCCTCCGTGTCGTCCTGCCACTGGTCGTAGACGTTCTCGGTGAACCAGGCCGAAACGCTCAGGTCGTAGTCGGCGGTGTGCTCGAAGGCGAGCGAGGCGAGCTTCTGACGCAGCTTGAGCGTTGAGCCACCCGCGGCCATGGCTTCGATGATCTCACCGTAGTTGACCGGGTCGACGACGATGGCCACGTTGGCGTGGTTTTTAGCGGATGCCCGCACGAGCGCCGGTCCGCCGATGTCGATCTGCTCGATCACATCGGCCGGTTCGGCGTCGCTCAGGGCGGTTTCGACGAAGGGGTACAGGTTGACAACGACAAGCTGGAAGGCCTTGATGCCGAGCTCGGTCAGCTGCGCTTCGTGCGCTTCGAGGCGCAGGTCGGCGAGGATGCCGGCGTGCACCCCGGGGTGCAGGGTCTTGACCCGGCCGTCGAGCGATTCCGGAAAGCCCGTAACCGAAAAGACGTCGGTGACGTCGTAGCCGGCGGCGCGAATGGTGGCCGCGGTGGAGCCGGTGGAAACAATTTCGACGCCTCCGGTTGTCAGTGCAGCGGCGAGCTCGAGCAGTCCGGTCTTGTCGCTAACGGAGATGAGCGCACGCTCGATCACGATCTGGTCCCGGTTACGGTACGAGCTGGGCGCGCTGGTGTGAGCGATCATGCGTTGCTGTTCTCCTTGAGGTTCATGTGTCCGTTGGCGATGTCGAGCACAGCCTGGATGAGTAGGCGCCGCTCGACGATCTTGATGCGATTCTGCAGGGAAGCTTCGGTGTCGCCGGTCAGAACGTCGACGCGCTCCTGAACCAGGATGGGGCCAGCGTCGACACCGTTGTCGACCACGATGATGCTCGCTCCGGTTCGAACCGCGCCAGCGGCCAGGGCATCGCGCACGGCGTGCGCCCCCGGAAACTCGGGCAAGTAAGCGGGATGGGTGTTGATCAGGTTTGGCGACAGGGCGGCGACCACGCGCGGCGGCAGCAGCCGCATCAGGCCGCTGAGCACAACCAGGTCGGGCTGCCACTGCTGAATCTGCGCGAGCAGTTCGTCGCCCCAGGCCGCCCGGTCAGCGAAAGAGGAGAACGGGACGGAGAAGGCGGGGACACCGAATTCGACGCCGAGCTCGAGCCCGTCGGCGTCACGATCAGCTCCGATCGCCACGATTCGTGCCGGAAACTCGGCGTCTTCTGACGCTTCCAGCAGGGCTCGCAGGTTGGATCCTCCACCGGAGATCAGCACGACAATAGACAGCACGATCTTGAGCCTACCGTTTGGCGGAGCGCCGAGAGGGGAGCCGTACCCGGCCGGCGAGCATGCCGAGTGCCGCAGCGACGCCGATTTCGGCGGCGGCGAGCGCGCCGACCAGTAGCGGATTCGGCCCGACCTGAACCAGTCGACCCGGGCCCATCGCGCCGGCCGACCACCAGGCGAGCAGGCCGAGGAGTGTGCCGGCGACGACGCCCATGCCGAGGCCGGTGAAAACGTGTGCTCGCGTGGTTCTCTCGGGGACCCCAGCGCGGTCCAAAAACTGCCGGGTCACGACAGCGAAAACGAAACCGATCAGAACGGGCGCAAGCAACCCGAGAAAGCCGTACGTCGGGGTGCCCTGCGGGAGGGCGCCGAACAGAGGCAGGCCGGGAAGGGTTCCCACGACGGTGCCGATCGGCGAGACGGTGGTGCCAGCGCCGAGCGCGATGCCTGGCCCGACGAACCACGCGGCAGCCCAGATAACGAGGTTGGGAATGAGTGCGAGCTGCGCCAGGGTGATGGTAGCGCCGCCGAAGATACCGGCCTGCACCGCCTCATAGAGCCCGATAATGGTCGCGTAATTGACCGCGATGAGCACGGCAACAGCCACGGCCGACACGATCAGCACGCCCGCGGCGGCGGCTGTTCCACCGCGCAGTGCACCCTCGATGACGGTGCGACCGGTGTGCGGTATCCGCTGGTAGGCCGAGCGGATACCGCGGTTCACCCGATCCAAGCCCACCACCGCCCCCGCGGTCTTGCGCCGCCCCAGTTCCGCCCCCACCAGAACCCCGGCAGCATAGATGAGCGTCGGCAGCACGAGCCCCTGCAGTTGGTTGGGCGCAACCGTTTCCGACACCGCGGACACGGTCACCAGCGCGGCGAGAACTGCGTACGTGCCCACGGCGACGCCGACGCCGGTGACGAGGTGCGGGGTCTCGGCGGCGCGACGGCCAGTGTGCACGCCCATCAGCACCGAGAGCATTGCGAAGCCGAGCGGCACCACCGAGATGAGAAAAGGGGTGTCTGCGCCGGTCAGGGCGAGCGCAGCGGCGACGTCAGGGCCAAGCTGCACCGTGAGGTCGACGCCGTTGCCGAGCAACCAGATATCAGCGGCAGCGCGCCAGAAGACGAACCATTCCACAGAGAGGCCGAAGTGGGCGGCCCAGAGCACGGTGAGCGGCACCATCGCGATACCGATGCCAATGGCAACGATAAGTAGAGCCTCGAGAGCGGCGAGCAGGGCGGTCGTTATGCGGTTCATCCGTTGCGAGCCTATATCGCCGGGCCGATAATGCTCACCAGCACGCGCCCACCCATGCAGAAAGGGCCCGCCGAAATTTCGGCGAGCCCCTTCCGACAGTGAATTACAGTGCGGCGAGTGCCTCACGCAGCAGGTTCGCAGCCTCGCTCGGCGTCTTGCCTACCTTGACTCCGGCGGCTTCGAGGGCTTCCTTCTTGCCCTGAGCGGTTCCGGCTCCGTCGGAGACGATGGCGCCGGCGTGGCCCATGGTCTTACCCTCGGGGGCGGTGAAACCGGCCACGTAGCCGATGACCGGCTTCGTGACGTGCGCCTTGATGTACTCGGCGGCCTTCTCTTCAGCGTCGCCGCCGATTTCGCCGATCATGACGATCGCCTTGGTCTCCGGGTCGTTCTCGAAGGCCTCGAGGGCATCGATGTGCGTGGTGCCGATGATGGGGTCGCCACCGATACCGATCGCGGTGGAGAAGCCGAGGTCGCGCAGTTCGTACATCATCTGGTAGGTGAGGGTACCCGACTTGGAGACGAGCCCGACCGGGCCCTTGACCGTGATGTTCGCCGGCGTGATGCCGACGAGTGCCTCACCGGGCGTGATGATGCCGGGGCAGTTCGGGCCGATGATGCGGGTCTTGTTGCCTTTTTTGATGGCGTAGGCCCAGAACTCGGCCGAGTCCTGCACGGGAACACCCTCGGTGATGATGACGAGCAACGGAATCTCGGCATCGATCGCTTCGATGACGGCGTCCTTGGTGAACACCGGCGGCACGAAGATGATCGACACGTCGGCGCCGGTCTTCTCGACGGCCTCGGCGACCGTGCCGAAAACGGGCAGCTCGACGGTGCCGTGCACGACGGTGGTACCGGCCTTGCGGGCGTTGACGCCACCGACGACCTGGGTACCGGCCTTGAGCATGAGGGCGGTGTGCTTGGTGCCCTCACCTCCGGTGATGCCCTGAACGATGACCTTGGAGTCCTTGTTGAGGAAGATTGACATGCGTGGTTGTCCCTTACTTCGCTGCGTGGGCGAGTTCGGCGGCCTTGGCGGCGCCCTCGTCCATGGTGGCGGCCAGTGTTACGAGCGGGTGGTTCGCCTCGGCGAGGATGCGACGACCCTCCTCGACGTTGTTGCCGTCGAGGCGAACAACGAGCGGCTTGTTGGCGCTCGAACCGAGCTCGGCGAGCGCACCCACGATGCCCTTGGCGACGGCGTCACACGCGGTGATGCCACCGAAGACGTTGACGAAAACGCTCTTGACCTGCGGGTCGCCCAAAATAACGTCGAGGCCGGCGGCCATCACCTCAGCGGAGGCTCCGCCCCCGATGTCGAGAAAGTTGGCCGGCTTGACGCTGCCGAAATTCTCGCCGGCGTAGGCGACGACGTCGAGGGTGCTCATGACGAGCCCCGCCCCGTTGCCGATGATGCCGACTTCACCGTCGAGCTTGACGTAGTTGAGGCCGGCAGCCTTGGCTTTGGCTTCGAGCGGGTCGGCCGCAGCGGCGTCCTCGAGAAGAGCGTGCTTCGGGTGACGGAAATCGGCGTTCTCATCGAGAGTGACCTTACCGTCGAGCGCGATGATGTCGCCCTCTTCGGTGAGCACCAGCGGGTTGACCTCGACCAGGGTCGCGTCTTCACCCTTGAATACGTTGTAGAGCTTGACGAAGACCGGGGCGACCTTGTCGACGAGCTCGGCCGGGAACTTGGCGTCGATAGCGATCTGCTTCGCCACGGCGAGGTCGATGCCGACCGAGGGATCGATGGCCGTGTAGGCGAGCGCTTCGGGCTTCTCGACGGCGAGAACTTCGATCTCCACGCCACCCTCGTAGCTGGCGAGCGACAGGTAGGACCGGTTGGAGCGGTCCAGTAGGACGGAGAAGTAGAACTCCGCCTTGATACGAGCTCCACCGGCCACCATGACGCGGTGAACGGTGTGGCCCTTGATGTCGAGGCCCAGGATGCCCTGGCCAGCGGCCTCGGCGTCATCCGGAGTCTTGGCTACCTTGACGCCGCCGGCCTTGCCGCGGCCGCCGACCTTGACCTGCGCCTTGACCACGACAACGCCACCGAGCTTCTCGGCCGCTGCGCGTACTTCGGCGGGGGTGTCCGCGATGATGCCCGGCAGAACCGGCACACCATATTCCTCAAAAAGGTCTCTCGCTTGGTACTCGTAAAGATCCACGCTGCTCTTCCAATCCGCGTCTTGGCGATCACACCGCCGGTGAAGATATATGAGGTTAGTGGTAACAGCAGTCCTCGCCGTAAATTAGCTCGACATCAAGACATACCGGCCCGTGAAAACTCTAGCGCGTGATTCGAGCGTCAGGGCGCACTCGCAGAGCTGCCGAAACACCGCCGTGCTGCCACGAAACGCCACCGCGAAGGCTAGCCACACCTTGCTGGACGACGCTCCCGCTGGGTGCTTATCTAGTACTATGACTGATCTTGCTCAAGCGGTGGAACCGCACGCCGCCGGCCTCGCTTCCCGGCTGAACTGGCTGCGCGCCGGTGTTCTCGGCGCGAACGATGGCATCGTCTCCGTCGCCGCCCTTGTCGTCGGTGTTGCCGCAGCCACCACCGACTCCCACGTCATCCTCATCGCCGGGGTTGCGAGCCTGCTCGCCGGCGCCATTTCGATGGCCCTCGGCGAGTACGTTTCGGTGAGCAGCCAACGCGACTCCGAACGCGCCCTCATCGCCAAGGAAACCTGGGAACTCGAGAACGAGCCCGAGGAGGAGCTCGCCGAATTGGCTGGCTTCTACGAAGCCAAGGGACTCTCATCCGTCACCGCCCGGCAGGTGGCAGTCGAGCTCACCAAGCATGACGCTCTCGCAGCCCACCTCGAGGTTGAGTTGCACATCACCGAACAAGACGTGTCGAACCCCTGGCATGCGGCCTACGCATCCGCTATCGCCTTCACCGTCGGCGCCGCGCTCCCCCTACTCGCCGTACTGCTGCCGCCGGCCGAATACCGTATCGGCGCCACGTTCGTCGCGGTCCTGATCGCCCTCGTCATCACCGGCTGGCTCAGCGCCCACCTCGGCAACAGCCCCAAGTCGCGGGCCATCGCCCGCATCGTCATCGGCGGAATCCTCGCCCTCGCCGTGACCTATGTGATCGGCGCCCTCATCGGCGGCAGCGTCTGATCGAGCTGGGCTCACAGCCAACTCCGGGTTCCGTGCCGACCGGGTGGATAGGCTGAAAAAATGGCAACACTGCGCATCGGAGCTGGCTCCATATCGCGATCATCGATCAGTACGGCGGGCGTTTTTGACGCGGCCCTCGTGCTGGCTTTCGCTGCGATCGGCCGATTGAGCCACGGCGAGAGTCTGGCGGGACTCGGCGTGACCTATTGGCCGTTCCTCGGCGGCCTGATTATCGGCTGGCTCCTGCTGCGTGCCTGGCGACACCCGCGCCGTATCGTCTGGACCGGCGTCGGCATTTGGATTGCCACCGTAGCGGGTGGCCTGCTGCTGCGCCTCGCCAGCGGTCAGGGCGTTCAACTTAGTTTCGCGATCGTCACGACCATCGTCCTCGGCCTGTTCCTGCTCGGCTGGCGGGCCATCGCCGCGCTCCTGCTCCGCCGAGGCCGCCAGCGGACGCCAACCGCGGCCTGATTTCAGGATCAGCCTCTCGCCCACGCGAGCGCGGTCGATTCGAAGCAGCAGAATCGTTGCGCCACCAGACGACCAAACGGCTTCGGCGATGGCGAGAGCCTTGACCACGCCCGAGAGGTCGATGACGCCATCGGCACGATGTGGCGTGAACACGCCCTGGGTGCGTTCACGCCAGTCCAACGCGAGGGCGTAGCAGGTGCGCAGACTCTGACTCGCCTCGGTCAAACGGATGTCCCCGCGCGCGATGCGACTCAGTTCCGAGTCCTCCCGGTACAAGCTGAACTGCTCGTCCCAGCGACGAAATACCGACTTGACCACTTCGACGGCAGCGGAATCAACATCTCCGGCGGAACCACCCAGGCGCAGGCTCACGACCGTCCCCATCGTTGCACAGGTGCGCGCCGGCATCCGCTCGTAGTCCCCGCCCACAATCGCCACCCTAGAATCCGGCCGTATCAAGCGCTGATCGCAGCGACCGGAGGTAGCCCTCGCTCGTGTACGTGGCACCGCTGACGTTGTGCACGTTCGCGGACTGCGCGGTGAGCACCTCGGAGCGCAGAATCGGCGCGGCCTGATTACTGATACCGGCCGACCGGCCCCCACGGTTGGTCAGCTGCAGCGGGGTGACCTCGGTGATCGCGCCGTTGGCGAGGGTCACCGACACCTGCATGTTGCCGTATTGGGTCGGCACCACCGCGCCGGTGAAGGTGCCTGACTGCGCTGCCGCCTGGGCCGCTGATGCGGCAGCGGCCGTCGCGGTGCCGCCGCTGGACGCGGTCAGGCTCTGCGAGGCCTCAATCGCCGAGGATCCCAACTGCCACCCGATACCGACGATCGAAACGGAGGCCAGGGTGGCCAGGGCTACCGCGCGTGCTCTCACCAGTCAAACCTTTCGTAGTGGATCTGCTTTTTGGGCACCCCGGCAGAGCGGGCGTCGCGCACGACGGCGTCGGTCCAGGGTCGGGGACCGCAGATATAGATGTCTGAGCTTTCGAGCTCGGGCACGATCGTGCTCAGGGAGATTCGGGCCCTGACGGCATCTGCGGGAAGCCAGGTACTGACTCCCTGGGGGCGTTTGCCGGCGATTATGCGCAGCTCGGCGCCGCGCAGCCGGCACAGGTCGGTGAGTTCGTCGACCAGGTAGGTATCGCCAAGGTTGTGCGAGCGGAGCAGTACTGTGGCGTTGCCGGGCGCGAACGACACCGTTTCTAAGAGCGACCGAATGGGGGCGACGCCGATGCCTGCGGCGATCAGCACAACGCGGAGCGAGGTTCGAGCGTTCTCGGTGAACAGCCCATATGGACCTTCGAAGCTGACCCGGGTGCCGCGTTTCAAGTGGGGAAGCTGCTTCGAAGCATCGCCCAGGCCGCGAACCGTGATGCGCAGTCCGCGCTCACTCGGCGCTGACGACAGCGAAAACGGATGCGCCTGCCACCAGAGTCCATCGGCCCAGAACCGCCAGACGAAGAACTGTCCGGAGGTCGCCCGGAGCCTGTCCAGCTTTCGGCCGGTCAGGGTGATTGAGGCGACGCCTGGAGCGACCGCGTCCACGCGGTCCACGACGAGGCGGTGGCGCAATGACCGGATGACCGGCAGCAAAAATCGGAACACGATGATGGAGCCGGCTACCGCCGCGTACAGGGCGAGCCAGTAATACCGGGCAATGGCACCGTCCCGGAGCAGACCACCGACGCTCAACTGGTGCGGGATGGCCACGAGCACCGAGAAGTAGGCGAGCAGATGCACGGCGTGCCAGGCCTCATAGCGAAACTTGCGGCGCACCACCACGAGCGAGGTGATGACGACACCGATCATGAGCGCCAGGCCGAGAAAGGCGAGCGGCATGTCAGGCAGGGTCGTGAACATGTTCCAGGTCTCGGCAACAACGTTGACGTTTTCGGCGAGCGCATAGCCGGTGATGAGCAGCGCAGCGTGACCGAGGATGAGGTAGAGGGCCGGCTTGCCGAGCGACTGATGCACGGCCATAGCCTGGTCGTGCCCGAAGGCGCGGTCGATCGGGGGCAGCCGAGCGGCCAGCACGAGCATTATGAGCAGCAAGTCGGTTCCGACCAGGCCCGCGACGATTCCCAGGGACGTGAATGCGTCGGCGGGGGTGCCGAACTTGGCTGCTCCCCCATCCGCGAGAAAGATGGCGACCACGATGGCGACCGAGGCAACACAGAGAATCTGCAGGCTGTCAGCGAGGCGCATCCGTTTTTTGTATGCGGGGTGCGGCGAGGTCACCCGTGGGGTGTTCGCAGGCGCGGTGCCGATTCGAGTTTTGCGCGTATCGAGGCTCATGAGACGAGCATCGGGCGGGCGCCCCTCGAACAGCTATCGAGAGCCTGTGAACAGTCTGTGTGTTACCAATGCGTCGAGCACAGCGGACGCAGAACGCTAGATCTTTTCGATCGGGGCGATCTTGATCAACAGCTTTTTGGCACCCGCTGTGTCGAACTGCACGTGCGCGATGCGCTTGGTGCCCTCACCGGTGACCTGATTGACCCGGCCCTCGCCGAAGTCGTGATGACGGATGCGGTCGCCCGCTTCCAGCTCGAGGGTGCCGTTGTCGCGCACCGTTCCGGTGATCTTGTTGGCCCACTCGGTCTTGGGCTTGCCCGGCGGCAGGCCGGTCTGCTTCGCGCTGTTGCTGCCACTGCTGCGCCCGCCGAATCCATCTGAACTGCCCGATCCGCCCAGCGAGTTGCCGAAGCCGCCGAAGCCGCCGTCGCGTCGCGCGTTGAGCGCCCGCGGCTGCGTGCCCCCGCGGGAGTTAGCCATGCCCGGCGACTGCTTCCAGTCGATGAGATCGGCCGGAATCTCCTGCAGGTATCGGCTCGGCATGGCCACGTTGATGTCGCCGAACTGGGCCCTCGTCATAGCGAGCGAGAGATAGAGCCGTTTGCGGGCACGGGTGATGCCGACGTAGAACAGGCGGCGTTCCTCTGCGGGGCCGCCGGGTTCGTTCGCCGACATCTGGTGCGGCAGCAGCCCTTCTTCAACGCCGGTCAGGAACACGGCCTCGTATTCGAGGCCCTTCGCGGTGTGCAGGGTCATCAACGAGACCGTGCCGGAGGCGTCGTCGAGGTCGTCAGCCGCAGCCACGAGGGAGACCTGCGTGAGAAAGTCAACCAGGCCGCCGTCGGGGTTTTCCTTGTTGAAGTCCTTGGTCTGGGCGACGAGCTCTTCGATGTTCTCGGCCCGAACCTCGTCTTGCGGGTCGCGGCTGTTGCGCAGTACGGCAAGCAGCCCGCTGCCGCTCAGCAGAAACTCCAGCACTTCGGACACGTTGGAGCCACCGACCGGCACACCGTCATCGGTGACCGAGGTCGGCACGAGCATGAGCGCTGCGGCGTCGAGCAGTTCGGCCAGTTTCAGGATGGCCCCGGTCACCTTGGGGCCGAGGCCGAGTGCGGCCGAGTTGCGCATGGCCTGCCGGAAGGTGAGTTCGTTGTCGTCGGCGAAGCTCGACAGCCCGGTTTCGGTGGCCGGGCCGATGCCACGCTTGGGGGTGTTCAGAATGCGGCGGAGGGCGAGTTCGTCGACCGGGTTGGCGACGGCGATGAGGTAGGCCAGGGCATCCTTGATTTCGGCTCGCTCGTAGAACTTGGTGCCCCCGACCACCCGGTACGGCGTGGCCGAGCGCACCAAAATCTCTTCGAGCGCTCGGGTCTGCGCGTTGGTGCGATAGAACACCGCCATGTCGCGGTAGGCCATGCCGGCGGCGTGCAGCACCTGGATCTCATCGGAGACGAACTGGGCTTCGTCGTGTCCGGAATACGCGGTAAAACCGACGATCTTCTCGCCGTCGCCGCCGGCACTCCAGAGCTTCTTGTCGGTGCGGTCGAAGTTGTGGCCGATCACCGCATTCGCTGCCGAGAGAATGTTCTGGGTCGACCGGTAGTTCTGCTCCAGCAGAATCACCTTTGCTCCCGGGTAGTCCCGTTCAAAACCGCTGATGTTTCGGGTGTCTGCCCCGCGGAAGGCATAGATCGACTGGTCGGAGTCACCGACCACGGTCAGCGACGCCCCGGGGATGGCGCCGGTGGCGTCACGCAGGTTACGCACGTGTACGCCGTCGTCTTCCATCTCCCTGGCGAGCTCGGCGGTGACCGGCCGGGTGAGCTCGTGCACGAGGGCGTACTGGGCGTGGTTGGTGTCCTGGTATTCGTCGACCAGCAGGTGCCGAAACCTGCGCCGATACAGGGCGGCCACCTTGGGGAATGCGCGGAACAGGTAGACGGTCTCGCCGATGAGGTCGTCGAAGTCCAGCGCGCTCGCGGCGCGTAGTCGGGCCGAGTACTGTCGAAAAATCTCGACGAACATGACCTCCTGCGGGTCGCTCATGTTCGCATTGCGGGCGTAGGAATCGGCGTCGGCGAGCTCATTCTTGAGCTTGGAGATCTTGGCGCCCGCCGAGCCGGGAGTGAACCCGTAGGTATCGGCGTCGAGCCCCTTGATGATGCGCTTGAGGGTGACCTTGGTGTCGGCCGAGTCGTAAATGCTGAACGTGCGGGCAAGGCCGATCTTCTCGGCTTCGCGGCGCAGTATGCGCACGCACGACGAGTGGAAGGTGCTGATCCACATTCCATCGGAGCCCTGGCCGAGGATGGCGTGCACGCGTTCGCGCATTTCGGCGGCGGCCTTATTGGTGAAGGTGATGGCGAGAATCTGGCTTGGCCAGGCATCGCGGGTTTCCAGCAGGCTTGCGACCCGACGGGTCAGTACGCTGGTCTTGCCCGAACCGGCGCCGGCGATGATGAGCAACGCCTGGCCTCGGTATTCGACCGCCTCTTTCTGCTGCGGGTTGAGCCCGTCGAGCAGTGGGCTCTGTTCGCTTTGCCCCGTGCCGGCGTACCCGTTCGAATCGAGAATAATCGGCGTGGCCGAACGATTTGAGGTTTCGGGCGCGGATTCTGCGTTAAGAGGTGTGATCATGGCGGTTTCCAGTGTAGGCGAGGCCCCTGACAGGCGGGCGGGTCAGCGCAACCCGTCGCGCACGTGCACGGCCAGATCGGGGTGGTCAACGAACACACCGTCGATACCCGTCTCGAGAATGAGGCGAAACTCCGCCTGCCAATGGCCGAAGTCCGCTCGACGAATACCGCGCCGGAACGTTTTCGCCAGAAACTTATTCTCTGGCCGCAGAGTCCAGCAGTAAATCTCCAGCCCTGCTTTGTGGGCATCATCGACCAAAGCGGATGCCCCGACAACGTCGCCCCCGTCATCCGTTTCGAGAATGAGCGATTTCACGACGCTGATGCCGTCGATGCTTTCCGGCCCGGCGGCGAGGTTCGCAAGCCCGTCTGGCGTGAGGTGGTCGGTGTAAGGCAGCGCGCCGGCTCCGTGCTCGGCGACCTGGTCGGCCGGGTGCCCTTGGTCTTCGAGCAGGAAGATGCGTTTGCCGCGCACGCCTTGGGCGCGCACCTGGGCGAGCACGCTCGGTTCGAAGCTCTCCACGGTGAGCCGGTCGGTGTTCCAGCCGGCCGCGGACACTTCGGCGGCGAACAGTTCGGCCAGGGGCAGGTCGAGCCCCGCAAAATAGTTGCCGTGCTTGATCTCGGCGACGATGCCGAGCACCCGATCGGTCTGCTCGGCCGCGGCGTCGACGAGATCGAACAGGTCCCGCAGTCGCAGAATCGGCTGCTGGCCGTCGAAGGTCGTGTTGCTCTGCCGCAGGTTCGGCAACCGTTCCCTGGCGCGCAGGGTGCTCAATTCTGCCCAGGTGAAGTCCTCGGTGAACCAGCCGGTGACCAGCTTGCCGTCGACGTACTTTTCGGTGCGGCGAGCGCCGAATTCGGCGCGCGTGGCGACATCCGTGGTACCGGAGATCTCGTTTTCGTGGCGGATCACGAGAACACCGTCGCGAGTTGCCACCAGGTCGGGTTCGACGGCGTCGGCCCCGAGCGCGAAGGCAAGATTGAAGGCGGCACGCGTGTGCTCTGGCCGGTGGCCACTCGCCCCGCGGTGGCCAATGACGATCGCTTGCATGGTTTCAGGCTAACCGCGCCGCCAGAACGGATGCTGCGGGGCAAATCCGCTGCTAGCGAAACGCATTCGCGTGCCGCCCGGAATACTGCAAATCGGCTGATCCCCAGCACATTCGAATGCGCTCTCGGGTACCTTTGAAGATGTGCCGCACCAGGCGCTGCGTGTTGGTCCGCCCGCGCGCACCCGTTACTCCCCCAGCTGATTGTGAGTACAGCAACACATGGCATCCTCCAACCCCGCTTTCTCCCGCAACGAGGCGTTCGGCCCTCGCGGCGCAGTGGCGTCGTCGCAGGCCCTCTCGGACAACGATCTGCAGTCGATGTACAACCGGCCGTCTGCTGGTTCGCAAGACACCGAGCGCATGACCTATGAAGACACCATCACCAAGACCGGTCTCGGTTTTGCGCTGCTGCTTGTGGCGGCAATGATCTCCTGGGTCGCCACGCCGGTGCTTCCCTTCCTCTTCATTCTGGGAGCCATCGCCGGCTTCGTGCTCGGCCTGGTCAACACCTTCAAGAAAGAGCCGTCGGCTCCGCTGATCCTGGCCTTCGCCGCGGCGCAGGGCCTGTTCGTCGGTGGAATCTCGCGTGTCTTCGACGACATCTACCCGGGCGTCGTGGTGCAAGCGGTTCTCGCCACCCTCGTCGTGGTCGCCGTCACCCTGGCGCTGTTCAAGAGCGGCAAGATCCGCGCCTCGAAGAAAGCCACCAAGATCTTTCTGGTCGCCATGATCGGCTACGCCGCGTTCTCGCTGATCAACGTGGGAATGATGATCTTCGGCGGTACCGACCAGGCCTTCGGTATGCGCAGTAACACCATCGGCATCCTCGGCTTCGACATCAAACTCGGAGTCATCATCGGCATTTTCGCAGTTCTCCTAGCCGCGTACTCGCTCGTGCTCGACTTCGACTTCATCCAGAAGGGCGTCAACAACCGCCTGCCGCGCAAGTACGGCTGGACCGGCGCCTTCGGCATCATCATGACCGTCGTCTGGCTCTACGTCGAAATGCTGCGCATCTTCGCCCTCAGTCGCGAATAGCATTACCCGTCGATAAAACGCCCTCGTTCCCCGGAGCGAGGGCGTTTTTTCGTTCCCGCGGCACACCAAAATGTGGTTGGCTGAAGCAATGAGTTTTACTGACCTGCATGCACTGCTCCCGCTCGAAGCAAACGGCATGAACGCCGCGTTCGGCTATATCGGCAGCGCTATCGTGCTCCTCGGCCTCGCCTGGGTGGTCATCATCGCTATCCGTCGCTACCTCAAGGCCCCCAAGGACTGATCTGCCGGCGAGGAGAACGCCGTCGGCAAGCAGCGACGCCGTCATCGTGTGCGCCTGATCTAAACTCGGGGTCATGTCGCTCGGTCTCCCCTTTCGAGCGCTGTGGACATCCAGTGCCTCCTCTAATCTCGCTGACGGGGTTGCGTTCATCTCGATGCCGCTCCTGGCCGCATCGCTCACCGATGATCCGCGACTCGTCGCAGGCCTGGCGACGACCTACGCCCTGGTTCGACTTCTGGTAGCGCTGCCCATCGGGGTTTGGGTCGACCGGATCGATCGGCGCACGCTGCTGATCGGCGCCAACCTCATCAGGGGACTGGTCGTGATCGGTTTGGCCGTCTTTGTGCACCTGGAGCTTGCGACCTTGCCGCTGCTCTATGCCGTGTTTGCGGTGGTCGGAACGCTGGAGAGCGCGGCGGATAACGCATCTGTTTCTCTGCTGCCCGGGGTCGTGCCGGTCGAGCAGCTGGATCGTGCGAATGGCCGCATCTCGGCAGCACAGCTGGTTGCCGATGAGTTCGCGGGGCCCCCGCTCGGCGGATTATTGTTCGCCGTCGCGGCCGCGACTCCCCTGTACCTCATGGGCGGGCTGTGGGCTGCGGCCGGGCTTCTTGCACTGGCGCTGCCGGTGCGCACTCTCGGGGTGCGCACTCTCGGGGTGCGCGGGCTCGGGGTGCGCAGTGGAAGCGCGCTGATACGACGCCAGCCCGCCGTTCGCGAGGCCATGCAGGGTGCCCGGTGGCTGGCCGGCAACCGCACGGTTGGCGGGCTCGCCCTGATCGGTGCCCTCGCGAGCGTCGGCTATATGCTTTCCTTCTCGATCCTCGTTCTGTTCGCTGCGGAGCGGCTTCACCTCGATGGCTTGGGCTATGGAGTGATCCTCGCCGTTTCCGCACTCGGTGGGCTCGTCGCATCCTTCGCCACACCACGCGCGACAGGCCGCATCGGCTATCGCGGCACGATCGTCGCAAGCCTTGTCACGGGTGCCGTGTCGCTGCTCGCGCTCTCCATCAGCACGAGTGGTGCCATCGCCGCTGCGCTTCTGGCGGTCTATATCCTCCACGCTGTGGCGTGGGGAATCTGCGCGACCTCTCTCCGACAACGACTCGTCCCCGACGATCTGCGCGGCCGAGTCAACGCTGCGTCCCGCGTGCTCAGCCTTCTCGGGCTGGCGCTCGGTTCCGCGCTCGGCGGCCTGCTGGCCGTGGTGAATCTGCCGCTGCCGATCGCCGTCGGCGGTGGAGTCTTCGTGTGCTGCGCGGTCCTGGCGGCCATCGTCATTCCCAACGAGTGCGAGCACGACTAGCCCCTTACGTGGGGATCACTCCCACTCAATGGTTCCCGGTGGCTTCGACGTGACGTCGAGCACCACGCGGTTCACCCCGTCGACCTCGTTGGTGATGCGGTTCGAAATCTTCGCCAGCAGGTCGTAGGGCAGGCGGGTCCAGTCGGCGGTCATGGCGTCTTCCGACGACACCGGGCGCAGCACGATGGGATGCCCGTAGGTACGTCCGTCGCCC
Source organism: Cryobacterium lyxosi (assembly GCF_004403345.1). Lineage (NCBI taxonomy): Bacteria > Bacillati > Actinomycetota > Actinomycetes > Micrococcales > Microbacteriaceae > Cryobacterium > Cryobacterium lyxosi. The sequence continues at coordinate 409,267 of NZ_SOGT01000012.1, forward strand.
TGCACGCCCACTGACCGCACATCGGCGAGCAGAACGACCGGGCACTGCCAGATCTCACGGTCGAGGCCGGCGGCGGTCAACTCGAAGCGCACGATCGCATCCGCTTTGCGCAGCAGATCGAGGCGTTCCTGGGTGATCGACCCGACGATGCGAATGCCCAGGCCGGGGCCTGGGAAAGGCTGGCGCTGCACAATTTCGGCTGGCAAGCCGAGCTCGGCACCGATCGCGCGCACCTCGTCTTTGAACAGGGTACGCAGCGGTTCGACCAGTTCGAACTTGAGGTCGTCGGGCAGGCCGCCCACGTTGTGGTGGCTCTTGATGTTGGCGGTGCCGCTGCCGCCGCCGGACTCGACGACGTCGGGGTAGAGGGTGCCCTGCACCAGGAAGCGGATCGGGTCGCCGTCGATTTCCTTGGCCTCTTCGATCAGTTCAGCCTGGGCCTGCTCGAAGGTGCGGATGAACTCGCGACCGATGATTTTGCGCTTGGTCTCCGGGTCGCTCACGCCTTTCAGCGCATCAAGGAACTGCTCGCGCACATCCACGGTAACTAGGCGGATGCCGGTGGCCTTGACGTAGTCCTCCTCGACCTGGCGGCGCTCGTCTTCGCGCAATAGGCCGTGGTCGACGAAGACGCACACCAGCTGGTCACCGATGGCCTTGTGCACGAGGGCTGCGGCCACGGCGGAATCGACTCCGCCGGAGAGGCCGCAGATGACCTTTCCGGTGCCGACCTGGGCCCGAATCTTGGCAACCTGCTCCGCGATGACGTTGCCGCTGTTCCAGTCGGGGTTGATGCCGGCGGCACGGTGCAGAAAGTTTTCCAGCACATGCTGGCCGTTTTCGGAGTGTTTGACCTCGGGGTGCCACTGCACGCCATAGAGCCGCTTCTCATCGTTGGCAAACGCGGCGACCAGAGTCGACGTCGACGAGGCAAGCACGGTGAAGCCGTCGGGCGCGGTGGCAACCGAGTCGCCGTGGCTCATCCAGACCGTCTGGCTGTCGGGCTGGTCGGCCAACAGAACGTTGTCGGCGTTGCTCACGACGACCGGGGTCGAGCCGTATTCGCGGGCTCCGGTCTGGGCGACGGTACCGCCGAGTGCGGTCGCCATCACCTGGAAGCCGTAGCAAATACCGAGCACGGGCACGCCGAGCTCAAAGATCGCGGCATCGAAAGTGGGCGCCCCCTCGGCGTAGACACTCGATGGCCCACCGCTCAGGACGATTCCGCGCGGGTTTTTGGCGAGCACCTCGGCGGCGGTGATGCTGTGCGGCACGATCTCCGAATAGACGGATGCCTCACGCACGCGCCGTGCGATCAGCTGCGCATACTGCGCGCCGAAGTCGACCACGAGAACGGGCCGATCGAGTCCTGAATCGGGGAGGGCCGGCTCCGCCGACGCGGTGTCGAAGGTGTCACTCATGAACGCACCTCGGCAGCCTTTTTCGCTTCGAGCTGCGCGAGGGAACGTTTGACGCGGCGGGTCATGGGGCCTTCCAGAAAGAACGAGAGCGTGGGGATGATGCCGCCGAGCGCGATCAGCACGAAGCGTGGCAACGGCCAGCGCATCAGGCTCCATAAGCGGAAATCGGCGAACAGGTACAGCACGTAGAACCAGCCGTGCACGATCAGAATGATCGTGCTGAGGTTGATCGCGACGACCGTGTCGCGCGGCACGAAGGCAAGAAAACCCTCGGAGCCGTTCATCTCGAGTTCGTAGCCGAGCACGAACTTGGCATAGACCTCGGCGCAGAGCAGCAGCAGAAAAACACCGGTGATGATGGACGACACCTGGTAGAGCCGCAGCGCACCGGGGATTCGAGAGACGTCGGCGGGCTTGGGATCAAGTGGCATAGGGCAATTCTATGCGCCCGTGCTGGGAGCCCCTGCAGCCACGTCTTCGAGCGCGGCTTCTTCCTGCTCGCGTTCCAGGGCATCGCGCACTAGTCGGTACCAGAAGAACACGGCGAACCCAGCGAAGACGACCCACTCGATGGCGTAGAAGATGTTCAGCCAGTTCAGCGACTGGTCGACTTGGGGTACCGGGGAGTCAATCAGGTCGAGGCCGGCCGTGGCGTCAGCGCTGACGATGTAAGCCGAATAGACCGACTCGTCCGTGAAATCGGCCCACAGATTGATCAAAGCGGATGGCGCGACCTTCGTCAGCTCCATCGAATCGCCCTCGGGGTCGGGCAGCTCAGGGGCCTCCCCCGTGAGAAAACGCCCGGTCAGGGTAACCGGGGTGTTTTTCGGTTCGGTCTGAAGTTCAGCGATGACGGCCTCGGCCGTGGCTCTGTCTGGCGCCCAGCCGCGCGCGACAGCGATGCTGGCGGCGGTATCCGTTCGAAAATGGCTGACGACCCAGAACCCTTCGACACCGCCGTTGAAGCGGGTGGTGATCAGCGCCTCATCACCGGCCACCCAGGCACCCGTGGTGGCTACCATCTGGCCGGTCGCGATCTGTGTCACCCCGCCGTCAGGCTGCGCCACTTCGGCGAGCGGCTTCACCTGCTCGGTCGCTCGCTCCACTACGACGCCGGACTCGATGGCGCGCTCCAGCTGCCAGTGCCCGAGCAGGGCAAAGGCTGCGGCAATACCGAGGGCAAGCAGTAGCGCGGCCACCCAGCGGGGGCGCAGCATCATTCTGATCACGAATAGTCACCTGTGTGCGTTTCTCGCCCGGGTTTGCGTGTTGGTGTCTCGGTCGTGTCATCGGGTTCTGGGGAATGCTGACCGAGAGCGAAATCGGCCATAGAATCCGAACCGGAATCGGCTGAATGCAAGCGTTTCGCTGCGTTTAGCGTATCGGCCGACGCTTGGGAATTGGCCGAGTCGACCATCCGCTTGGCCGCGCGCCGGGTGGCCTCGTCGGCATCCGTCGCCTGAGCGGTTGTCGCTGCCTCGACCAGCGCGATCTCCTCGTCGAGCATCGGGTTGCGCGGCGCACGCGTGGTAGCGGATGCTGGCACGCGGCGACGCAGGGCCGACCCGATTTTCTCGGAATTCGCCGCGAACAGCGGACCAAGAATCGCCATGACCAAAACGTAGAGGCCCGCGAACGGTTGCAACCGCGGGTCGAGCCCGGCCGCGACGGAGAGCGTTGCCAGAATCAATGTGAACTCGCCGCGGTTGACGAAGATCGCGGCGGTGTTGAGGGCCTCGCGTGGACCCATTTTGTGCAGCCAGGCCAGCAGCGCTCCCGACAGCAGGCTCAAGACGAAGGTCATCACGATGGCCACGAGCACCACGCCGATCACCGATCCGAACTGGGCCACGTCGAGGGCGAGGCCGAAGTTGAGAAAGAAGAACGCCGCGAAAATGTCGCGCAACGGTACCGCGACGCGCTCGATTCGGGCGCGGTAGCTGCTCGCTCCGAGCACGACACCGATCAGGAATGCGCCAATCGCGTCGGTCACGCCGATAATCTCACCGATGCCACCGAACAACACCACGAGGCCGAAGAACAAAATCGTGAACAGTTCATCGTCTTTGGTGCGCATAAGGCGGGACACCACTCGGCCGCCCCACCTGGCGAGCGAGAACATGGCCACGAGAAAGAGGAATGCGATAGAAAGCTGGAGCACGATCGGCCAGATCTCGGTCTTGCCACTGAGCACGACGGAGACAATCGACAGGTAGATGGCGATGAAGATGTCGCCGACCACGGTCACGCCGAGGATCATCGGTGTCTCTTTGTTCGCGAGGCGGCGAAGCTCGATGAGCAGTTTGGTGATGATCGCGCTCGAGGAGGTACCGGTCATGCCGGCGATGACGAGGGCTTCGCGCGGCCCCCAACCCACGAGCAGGCCGAAAATGAAGCCGGCGCCCATGTTGATGAGAATCCAGGATCCGCCGGAGATGATCAGGGTTTTGGCGTTGCCGAAGAATTCCTCCTGGTCGAACTCGAGGCCAAGGCTGAACAACAACAGGATCAGGCCGAACACCGCGATGAGTTCGATGTCGCCGGACTCAAAGTCGAGGGGAAAGAAGTCGGTGTTCGGGCTCGCGAGAAGGCCCACGATCATATAGATCGGGATGGTGGGGAGCCCGATCACTTTGCCCAGGCGGCCAAGAACATAAGCGACGACGAGCAGGGTGCCAAGAACGAGGAGATCTTCGCCCACGTGCATCGCTTACCCCCCGGGTGGAGCGTCGACGGTCTTCGCCTTCACTTCACCGGTGCGGAAGAATGCGAAGGCCTTGACGACTTTTTCGGGCGAACCCGCGACGACCAGGGTGTCACCGGGGAAGACCTTGAAGTCGGCAGCGGGGGCAGGGTTGGCCGATTCGCCGCGCACGACGGCGACGACGGTGAGTCCGGCGATGCCGCGGTCGGCCGGATTACCGAGGGGCTGGCCGGCGATATGGTCTTCGTAGTCGACGGTGAACCAGTCGATACTGAGGCCGGGAATCTGGTCGAGGGCACTGAGCGACTCGGTGATCTGGGTACCGCCGAGCAACTCGGCGAGGGTGTGCGCCTCGTCTTCGTTGAGCCGGAGCGAGACCTTGCTCGCGTCGGGCCCGCCCTCCTCGTCGGCGAAGGTGATGAGGTCGCTGTGGCCGGAGCGGTGGGCGATGACGCCGACCTTGCCACCGTCATCCGTGATGAAGGTGTGCAGAACACCCACGCCGGGAAGTTTGACCCGCCGAACATCAACCATTGTCATGACTCCTGAGGTCTAGGGGCAGTTCCTTTATTCTACCGGAGCCGCTTTTGCCGTCCGCGCGCCACCTGGTGCGTCACCGCGCCCAGTGCCGGTGGGCGCTCCCGCTAGAGTTGGCGCGACCTGCGGCACTCGGCCCGGTGAGCGGTCAGCGCCGATCCACCGGTGTTCTCCCACCACTCTGCGGCGGCGATCTGGGGATTCCCACGACCCGCAAGCTGGCCGACGGATGTCCACATCACCGTCCCGCAGGCGTTGAGCGGTCGTTCCCAGCCCGGAATCGTGCGGCACAGCGCCACCACCCCGAACGCCCTGCCGAGCGGCGCTATCGCGCGCGGCGGACTGTTGGTCACGTCCGCGGCGCAGACCGCCGTCACGATGGCGCGCGTGCTGCCGTTTCCGCAGGCTGTCGCGATGATGGACAAGGCCATTCACGTACCACGCAGGATGGCACCCGAAGGCAGTCCCGTGACGATACTGGTGACGCGCGCCGAGTTGCAGGTGCGCTTCGCGCGATGCCGCAGGGTTCATCGCTTATGTCGACTTCTTCTGGCGAAGCATCAACAAGGTCGGCGAGTTCGACGGGCTCGGCAAGTACGTCAAGGAGGCCTACATGAGCGGACGCACCACCGACGAGGTCGTGATGAACGAGAAGCGCCGTGAAGATCGACTTCGCGCGTGCGGACCATCCGTTTCGCGGTGGGACTGGCCGGTCGCGCGCGACCTCGAGGCTTTCGGAATGTTCCTCCCGCGAAGCGGCGTCCCCCGGACTCGATAGCACACCCGCGTTCTTGCGCCGTCACCGCGCCCGGTGCCGGTGGGCGCTCCCGCTAAAGGAGGCGCGACCACCGACAGCTGGCGCGACCACCGACAGGTTGCACGACCACCGCGGGCGCGGGCGGGCTAGTTGGTGACCACGATGTCGGGGGCCTCGAGACGCACCCGGTCAGCGGATTCGTCGTTCGGCTCCTCCTGCGACGCACGCTCGGCGGCAACCCGGGTGAGATAGAAGCCGACCTCGCGGTCGATGCGCTCCTGGTCCCAGCCGAGCACGCCCGCCATCAGCGCTGCGGCGACCGGCGCGGCCGAAACCCCGCGGTCCCACGCCTCGATCGAGATGCGGGTGCGGCGCGCGAGCACGTCTTCGAGGTGCAGCGCGCCTTCGTGCGAGGCCGCGTAGACGACCTCAGCACCGATGTAGTCGTCGGCGCCAGGCAACGGTTCGGCGAGCGCCGGGTTGGCGCGAATGAGGTCAAGCAGCTCGTCGGTGAGGGTTCCGTAGCGGTTGAGCAGGTGTTCCACCCGCACGGTGTGCACACCGAACGCCTTGGCTATCTTGCCGCGCTTATTCCACGCCGCCTGATAGCCCTCAGCACCGAGCAAGGGGATGTCCTGGGTCGCCGAAGCGGGAATGCGGCCATCGAGGGCCGACACTGCGGCATCCACTGCGTCCTTGGCCATGATGCGGTAGGTGGTCCATTTGCCGCCGGCGATCACGACGAGGCCGGGAACGGAGTGTCCGACGAGGTGTTCGCGGGACAACTTGGAAGTCTGGTCACTCTCACCGGCCAGCAATGGACGCAGGCCAGCGTAGACACCCTCGACGTCTTCCCTGGTCAGAGGTACCGTCAAAACTTCATTGATGTGTTCGAGGATGTAGTCGATGTCGGCCGCCGTCGCGGCGGGATGCGCCTTGTCGAGGTACCAGTCGGTATCGGTCGTGCCGATGAGCCAGTGCCGGCCCCAGGGGATGACGAACAAGACGCTCTTCTCGGTGCGCAGCAACAGGCCCATGGCGCTCTGGAACCGGTCGCGCGGCACCACGAGGTGCACACCTTTCGACGCCCGCACCTTGAAGGTTCCCCGCTCGCCAACCATGCGCTGGGTGTCGTCGGTCCAGACCCCGGTCGCGTTCACGACCTGCTTGGCCCGCACCTCGAAGTGTTCGTCGGTCTGCAGGTCGTGGGCGCGCACGCCGACGACGCGCTCCCCCACCTTGATGAAGCCTTCGACGCGCACCCGGCTGGCCGCATGGGCACCATAGAACGAGGCGGTGCGCACGAGTGACGAGACGTAGCGGGCGTCGTCGACCTGGGCGTCGTAGTAGGTGATACCGCCGATCAGGGCGTCGTTGGCCAGGCTCGGCATGAGCTTCTGCACCTGACTCTTCGACAGGTGGCGGTGGTGCGGCACGCCGGGCGGGCGACCGCCGGTGTAGGAGAAGATGTCATAGAGCAGCATTCCGGCGCCGATATAGAACCGCTCGGTAAAGCGCTTCTTGAGCGGATAGAGAAACCGGACCGGCTTCACCAAGTGCGGGGCGATGCGCTGCAACAGCAGACCACGCTCGGTGAGCGCTTCGCGCACGAGGCGAAAGTCGAGCTGCTCCAAGTAGCGGATGCCACCATGCACGAGCTTGGACGACCGGCTCGAGGTGCCCGACGCCCAGTCCCGCGCCTCGAGGATGCCCACGCTCAGACCGCGGGTGACGGCATCGAGTGCGGCGCCGGCGCCGACGATGCCGCCGCCGACGACGAGAATGTCGAGTTCCTTTTCTCTGAGCTTGGCGAGAGCGGAGACCCGCTCCTCAGGACCCATTTTTGTGGACCGCGTGACCGAATTGTGGGAGGCCATTACTACTCCTGTTCAGACTCAGTGTTTAAGACGAGAGGTCAGGGGAGGTGCGACAAACAACTGCGACATCAGTGTTGCGGGTAATGCTGAAAAGTACGTCTGTTTTCGACGCTAGTTCACTCGGTACGGCGCGACAACCACTTCCACTCGCTGAAATTCCTTGAGATCGGAGTATCCGGTGGTTGCCATCGACCGACGCAACGCGCCAATGAGGTTGGCCGTGCCATCGGCGACCGGTGCCGGGCCATACAGAATCTCTTCGAGCGGGGCCACTGTGCCCACCTCGACCCGCTTGCCGCGCGGCAGCTGCGCGTGGTGCGCCTCGGCGCCCCAATGGAATCCGCCACCGGGGGCATCCGTCGCCCGGGCCAGCGCGGTTCCGAGCATGACGGCGTCGGCGCCGCAGGCGATGGCCTTGACGATGTCCCCCGAGGCACCGAGGCCGCCGTCAGCGATGACGTGGACGTAGCGCCCACCGGATTCGTCCATATAGTCGCGGCGCGCGCCGGCGACATCCGCTACAGCAGTCGCCATCGGCGCGTGGATGCCGAGGGTCGCGCGGGTGGTCGACGCCGCTCCCCCGCCGAAACCGACCAGAACGCCCGCGGCGCCCGTGCGCATGAGGTGCAGCGCCGCCGTGTAGGTGGCCGCGCCACCGACGATAACGGGTACATCGAGTTCGTAGATGAACTTCTTGAGGTTGAGCGGTTCCTGGTTCTGCGACACGTGCTCCGCCGACACTGTGGTTCCGCGAATGACGAACAGGTCGACGCCCGCGGCAACGACGGTTTCATAGAGTTCCTGGGTGCGCTGGGGCGAGAGCGCTCCGGCCACCGTGACCCCTCCCGCACGAATCTCCGCGAGCCGGGCGGTGACCAGGGCCGGCTGAATCGGCGCGGAGTACATCTCCTGCATGCGTGCTGTGGCCTTATCGGCGGGCAGGTTGCGAATTTCAGCGAGCAGCGGCTCGGGGTTCTCGTGCCGGGTCCAGAGGCCCTCGAGGTCGAGAACACCGACGCCGCCGAGCTGCCCCATCATGATGGCCGTGGTGGGCGAAACGACGGAGTCCATTGGCGCGGCGAGTACCGGAATGGCGAACTGGTACGCATCGATGGTCCAGCTAACCGACACGTCCTCCGGGTCGCGGGTGCGCCGACTGGGCACCACCGCGATGTCGTCAAAGGCGTATACGCGGCGTGCGCGCTTGGAACGGCCGATCTCGATTTCCATGGTCCTAGTTTAGACGGAGCCACCGACATCCCTTTTTCGAGCGGATGCCGCCGCCCCCACCCGATTCAGAGGCAGGGGCGACGAACCGAAAAGCGCTACCGACGGTAGTTCGGGGCTTCAACCACGATCTGCACGTCGTGCGGGTGCGATTCCTTGAGTCCGGCGGGCGTGATACGCACGAACTTGCCCTTTTGCTTGAGCTCGGCGATGGTGCGGGCTCCCACATAGAACATGGACTGCCGCAGGCCACCGACCAGCTGGTAGGCCACGGCGGCGAGGGGGCCGCGGAATGGAACCTGACCCTCGATGCCCTCGGGAATGAGTTTTTCGTCACTGGGAACGTCGTTCTGAAAGTACCGGTCTTTGGAATAGGACGTCTTCGTGCCGCGGGTCTGCAGCGCTCCGAGCGATCCCATACCGCGGTAGGTCTTGAACTGCTTGCCGTTGACGAAGACGAGTTCCCCGGGGCTTTCGGTGCAGCCGGCGAGCAGAGAACCGAGCATGACGGTGTCAGCGCCGGCCACGAGAGCCTTGGCGATGTCACCGGAGTACTGCAGCCCGCCGTCGGCGATGACCGGAATACCGGTTTCCCGCGCGGCCAGCGAGGCCTGGTAGACGGCGGTGATCTGGGGTACACCCACCCCGGCCACGATGCGCGTGGTGCAAATTGAGCCGGGGCCAACGCCCACCTTGATCGCGTCAGCGCCCGCGTCAATGAGCGCCTGGGCACCGGACCGGGTGGCCACGTTCCCGCCGATCACATCGACATCGGCAAAGGCTTTGTCGGCCTTCAGGCGTCGAATGATGTCGAGCACGCCGGCGCTGTCACCGTTGGCGGTGTCTACCACGAGCACGTCCACCCCGGATTCGAGCAGTGCGGTCGCGCGCTGCCAGGCGTCACCGAAGAAGCCGATGGCCGCGCCGACGCGGAGGCGTCCTGCATCGTCCTTGGTGGCGAGGGGATATTCCTCGCTCTTGTCGAAGTCCTTCACGGTGATCAGGCCGGTGAGCTTGCCGTTGGCGTCGATCAGGGGGAGCTTTTCGATCTTGTGTTTCGCGAAGATCGCCAGGGCGTCTTCGGGAGCCATTCCGACCTTGCCGGTGATCAGCGGGGACCTCGTCATGACCTCGCTCACCCGGGTGAACGCCTTCCGGGCGTACGGCACGAAACGCATGTCCCGGTTGGTGATGATGCCCACCAGAATTCCATCGCCGTCAATAACGGGCAGCCCGCTCACGCGGAACTGGCCGCACAGGGCGTCGACCTCGGCCACAGTGGCGTCGGGCGACGTCGTGACCGGGTTGGTGATCATTCCGGATTCGCTGCGCTTGACCAGGTCGACCTGTTCGGCCTGGTCCTCGATTGAGAGGTTGCGGTGCAGGATTCCCAAGCCGCCCTCGCGGGCCATGGCGATCGCCATGCGCGTTTCGGTGACCGTGTCCATGGCGCTGGAGAGCAGCGGCAGCGACACGTCGATTCGTCGGGTCAAGCGGGATTTGGTGACCGCTTCGCTGGGAATGACGTCGGTGTGCCCCGGCAGGAGCAGCACGTCGTCGTAGGTGAGCCCGGTGAATCCGAACGGATCTGGCTGATCCATGTAACCCCTTACCTCTAGCTGAAAACAGAAAATTGTCCGCCAAATCGCATGATTTAACGGGTTCTTCAATGTTAAGCGTGTTTGCGCTCATCACATTCCGCCCACGAATCGTGAACTGGTGCGAACTTTCGAAAAAATTAGGACATAATCGGCACTTACAACACCAACGACGTTGGCTGTACTTGTCCGGCGCCCGCTCGGTCAGCCACCGGTCGGCACCAACATGGAGGTCCCGTGAAGTCCACTCTTACGGCTCAGAGATACCTACCCAGAATGCTTGTCATTCTGTTCGTAACACTCCTCGCAGCCCTGTCCATGGCTACGTTCTCGGCGGCCAGTGCGCACGCCGACGAGGTAGGCACCGAGTACGACTTCACTCTCTCGGGCAACGTGAAGTTCAACGGTGAAGCCCTTGACGGTGTGGCCATCGCCGTCGACGGCAACGGCTACACAGCCGACACCGTGACGGATGCCGCCGGCAAGTGGGCGATCGGCGTTCCCGAGAAGGGCACCTACGAGGTCACCCTCGACGAGGAAACCCTGCCGAAGGGCGTCGTCGTCGCCAAGGGAGGTAACGTTATCGATACGGAATTCGGCCTGACCGACCGTAAATCGGTCAACTTCTTCCTCGGTGAAGGCACCCGCAACACGGTAAGTTTCTTCGATCAGTTCGTTAACCGGTTCGTGAACGGTTTAAACTTCGGCCTGCTGCTCGCGCTCGCGGCGATCGGGGTGTCGCTGATCTTCGGCACCACCGGCCTGAGCAACTTCGCGCACGCCGAGATGATCACCTTTGGCGCCCTGATGACCCTGGTCTTCTCGGTCAACCTCGGGCTACCGATCTGGCTCGCCATTCTGATCGCCATCGCGCTCAGCGGCGTGCTGGGGTACGGCCTCGACACTGTGATCTGGAAACCGCTGCGCCGCAAGGGCGTGGCCGTGATCCCCCTCATGATCGTGAGCATCGGCCTGTCGCTCGCCCTGCGCTACCTGTACCAGTATTTTTTCGGCGGCAGCACGAGTCAGCTCCCCGGGGCCGGAATGACCGACCTGAAGTTCGGTCCAATCTCGTTGTCTCCGATTGACCTGGCCAGTATGGGCATCAGCATCGTGGTGCTGCTCGCCGTGGCTTTCTTTTTACTGCGCACCCGCATCGGCAAAGCCACTCGCGCCGTCTCTGATAACCCGAGCCTGGCCTCGGCGAGCGGTATTGACGTCGATAACGTCATTCGCATCGTCTGGGTGGTCGGAGCCGCGCTGGCCGGGCTCAGCGGCGTCTTGTGGGCCTACTTTCGCCCAGGCGTCAGCTGGGACATGGGATTCCAGATGCTGCTTCTCGTCTTCGCCGCGGTGACCCTCGGCGGTCTCGGTACGGCCTTTGGAGCCCTCGTCGGTTCCCTCATCGTCGGGCTTTTCGTTGAGCTATCGACGCTCTGGCTTCCGTCCGACATGAAAGTCGTCGGCGCCCTTGTTATTTTGATCCTGGTATTGCTGTTTCGACCGCAAGGCATTTTGGGTCGTAAAGAAAGAATTGGTTAGGGGTTCACATGGACTGGGGAGCAATCTTTAGCAACGCAGCCGTCGAGCTGATCAGCCCGACCACTGCCGCCTACGCACTCGCCGCCCTCGGGCTCGCCGTGCACTTCGGTTACACCGGCCTGCTGAACTTCGGCCAGGCCGGGTTCATGGCTCTCGGAGCCTACGGCTACGCGATCTCGATTCTGACCTTCGGGTTTCCCGTCTGGGGCGCCTTTCTGGTCGGCGTCGGCGCGTCCGTCATCTTTGCGTTGATTTTGGGGATTCCAACGCTGCGACTGCGCGCCGACTACCTCGCGATCGTCACAATTGCTGCCGCCGAGATTGTGCGGCTATTGTTCACGACGAACACCTACGCCTCCGTCACGGGGTCGGCCAACGGGCTGAGTGGCTACAAGAACGAGTTCGCGGCCCTCAACCCGCTCGCCGACGGCACCTACGGTTTCGGCCCTTTCACGAATAACGCCTATGACACCTGGCTGCGGATCGTGGCCTGGTCCATCGTGATTCTTGCGGCGTTGCTGGTCTGGCAGATCATGCGGAGCCCCTGGGGCCGCGTCATCAAGGGCATCCGGGAAGACGAAGACGCCGTACGCGCCCTCGGTAAGAACGTCTACGCCTACAAAATGCAATCCCTTATTTTCGGTGGCGTACTGGGCACTATCGCCGGAATGATCTTTGCCCTGCCGCGGGCGGTTGTTCCGTCGAACTATCAGACCACGCTGACCTTTTTCATCTACGCCATTCTTTTGCTCGGCGGTGCCGCGACAGTGCTCGGTCCGATCATCGGTTCGATGATCTTCTGGGTGCTGTTGTCATTCTTCTCTGGCTTCGTCGCCCGGGCTGTGGAAGCGGGCTGGTTGCCGTTCATGACGTCTATCCAAGGCGGCCAACTGCGCTTCATCCTCGTCGGAGTGGCAATCATGTTGATAGTCATCTTCAGACCGCAAGGCATCTTCGGCAATAAAAAGGAGTTGGCTTTTGTCCGCTAACGCTGTTCCTCAGGCGGCGGCTCCGCTGGAGCCGCCCGTTCCCACCAAGAAGCCGGTCAAAACGACCGGCCTGCACATCGGCGAGGCCGCACCAGGCTGCGCGAAGGTCGATCCAATTCTCGTCGTCGATAACGTGCGGCGTACCTTCGGCGGCCTCACCGCCGTCGACGTCGCCCACGTCGAGGTTCCGCGCGGCGCGATCACCGCGCTGATCGGCCCGAACGGCGCCGGCAAGACGACCCTGTTCAACTTGCTGACCGGTTTCGACAAGCCCGACGGCGGCAAGTGGACCTTTGACGGCCGTTCCCTCGCCGGTGTTCCCGCGTATAAGGTCGCCCGCATGGGGCAGATTCGCACATTCCAACTCACCAAAGCCCTCGGGCTGCTGACCGTCATGGACAACATGCTCCTCGGCGCCAAGGGTCAGACCGGCGAGAACATGTTCCGGGCCCTGATGCCGTTCCTCTGGCGCAACCAGGAGGAGGAGAACCGGGCGAAAGCGCTCGACCTGCTCACCAGGTTCAAGCTCGACACCAAGAAAAACGACTATGCGGCGAGCCTCTCCGGCGGGCAGCGCAAGCTGCTTGAAATGGCTCGGGCGCTCATGAGCGACCCGACTCTGGTGATGCTCGACGAACCGATGGCCGGGGTCAACCCCGCACTGACCCAGTCCCTGCTCGATCACATTCTCAACCTCAAGTCCCAGGGCATGACCGTACTGTTCGTCGAGCACGACATGCACATGGTGCGCCACATCGCCGACTGGGTGATCGTGATGGCCGAGGGCAAGGTTGTCGCGGAGGGAGACCCCCACGAGGTCATGCAGAATCCGGCCGTGATCGACGCCTACCTGGGGCAGCACCACGACGAAGACATTGGGGTAGACCCCGATGCCGAGACCGAGCACGTGTCAGCCATAAAGGAGTTGCTCGATGACGAACGCTAACCCGCTGGCCGTGCCGGCTCCAACCGAGACCCGCGACGCTGTCGTCGAGGTCAAGAACGTCACCGCCGGTTACGTGACCGGTGTGAACATTCTCAACTCCTGTTCACTCACCGCCTACGACGGTGAGCTCATCGGCATCATCGGCCCGAACGGCGCCGGCAAGTCGACGCTGCTCAAGTCGATCTTCGGCCAGGTCAAGGTGCGCGACGGCGAAATTCTGCTACGCGGCAACAACATCACGAACCTCAAGGCCAACAAGCTGGTCGCGCAGGGCGTCGGTTTCGTGCCACAGAACAACAACGTGTTTCCCACCCTGACCATTCGCGAAAACCTTGAAATGGGCATATTTCAAAAGCCCAAGGGGCTCGTCGAACGGCTCGAATTCGTCACCGAGATCTTTCCCGAGCTTCGTAAGCGCATGTCCCAGCGCGCGGGATCGCTCTCGGGTGGGGAACGCCAGATGGTCGCCATGAGCCGTGCGCTCATGATGGGTCCGCACGTGCTGCTGCTCGACGAGCCGAGCGCCGGCCTCTCCCCGGTGCGCCAGGACGAAGCATTCCTGCGAGTGAAGGAGATCAACAAGGCCGGCGTGACCACGATCATGGTCGAGCAGAACGCACGTCGTTGCCTGCAGATCTGCGACCGCGGCTACGTGCTCGATCAGGGCCGGGATGCGTACACCGGCACCGGACGTGAGCTTTTGAACGACCCCAAGGTGATCGGCCTGTACCTGGGAACCCTCGGGCAGGACTAGGGCGAGTCTTCTAACCGGTGGAGTCGGGGTTCGGGCGGAGACGTCCACCGCGCCGTCACGATCTGGTTGGAGCCGTTAGGAGACACTCTTTGGAGGGGTTGCCAAGTGTTGGATGGCCCGGGTCACCAGCGGCGAGCTGAGGAGGCGGAGATGATCGTGAGCAGCGCGTCACGCATCGCGTCCACGTTCTCGAGCTCGGGAAAGAGGTCGGCCTCGAGCGTGCGGGACTTCTCCCAGACGGCGGCGCCGGCATCCGTTCTGACCACGGAGTGCCGCCGGGCGTCGTGCTCATCCCGGGTGCGCTCGACGTAGCCCTCGCGCTCGAGTCGTTCGAGGGTGCGGGACATGGTCTGCGTTTGCACGCGGGCGGCATGTGCGAGTTCGGTCTGGCTGAGCGGCCCCGGGCCGAGCAGGTGCAGTGCGATCATGCCGGCGTGGGTGAGTCCCAGCTGGCCCAGCGCCTCCACCCAGGCGTGTTCGACCAGCCGCGCGGCGGTCGAAAGCAGGCGTCCGGTCGGCCAGCAGGCCATGGACTCCTGCACGGGCGCCGGTCTCGGCTGCTGCTCCGCTGGGGGTTCCGGATCAGGTGTAGTCATGCCCCTAATCTAGTGCTAGCGTCAACTAATCAGCTAGCTGACTAGTAGGAGACTGAGATGAAACTGAGCAGCGATCGTCTGCGCCAGACCGTGGTGCTGGTCAGTGCGATCCTGGCCATCGCGGGATCGTTCATCGGTTCGGGCGCCGCCGGCGGAACCCCGATCCAGAACGCATCGGGCGGAGCCCTGGCCGCCGATGCGACCCCGATCGCCCCCGCCGGCCCGGCATTTGGCATCTGGACGCTGATCTACCTCGGTCTCATCGCCTACGCCATCTGGCAGTTCCTGCCGGCGCAGACAACGGATGCCCGGCAACGCAGCCTCGGCTACCCGGTCGCCGCGTCACTGGTCCTGAACGCGGCCTGGATCCTCAGCATCCAATTCGACCTGCTCGCACTCAGCGTTCCCGTGATCGTGCTGCTTCTGGCCGTGCTCGTCCGGGCGTTCCAGCTCACCCTCGCCTCGCGACCGAAGAACCTGGTCGAGACGATCGTCGCCGACGGCACGATCGGCCTGTACCTGGGCTGGGTCAGCATCGCCACCGCGGCGAACGTGACGGCCGTGCTCGTCGCCGGCGGCTTCGGCGGCTTCGGCGGCTTCGGCATCAGCCCGGACGTCTGGGCAGTCGGGGTGATCGCGGTGGCCGGTGTGGTCGGCGTGCTGATCGCCCTCTCCGGGCGTGGCCGGCTCGCCCCCTCCGCGTCCCTCTGCTGGGGACTCGCCTGGATCGCCGTTGCCCGTCTCACAGGCCCCCTTCTCTCCGCCCCGGCCGCGATCGCGGCCCTCGTCGCGGTGGTTGTCATTCTCACCGTCACCATCACCATTCGCATCCGAAGCTCCTCCCCCTCGTCAACGCGAGGACTGGTACCCGCATGACCAGCACCGCCCCCACCGCCCCCTCGGCCCCCTCGGCCCGCCGCCGCTGGGCCGGCCTCGTCTTCATCAGCGTCGCGATCGCCCTGATCATTGTCGACTCCACGATCATCAACGTCGCCATCCCCTCGATCGTGGATGACCTGGGCATCACGTCGACCCAGGTGCAGTGGGTGCAGGAGAGCTACACGCTCGTCTTTGCCGCGCTCCTACTCGTGTTCGGCACGCTCGCTGACCGCTTCGGGCGCCGCCGCCTCCTGATACTCGGCGTGATCGTCTTCGCCACGGCATCCGTCTTCGCCGCGTTCTCCCAGTCGGGCGACCTGCTGATCCTGGCCCGGCTGATCCAGGGCGTCGGCGGCGCGATGGTGCTGCCGACCACCCTGTCGATCATCAACGCCACCTTCCGTGGCCGGGACCGCGGCATCGCGTTCGCGATCTGGGGCTCGACCATCGGTGGCATGGTGGCCGTCGGCCCGCTGCTCGGCGGCTGGCTCACCACCTACTTCTCCTGGCGCTGGGCGTTCGGCATCAACGTGCCCCTCGGCATCGTCATCATCATCGGTGTGCTGGTCTTCGTGCTCGAATCCCGGGATGCCGGGGAGCCTCGCCGCGTCGACGTGGTTGGCGCCATCCTCTCGGTCATCACCAGCGCCTCGCTTGTCTTCGGGCTGATCGAGGGCCGCACCTACGGCTGGTGGCGCACCAACAACGCCCCGACGATCGGCGACTGGACCTGGCCGTACTCATGGTCGGTTATCCCGTTCGTCTTCCTGCTCACCATCGTTTGCGGGATCGCCTTCGTCTCCTGGGGCCGCTACCGGCAACGGGCCGGCCAAAGCACCCTGCTCGCCTTCTCCCTGTTCGCGATCCCCTCGTTCCGTAACGGCAACATCGCCGCCATGATCGTGTCGCTCGGCGAATTCGGCATCATCCTCTCGCTGCCGCTCTGGTTGCAGAACGTGCTCGGCTATGACGCCCTGCAGACCGGTTTCGTGCTGCTCGCCCTCGCGGTGGGCTCGTTCCTGGCCAGCGGGCTGTCGGGCGCGTTCGGCAACAAGACCTCGCCGGAGGCGATCGTGCGCATGGGCATCATCGCGGAGATCATCGGTGTCACCGGGCTCGGCATCGTCATCACCGCGGAAGCCACCTGGCTAACGGTCGTGCCGTTCCTGTTCGTCTACGGGATCGGCGTCGGCCTGGCCACCGCGCAGCTGACCGGCGTGGTGCTCAAGGACGTCCCTGTGTCGCAGAGCGGCCAGGGCTCCGGCACCTCCAGCACCGCCCGACAGATCGGGTCCGCGCTCGGAATCGCGGTGCTCGGCACGGTGCTGTTCACCGCGGTCGGCGCATCGCTCGACGCGAAGTTGTCCTCCGTGCCGGGCTTTTCGGCCCAGACCCAGACGCAGATCGTCGACGCGGTCGTGAACAGTGCCGGCTCCGCGATCCCGGCTCTCGAGGCGCAGAGCCCGGCTGTGGCGGATGCCGCGCGGGAGGCCTTCAGCGACGGTACCCGGTACTCGGCCTTCGCCGCGGCCGGGTTTCTCGTGCTCGGCTTCCTGGCGACGCTGCGGCTCTCCGGAACGGCGCCGCATCACGAGCAGCGCGAAGAGGAAGCGACCGGAGCAAGCGTCACCGCCGCCCGCACGTCGGGGGAACCGGTCTAGGGCCTGTTGCTTATAGCCTGGCGAGGGTTTTTGGCAGAGATTCCGGCACATGTCTCGTACTGGCATGGTGACGCCCGGCCGCATGGAGAAGGGCCCCGGCAGAAGCCGGGGCCCTTCAGGTCAGGCAGTCGAGCTAGTTGGTGCGGGAGTACTTGTTTTCTGCATCGAACTTGTAGATGCCGATGGTTGCACCGGTGGGGTCGCCGTTCTCATCAAACGTGATCGGACCGGAGAAGCCGTCATAGTCGACCTGCTCACCGGCCTGGAGCGCTGCAGCAGCGGTCTTGAAATCGGTGACCTTGGTGCCATCGCCGGTTCCACCGGAGACCTGACGCAGATAGCTCGCAATCGACTTGCCCGACACGTCCTGGCCCGCGTAGGCGGCCAGGGCGATCAGAACGACGGCGTCATACGACTCGGCGGCGTAGCTGAAGTCGGTTAGCTTCGGGTCGATTTCGAGCAGGCGCTTGGTGAAGTCACCGAGCGATGCGGTATCGAGGCCCGGCAACGTGCCCTGGGCACCTTCGATGAGGCCGGCCGCGAAGTCGGTGCTGTAGTCGGAGACGTTTCCGTCGACGAGGTACAGCTTGTCGCCCGCGAAGCCCGTGGCGACCAGGTCGGGAACGATGACCTTGGCCTGGTCGAACGTGATCAGGGCAATCGCGTCGGGATCCTGAGCCGTGACCTCGGCGATCTGAGCGGTGAAGTTCGGGTCGCCCTCGTTGAACAAGGCCGTCGCGACGACCTCGCCGCCGCCGGCGGTGAATGCATCACTGACGTACTTGGCCAGACCGGTTCCGTAGGCATCGTTCAGTACGATGAGGCCAAGAGTGGCGTTTCCGTCTTCAGCAATCAGGTTGCCCAGCACTTCACCCTGCAGCACATCGGAGGGCGCCGTACGCCAGTACAGATCGTTATCGGCGTACGTGGTGAACGCGTCCGAGGTGTTGGCCGGGGAGAACTGCACGACGCCGGCACCGGTGATCTGGTCGATCACGGTCTTGGACACACCCGATGAGGCTGCACCAACGATGGCCGAGACGTCCTGCGACAACAGGTCGGTCACGGAGACGGTGGCGGTATCGGTCGTGGTGTCGCCCGAGTCGCGGAAGATCGCATCAATGTTGATGCCGAGGCCAGCCTCGTTGATGTCGTTGATGGCCAGCTGAACGCCCGCTTCTTCGGGCGGGCCGAGGAAGGCCAGTCCACCACTCTGCGGGAGGATAGTGCCGATCTTCAGGGAAAGATCGCGATCACCAGCCTGGACCGGCTGGAAGTCTGCAGCAGAATCCGCAGTGGGAGCTGCTGATTCTGCGGGCGCCGTAGCAGCACCATTGCTGCAGCCGGTGAGCAAGAGGGCGCTCACGCCGATGAGGGCGACACCGGTAACGAGGGTATGAACTGAGCGGGAGGCCGAGGCCTTCGCGAAAACGCTCATGTTGCTCCTTGATTGATAAAAGGGGTAAGACTGGTCAGCCGATTGACTGCCGTGGTGTCAGAGTAGGCAATCAATGGCCCGGAAACCTACCCCTTCATAGGAGAACTTGGTAAAGCGACCAAATCGTTACGAACGGCGGCCGGTCATCCCTTGATAATCGATGACCTGGTTCTCCGTCAGGGCAAAAACACACTCTCCCCAGGATGTGCACACGGCGGTTCCCGAAACCACCCGGGGCCAGCCCGCTTCGAGCGAGGCGCCACCATCGTCTGCGGTGATGACCGCGGCCAGGGCTGCCGTGATGACCCCGTCATAGGCTTCCGCGCCGCCAGCCGTGGCCGTCAGCCCTGGGTCGGCGGTCTTCAGCCGGGCAGTGAACTCCTCGTCAGCGGCAAGGGGGGTTCCCCCGTTGGCAAAGTCGATGAGGGCCACGATGGTCGTGTTGCCAGCAAAACTGTCAACATCCGCTGGCAGCGCTGTCGTTGCGTCCCACAGCACCAGGTCGACGCCGCGCGCCGCAAGGTCCGCGTAGGCGGCGGCGAGGTCGCCATAGGAGTCGCGGTGAATGAGCTGCACGGGGTGGGTGGGAGTGGTCTGGTCGGCGAGGATATCGCGCACGGCGATTTCGGTGCCGGCTACCTGGGCCGCGCCGCTCGCAGCATTATCACCGGTCATGGGAAACAGCGTGCCGATGCTCAGCGTGCCGTCGCCGGTCGGGCTGGTGCTGACGACCGGAATTGGAATTGTGGTCGACGTGGCCGCCGGCGCGCCAGTACAGCCAGTCAGGGCCAGGGCGAGCAGAAAAACTACGGCGATCGTGGGGCGATGGGGCATGTGAATCCTCAAGTACTGAAATGAAATGAAATGAACTGAACTGGCCTGACGCGTGCGAGCTGACGGTTCAACGTATCGGCTGGCCGGCCCGTTCTTTGGAGCTAGGCGACTTCACGGATGCTACGCCGAGGACTGCGACCGGACGCCACCATGTCAACCATCAAAATGATCAGGGCCACCCACACCAGTCCGAAGCCGACCCAGCGTTCGAAGGGCATTGCCTCGTTCAGAATGACCACGCCCACGAGGAACTGGAGCACCGGCGCCACGAATTGAATGAGCCCGAGCACGGTCAACGGCAGCCGCCGAGCGGCCGCAGCGAACAGCAGCAGCGGCACCGCGGTGATGATCCCGGCCGCGAGCAGGCTCGCCGTGTGCCAGGGCGACACCGTGCCGAAGGTGATTCCGGAGAGTCCCGAGACGACAACGAGTTGCACGACGGCGACCGGGGCCAGCCACGCGGTCTCCAGGGTGAGACCGGTGACGGCATCCACACTCGGACCGACGCGCTTTTTGATCAGACCGTACAGCCCGAAGGAAAATGCGAGAATGAGCGAGATCCACGGCAGGGAACCGTATCCGACGGCGAGAACGACGACGGCGACACAGCTGACCACGATGGCCACCCACTGCAGCCGGCGCAAATTTTCCCGCAGCACGAAAACGCCGAGCAACACGGTCACGATCGGATTGATGAAGTAGCCCAAGGCCGCTTCGACGACGTGTCCGGTGGTCGCGGCGATCACGTAGGTCTGCCAGTTGATGAAAATGAACACCCCGGCCAGGCCCATGGTCCACACCAGGCGCCGCTGCCGCAGGGCCCGCCCGAGCACCGTCCAGGTGCGGGTGACCGTGATGATCAGAGCGCAGAAGACGAGCGAGAACAGCACCCGCCAGGCCACGATTTCAAACGCGCCGGAGGGCGCGAGTAGCAGAAAATAGAGCGGCAGCGCACCCCAGAGGGCATAGGAGAGACCACCGAAGACAAGGCCGGTACGGTACGTGGAATGGGCTGTCGTGCGGTGCGATGCGGCAGCATCCGTCATGGTCTTCTCCTGCGGAACAAAAGTGCACAAACAAAAAACTCCCGAACAGCAATGCTATTCGGGAGTTTCAGTCTAGAGACTAGGAGCGAAGAGAACTACTTAGCGTACGACGACGGCGAGCACGTCGCGAGCGGAGAGAACCAGCAGGTCATCGCCACCGAACTTGACCTCGGTTCCGCCGTACTTGGAGTAGATCACCTTGTCGCCGACGGCGATGTCGAGGGGGACGCGGTTGCCGTTGTCGTCAATGCGGCCGGGGCCGACTGCAACAACTTCGCCCTCCTGGGGCTTTTCCTTCGCGGTGTCAGGAATGACCAGACCTGATGCGGTGGTCTGCTCGGCGTCGACCTGCTTGATGACGATGCGATCCTCGAGCGGCTTGATGGAGACCGACACGGTTGACCTCTTTCTAAGATTTGGGTTAGCAGACTCCCAGCGAGAGTGCCAAGTGAAGTTTAGGGGGGTTCTGGCACTCACGCAACGTGAGTGCCAGATGGGGGGTCATTTTGCTAACGTTGCAGCATGGATCGAACCGAACTCGTTGACCTGCTTTCCCCCGCGAGTTTGCGACTGCTGGACTCCCTGCCGCCGTATGACAGCCATGGCGACGTGCTGAAGCTTGTGAGCGATCTGCGCAAGGCCGGACACCCATCCGACGTCGTGTCGGCCGTGCTCAACCAGTCCCGGCTTCGGGCGAAGGCCACCGTCAAGTTCGGTGAATTCGCCGAACGGATGCTGTTCACGGAGGCTGGCCTGGAGCAAGCGACACGATTGCGAGTCGCCGCGCTGCACGCCGGTCGGTTCGCCGGGCTCAGCACAGCCTTGGGCCGCCCGCCGCGGGTCGCCGACCTCGGCTGCGGCATCGGCGGCGACGCTATGGCACTCGCGGCCCTGGACGTTTCGGTCGTCGCCATCGACGCCGACGAGGTCACGGCGACCGTCGCGAGCTTCAACCTTGCACCGTTTCCCAACGCTTCTGCCCTGCAGGCCGACGCGGAGACGTTCGACCTGGGTGACTTCGACGCGGTCTGGCTCGACCCAGCCCGCCGCACGAGTGGACACAGCAACACGACGCGGCTGACCCGCTCCGAGGACTACTCCCCCTCACTCGACTTCGCGTACCTGCTGGCCACCCGCTTGCCGCTCGGGATGAAGCTCGGCCCCGGTCACGACCGCGACCGGATTCCTGTCGACGCCGAGGCCCAGTGGGTGTCGGTGGATGGCCAGCTGGTGGAAATGGGGCTGTGGTTTGGCGCGCTCGCACGCACCGGCATCCGTCGATCGGCTCTGCTCTTGACTCACGACGGCACGCACGAACTGACTGCCCCCGAAGACAGTGCAGACGTCGAAGCGGGCAGCCTGGGAAATTACGTATATGAACCCGATGGCGCGGTGATTCGGGCGCGGCTGATCGGTGATCTAGCCCGCTCGCTGGACGCGCATATGTTGAGCGAGGGCATCGCCTACCTGACCAACGACAGGCTCACTCCAACACCGTTCGCGAGCGCGTTCCGGGTGCTCGAGACTCTGCCCTTCGACGAAAAGAAGCTGCGGTTGGCGCTGTTTCATCGACGGATCGGTACCCTCGAGATCAAAAAACGCGGCGTCGACGTGGATCCGGCGACGTTGCGCACCCGACTCAAGCTCAAGGGGCCCGAGTCAGCGACCTTGATTCTGACGCGGGCAGCCGGGCAGCGCGTTGCGCTGCTCGTGGAGCGTGTGCGCTAGCTGGCGAGCTTGCTGCCCAACTGCGAAAATTCTCGGCGGGTACGCGTATTCGAGCGAATTTTCAAGCTCGGTACGGACCGCCCTAGAGCAGGGGCAGCACGGTGTGACTGATAAAGACGATCCAGCCGGCCGCGAGTAGAACGCCAACGAGACCGCTGACGAGACCGCTGAGCCAGAGAGTACGCGCCCGGTTCTCGGTGGTGCGCGCGATCAGCGCGAGGGTGATCGCGATGAGCGCTGGCGGCAGGCCGAACACACCGATCACTCCCAGGCCGAGCCCGGCCACGCCACAACCCACGGCGGCGATCGAGAGCCGGCGGCGGCCGGTGATGCGCTCTACCTCCGCCTCGGTGTAGATGTACGGCACGAACTCGGTGGGAGCGGTCACGGTGGACGCCCAGTCGAGCTGGCTGCCAGGCGGCGCGGGAGCACGCGTGTAGCCCAGCTGCGCCGAGGCGTCATCGTGCTGGTGGTGTGTCGTCATGGGTGTCCTCTGGCCGCGAACCGCGAGCAACGGAACGCTGGGATCAACCCGTGGTCGGTCGAAACGTGCCGAGCGGCCCCGCACGGGGCCACTGCTGCGTCGCTATCTGTAATAACCCGCGCCCGTGGAGGCTGCGGCAATCACGAAAGCGATCGTGATGATGGTGAAAATGGTGCCGCCGAGCAGTCCGACGTAGCCGAGGATGGTTCCCCAGAGAGCAAGCCCGCGTCCCTTTTCGCCGGTTTTCTTGATCTGGCTCAGGGCGATGTGGCCGGTGACGATACCGACGACCGAGACGAGGAGGATCGAGGTAACGAGCGAGATGATCGACAGAACGTTGTACTTGTCCTGCGGGTTCTGCTGGCCGTACGGATTCTGGCCGTAGGCCGGCGGCTGACCGTAAACCGGAGCCTGGCCATATCCCGGCGCTTCCTGACCTTCCGTTGCCGGGTAGCTTGGCGCCGCCGGATAGGCCGGAGCGGCCGGAGTTTCGTAAGCGGGGGGTGCGCTGGGATCGGTCGGCCTGGAGCGCGTCGGGTCGTTGCTCGTCGGATTGGCGGGGGGCTGGGTGGGATCAGACATCTGCGGTCTCCTCTGTGCTCAAAAATTCAGGGTCGCTCGACCAGAATATCGCGTGAGCCTGCGAGTCGGTGACTTCCGGGGCAGATCAGACCTGAATCTGGTCGACCGGCAGGGTAGAGTCGGCGCCGAATTCCAGCGTTGAAGGTTCGCTTCCAGCCATGATGAGCTGCGCGCCCAGGGCTGCAATCATGGCGCCGTTGTCGGTGCACAGAGAGAGGGGCGGGATGCGCAAGGCGATGCCGGCGGCATCCGTTCTTTCGGTGGCTACTTGGCGCAGCCGCTGGTTAGCGATGACACCGCCGCCGAGCAGCAGCCGCGGCACGCCGTAGTCGGCGCAGGCAGCGAGAGCCTTGGTGAGCAGAATGTCGACGACCGCCTCGCGAAAACTCGCCGCAACATCGGCTGCTGGCACCGGTTCGCCGGCATCCTGACGCTGTTCCACGAAGCGGGCGACCGAGGTTTTCAGCCCCGAAAAGGAGAAATCGTAGCGGTGCGCGGCCATGTCCTTGGGCTGGCTGAGACCGCGCGGAAAGCGAATGGCCTTCGGGTTACCGTCAGCGGCGACTCGGTCGATCTGCGGTCCGCCGGGATAGGGCAGCGAGAGCAGCCGGGCCACCTTGTCGAAGGCTTCGCCAGCGGCATCGTCAATGGTCTCGCCGAGCAGTTCGACGTCGCTGACCAGGTCGCGCACCAGCAGCAGCGAGGTATGCCCGCCGGAGACCAGCAGCGCGATCGTCGGGTACTCGAGCGGGACTGCGTCGCTGGTGTCGGTCATGCTGGTGTGAATGGAACGATGCAGCAGGTCGGCCCCGACGTGGCCGACCAAGTGGTTGACCGCGTAGATCGGCTTGTCGAGCGCAACGGCGAGCGCCTTCGCAGCGCCGACACCGACCATCAGGGCGCCGGAGAGTCCGGGCCCGCAGGTGACGGCGATGGCATCAAGATCGTGCAGGCGGATGCCGGCCTCAGCGATAGCCGCGTTGATGGCCGGCACCAGTTCATCGAGGTGCGCGCGGGCCGCGATCTCCGGCACGACGCCGCCATAGCGGGCGTGCTCGTCCATCGAGCTCGCGATGGTATTGGACAGCAGGGTGGTTCCGCGCACGATGCCGATGCCGGTTTCGTCGCAGGAGGTTTCGATGCCGAGCACGAGGGGATCGGTGCGGTTCATAATCGTCACGGGATCTCCACGGCTACTAGCATTGATTCCAATTCGGGTATATTCAGGCGCATGACGATGGCGTCGACGTTGTCTGGCTGGTAATAACCGCGGCGCACCCCCACGTCAAGGAATCCGAGGCGCGCGTACAGGCGCTGGGCACCCGGATTATCGGCGCGAACCTCGAGAAAGATCAGCCGGGCGCCGCGTTTGCGAGCTTCGCTGATGAGCGCCTCCATGAGTGCACGGCCGAGTCCGTGACCGCGGGCCGAGTCGGCGACGGCGATGGTCTGGATGTCGCCTTCTGTGGCACCTTGGGGAGCGAGCAGTCCGGCGTAGGCTTCGATCGTGCCCGGGGAATCCGGCGGGAAAGCCACGAGGTAGTAGCAGGCCGGGTCTCCGAGATCGCGCAGCATCATGGGCGCCGACCAGGCATCGTTTTCAAAAATGGTCGTCTCGAGGTGCATGATGGCAACCAGGTCGACTTCGTGCGCGCGGCGCAGCTGCCAAGTCATCGGCTGACCCGCTTGGGGCCGTTCGACAACGTGACATCGGGTGAGCGCAAGTACAGCGGCGCATTGGCCGCGAAAGGGCGGTGGTGGGCGAAGCTCAGCTCGGCCACGAGTCCGAGATCTCCAGCCGCCACCGTGGCGGCGTCGATTCGGGGCCACAGCGCGTGCAACCAGGTCGGGTCGTCGAGTTCGGCCGGTTTGGCGAGGCCGGGCACACCGACGCGCACCGGCAGACCCACGGCATCCGCTTGGGAATAGGCGCTCCAGTAGATTTCGCGGCGGCGGGCGTCGGTCACGACGACGAGCGGTCCACTGTGTCCACGACGGTAGTGGCCGTAGGCGATGGCATCGTGGCTGATGACCGGCACGAGCGGTTTGCCGGCTCCGAGCGCGAAGACACGGGCCGAGGCGATGCCGACGCGCAGACCGGTGAAGGGTCCGGGGCCCATACCGCCGACCACGCCGGAGAGTGCAGCGGGCGCGATATCCGCTTCCCGCAGACACTCGAGAATGAACGGGCCGACGATTTCGGCGTGGCGCATCGTGTCGGCCTCGCCGCGTTCGGCGATCACACCCCGGGTGAGGTCGACGACGGCAACGCTCGTGCCAGCAGAGGTATCAATGGCGAGTAGCACTCGTTCAGCCTAGCTTTGATGGGGCGAGCGTTTTGCGCGGCGGGCGCTGGTGTGATCAGGTCAGAAAAAGCACGGTGGCGGCCGTTAGTGCAACGACGACGAGGATCGTGCGCAACACCGGGGCCGAGAGGCGCCGACCGATGCGGGCGCCGATCCAGCCGCCGAAGGCTGACCCCACGCCGATCAACAGAACGATCACCCAGTCCACGGTTCCGCTCGAGATGAAAATGATCGCCGACACGAGGTTGGCCATGCCCGCCAGAACGTTCTTGGCTCCGTTTGCCCGGTGTATATCGGTGGACCAGAGGATTCCCAACAGGGCAAGGAGCACCACGCCCTGGGCCGCTCCGAAATATCCACCGTACACACCCGTACCGAGAATACCGAGTACCAAACCGAAGGTGATCGGGCGGGTGTCGGTGGTGGCGCCTTCGGGCGCTTTGCGCCGAACGTACCGTGCCACTTTGGGCTGCACCGCCGAAAGCATGGCGGCCAACAGCAGGAGGTACGGAACGACCACCGAGAAGGCCTCCTCCGGCAGGATCAGCAGCAGCAAACCGCCGGTCACCCCACCGACAGCCGAAAACACGGCCATCCAGGCCACCGGTCGCCACTGTGACTTGAGTTCCCGCCGGTAACCGTAGGCACCCGCGACCGACCCGGGAACCAGGCCAACGGTGTTCGACACGTTCGCGGTGATCGGCGGCACGCCCAGGGCTAGCAGCGTAGGAAAAGTGATCAAAGTCCCCGCGCCGGCGACCACGTTGATGATGCCAGCGGCAATCCCGGCGACCAGAATGATCGCGCCTTCAAGAAGAGTCATTGAGTAAGAGTTCCCTGTGTTTGAGTGTTCAACGGCGACGTCGCCGACAGCGGGTACCAGCAGACACGCTAGACCAACGCCAGACGGTCCCAGCGGGGGCCGTGACCGGCCAGGGTCACGGTACGCGGCTCATCCAAGTCGTGATCCAGGTCGAGAACGGATGCTGCAGCATCCGTTTCCGACGTCCCGAGCGCGCGGCCCTGCGGCCGCTCGATCTCGATGTCCAGCCAGGATTCGGTGATGCCATCGAGCAGGCCGCGGCCCCACTCGACCACGACGATCGAGCGGGCGAAGTCGATATCGAGGTCGTCGAGTTCCATGGCGCTGCCGAGGCGGTACGCGTCGACGTGTACGAACGGCGGCCCGCCCACGAGACTGGGGTGTGTGCGAGCGAGCACGAAAGTAGGGCTGGTCACGGCTCCACGCACCTGCAGCCCCTCGCCGAGGCCGCGCGTCAGCGTGGTCTTGCCCGCCCCAAGCGGTCCGGTGAGTACGATGAGGTCACCGGCCAGCAGGGTAGCGGCGAGATCCACCCCGAACCGGTGCATCGCCGCCGCATTCGCAATCGTGCGGTGCAGCTCAGCCATTGATGTGTCGCCGCGTCACCCGGGGCCCGATTCGCGTGACGATCTCATAGTTGATCGTGCCGGCGGCGTCGGCCCAGTCGGTGGCACTCGGCGCGCCCGTGGCCGGGTCGCCGAACAGTACAACCTCGTCGCCGACAGCCACGCCCGGGTTTTCGGAGCCGAGGTTCACGACAAACTGGTCCATCGCCACCCGTCCGACCAGCGGGTAGTTCGCGCTGTGAATGTGCACGAGCGCCGCCCCCGAGGCCTGCCGGGGAATGCCGTCGGCATAGCCGAGCGGCACGAGCACGAGCGTGGAATCCTGCGGTGCGCGCCACAGATAGTCGTACGAGACTCCGGCGCCGGCACTGACCCGGCGCACCAGGGCTACCCGTCCGCGCAGGGTCATGGCCGGAATCAAGCCGAGATCGGCCGAGGTTGCATCGTCAAAGGGCGACAGCCCGTAGATAGTGATGCCGAATCGCACCATGGTGAAGCGAGCAGCCGGCAGCCGCAGTGCCGCTGCGGACGATGCAAGATGCACGAGCGTGGGGGTCAGCCCGGCCGCGCGGGCGGCAGCGACACCGCGTTCGAAGCATTCGAGCGCCTGCTGGTCATCGAACGCCGACGCATTGGCAAGGTGGCTCATGACACCGTCGACGCGCAGCAGCCCGACCCTTTCGAGCGCAGCGGCGAGCGCGAAGACCTCGGCCCAGTCGTTCTCGTGCACGCCGTTCCGGTTGAGGCCGGTTTCCAGTTTCAGATGAACGGATGCGCTCTGGCCGAGTTCCGCCGCGGCATCCGCTACCTGTTGCACCTGTTGCGCTGAGGAGAGACCGAGCGTGACGTCGTCGTCGATCGCGGCGCTGAAATCGGCGTCGGGGTCGTGCAGCCAGGCGAGAATCGGTGCATCGATTCCGGCGTCACGCAGAACCAGGGCCTCGTCGATGTCGGCGACGCCGAGCCAGTCGGCCCCGCCCGCGAGGGCAGCACGCGCCACCGGCACAGCACCATGCCCGTAGGCGTTGGCTTTGACGACCGCCATAACGTGCGCGGTGCCGGCGACAGCGCGCAGGTGGGCCATGTTGTGGCGAATGGCGGCGAGGTCGACCACGGCCTCGCGAAAACCGGTCACTGCTCCCCCTCGGCGACGACGAAGGCGCAAGCCACGCCCGCGTCGTGCGTCATGGTGACGTGCACCCGCGTGATGCCACGCTCGGTGAGCGCAGCCTGGGCCGCCCCGCTGAGTTGGAATTCCGGATTGCCGTGCGGGTCATTCACAATTTCCATCTCGTGCCAGGTAGCGCCCCCACTGTCACCGAGGGCCTTGATCAGGGCTTCCTTGGCGGCGAAACGCGCTGCTAAAGAGTGCACCGGCAGACCGCGTTCGTTTTCCGTGAACAACCGCGGCACCAGGCGCGGCGTGCGCGCGACCTGACGTGCGAACCGCGCCAGGTCGACCACGTCAACCCCGATGCCCTTGATCATCGTGCCACCTCGACTGGCACTACTCGACCGTGACGGACTTTGCGAGGTTGCGCGGCTGGTCGACGTCGAGACCCTTGGCTATAGCTAGCTCCATGGCGAACATCTGCAGCGGCACCACAGCCAGTAGCGGCTCGAACAGCGGCGCCGCGAGGGGAATGTGAATGACGGTGTCGGCAAACGGCAGTACCGCGGCGTCTCCGACCTCGGCGATGACGATGATGCGAGCGCCGCGGGCCCGGATCTCCTGAATGTTGGAGACGACCTTCGGATGCAAATGGGCTGAGCCGCGCGGGCTCGGCACGACGACGAAAACCGGCTGGCCGGGCTCGATCAGGGCGATCGGGCCGTGCTTGAGTTCACCGGCGGCGAAGCCTTCGGCGTGGATGTAGGCGAGCTCCTTGAGCTTGAGCGCCCCCTCGAGCGCGATCGGAAAGCCGACGTGGCGGCCGAGGAACAGTACCGCGCGGGTATCGCTCATCCAGCGCGCCAGCTGGCGCACCTCGTCTTCAACGCCGAGAACGGTCTGGATCTTCTCCGGCATGGCCTGCAGTTCGGCAACCTGTGCGGCCTGCTCGGCAGCACTCAGGCTCCCGCGCACCCGGGCGAGGTGCAGGGCGAACAGGTAGAGGGCGGTGATCTGGGCCACGAAGGCCTTGGTCGACGCCACGGCAACCTCGGGCCCGGCGTGGGTGTAAATCACCGCGTCACTTTCACGTGGGATGGTCGCGCCCTGCGTGTTGCAGATGGAGATGGCCTTGGCGCCGAGCGACATGGCGTATTTGACGGCCATGAGCGTGTCCATGGTCTCGCCGGACTGACTGATCGAGATCACCAGGGTGTCTTCGCTGAGTACCGGGTCGCGATAGCGGAACTCGTGGCTGAGTTCGACGTCCACCGGTACCTGCGCCCACTTTTCAATGGCGTACTTGGCTGTCTGGGCAGCGTAGGCCGCAGTTCCGCAGGCGATGATCACGATACGACGGACGCCAGCGAGCACGTCGTCGCCGAATTCGGTCAGTTCGGGAACGACCACCTGTTCGGCGGTGATGCGCCCGCGAAGAGTGTTGGCGACGGCATCAGGCTGCTCGGAGACTTCCTTCGCCATGAAGCTGGTCCAGCCTCCTTTTTCACTGGCGGAGGCATCCCAGGCAATGTCGAACTCTTCGGTTTCGACGGGGTGACCGTCGAAGTCGGTGACGGTGACGGCATCCGCTGTGATGGTGACGATCTGGTCTTGCCCGATGGCGACGGCGCGACGGGTGTATTCGACGAACGCCGCAACGTCGGAGCCGAGAAAGTTCTCGCCCTCGCCGAGACCGATGACGAGCGGCGAGTTGCGGCGGGCTCCGACGACGATGCCGGGCTGGTCCTGGTGCACGGCGAGCAGCGTGAACGCTCCGTCGAGGCGTGCCACGATGGTGCGGAAGGCCTCGGCCAGATCGCCGACGCGCTGGTATTCACGGCCGAGGAGCACCGCGGCGACCTCAGTGTCGGTCTCACTCAGAAAGGTGAAGCCTTCGGCGAGCAGTTCGCCCCGCAGCTCGGCGAAGTTTTCGATGATGCCGTTGTGGATGAGGGCGAGCTTGTTGTTGTCGCCGAGATGCGGGTGCGCGTTTTCGTCGTTGGGACCGCCGTGGGTGGCCCAGCGGGTGTGACCGATTCCGGTGGTGCCGTCGTTGATGGGGTGGGCTTTGAGCTCCTTGGTCAGGGCCGACAGCTTGCCGGCCTTCTTAGCCGTGTTGAGCACCCCGAATTCGTCGATCACGGCGATACCCGCGGAATCGTACCCACGATATTCCAGCCGTCCGAGTCCTCCCATGAGAACGTCAACGGTCTTATTGCTTCCGACATAACCTACGATTCCGCACATAGAGATCGATTTTAGTCGGACTAAGCTTGGGGGAATGTCCGATCTGGTGCTGGCCCCTGTAGCGAATGGTCACGGTACCCCTTTTGTAGAGCTCGACCGAGCGGACTGGGCTGCCCTCGCGCCGACCACTCTGCGGCCGCTCAAAGAGACCGAGATCGTGCAGTTGCGCGGCATCGGCGAGCCGCTCGATATCAACGAGGTGACGGATGTCTACCTTCCGCTCAGTCGCCTGCTCAACCTCTACGCGGCGAATGCCCGCACCCTGCACCGCGCAACCAGCGGATTTCTCGGGCAACGCGCTCGTCCTACCCCGTTTGTGATCGGCGTGGCCGGCTCGGTTGCGGTGGGCAAGTCGACGACCGCCCGACTGCTGCGCGAGATGCTCGCCCGTTGGGACGACACCCCCCGGGTGGAACTGGTCACTACCGACGGCTTTCTGTTTCCCAATGCCGAACTCAATCGCCGCGGCCTGATGGAACGCAAAGGATTTCCGGAGTCCTACGACCGGCGTGCGTTACTGCGGTTCGTCAGCGCGGTCAAGAGCGGCGCCCCGGAGGCGCGGTCACCGTTCTACTCGCACCTGAGCTACGACATCGTTCCCGACGCACAGATCGTGGTGCGACAACCCGACATTCTCATCGTCGAGGGCCTCAACGTGCTGCAGCCTCCCACCCCTGGGCATGGTCTCTCGGTCAGCGACCTGTTCGACTTCACCATCTATGTGGATGCTCGCACCCAGGACATTGCCCGCTGGTACGAGGAACGATTTCTCAAGCTGC
Source organism: Cryobacterium lyxosi (assembly GCF_004403345.1). Classification (NCBI taxonomy): domain Bacteria; kingdom Bacillati; phylum Actinomycetota; class Actinomycetes; order Micrococcales; family Microbacteriaceae; genus Cryobacterium; species Cryobacterium lyxosi. The sequence continues at coordinate 440,699 of NZ_SOGT01000012.1, forward strand.
AGCGCGGGGCATTTGCCAACCCCAACTCGTTCTTCCACCGCTACGCGGCGCTCACCGAAGACGAAGCGCGCGGCAAGGCACGCAGCATCTGGACCAGCATCAACCAGCCCAACCTGCTGCAGAACATACGCCCTACCCGGTCGCGCGCGACCCTGGTACTGCGCAAAGACCCCACGCACGCCGTCTCCAAGGTACTGCTGCGCAAGGTCTGACCGGTAACCGTCTGTCGAGCCTGTCGAGACCCCGTTCCGTGGCAGGCCGATCAGCCGTGATTTTTACGACAGGGCGATCCGCCGAGTAATCCGTGCAAACGCTTGCAGTCTGTTCCCCATGAGGGGTAGCGTCTGATCCGTTGTCCTTTGCGCTTTCCGGCGCCGAACGAAGGAAGTCAATGCTGACTAGCCAGATCACCGCACGCCGATTCCTGGCCATGGTCGGTTCAGGGGCGATTCTCGCCTCCGGTCTCGTCTTCGCACCCGGTGCAGCGGCAGCGGCCACGCCGACCGTGGCCCTCGTCGGCAGCCTGCAGAACGAGCTCGGTTGCAGCGAAGACTGGGTGCCAGCCTGCGCGGCCACCGAACTGGTCCCGACCGGCACCGAGGGAATCTGGGCGGCGGACTTCACCCTCCCCGCTGGCAGCTACGACTACAAGGTAGCCCTCGACGACAGCTGGGACGTCACCTACGGCCTGGATGGCGGCGCCGACAACATCCCGCTGACCATCGCGGGCGAGAGCACCCTGCGGTTCAGCTTCGACGTCGCCAAGAAACGGGTTGGGCTGCAAGCGCTGTCCCTGGCCGGACCGTACTCAGAAGCTGATGCGTCGCTAGCGACGGAGCCCATTCGCCAGCCCGGCAGCGACGAGCAGTTCTATTTCGTGATGACCGACCGGTTCCAGGACGGCGACCCGAGCAACAACACCGCTGGTCTCGGCTCCGACCCGATGGTCTCCGGCTTCGACCCGACCGACAAGGGCTTCTACAACGGCGGCGACCTCGCGGGCCTCCGCTCCTCCCTCGACTACATTCAAGGGCTCGGCACCACCGCCCTCTGGCTCACCCCATCGTTCATGAACAACCCGGTGCAGGGTGAGGGGGCCAACGCCTCGGCCGGTTACCACGGCTACTGGATCACCGACTTCACCCGGATCGATCCGCACCTGGGCACCAATGCCGAACTCGAGGCGCTCATCGCCGACGCGCACGCTCGCGGTATCAAAGTCTATTTCGACATCATCACCAACCACACCGCCGACCTGATCGACAACGCGGAGAAGGCGTACGCCTACATCGACAAGGCCACGTCCCCGTACTCGACCGCAGCGGGCGACGCCTTCGACCCTGCCGACTATGCGGGCACCGACAATTTTCCCGAGCTGGACGACACGTCCTTCCCGTACACACCGACCGTGACCCCGGCCAACGCCGACCGCAAGGTGCCGGCTTGGCTGAACGACCCCACGCTATATCACAATCGTGGTGACTCGACCTTCGAGGGAGAAAGCGCCCTCGACGGCGACTTCTCCGGCCTCGACGACCTGATGACGGAAAACCCGGCCGTCGTGGACGGCTTCATCGACATCTACAAGACCTGGGTCGACTTCGGCATCGACGGCTTTCGTATCGACACCGTCAAGCACGTCAACCTCGAGTTCTGGCAGACCTGGTCGACTGCGGTGCGGGACTACGCACACGCCCAGGGCAAGCCCGACTTCTTCATGTTCGGCGAGGTCTACGACGCGAATGCCGCTACGACCTCCCCCTACGTGCGCGACACCGACCTCAGCTCGGTGCTCGACTTCGGATTCCAGTCACAGGCCACGAGCTTCGCAGCCGGCAACTCGGCCAAGGGCCTCAGCCAGCTGTACGCCAGCGACGACCGCTACACCACCCCCGATTCCAACGCCTACGCCCTGCCGACCTTCCTCGGCAACCACGACATGGGTCGCATCGGCTCGTTCCTGAAGAGCTCCGATTCGCCGGTGCAACGCGACAAGCTCGCCCATGAACTGATGTACCTCACTCGCGGCCAGCCCGTCGTGTACTACGGCGACGAGCAGGGCTTCGCCGGCACCGGCGGCGACAAGGACTCCCGCCAGTCCCTGTTCGCCAGCCAGGTCAGCGACTACACCGACCAGCCGTTGATCACGGGAGAAACGGCGGGTTCGGTCGACAGGTTCGATGTGGATGCTCCGTTGTACACCCACATCAGTGCGCTCTCCGCGCTCCGCACAGCGCACGCGGCCCTGGCCACCGGCGCCCAGATCGAGCGCTACGCCGACACTGGGGCCGGCGTCTACGCCTTCAGCCGGGTCGATCGCACCGAGAAGATCGAACACCTCGTCGCCGTCAACAACTCCGCCGCAGTCAAGACCGTCACCGTCCCCACCCTCACCGACAGTGCAGCCTTCTCAGTGCTGTACGGAGCCGGAGCCGCTGCGACCGCCACCGCCACCGGCGAACTCGAGGTGACCGTACCCGCGCTGGGGTCGGTCGTGCTCGTCGCCGACCGCACGGTCACGGCGCCCACCGCCGCCACCGCGATCACGGTCGCTGCCCCGATGGCCGGCGCCGGCGTATCCGGAGTGTCACCCGTAGGCGCCATGGTGGACGGCTCAACCTGGGCCGAGACCGGTTTCGCGTGGCGCGTTGTCGGCTCGCCCGACTGGACCTCCCTCGGCACCGCCGAGGACACCACGCCCCGGGTCTTCCACGACACGGCCGGTCTGGCCGATGGCACCTTGGTCGAGTACCGTGCGGTGACCACGGATGCCGCGGGCCAGCGCGCGGCCGCCTCCACCTTCGCATCCGTGGGCAACACGGTTACCCTGGCCGAAACGGGCACCCCGGCGCCCGCCATCGACCTCGTCACCGTGGCCGGTGACCTGGACTCGGAGATCGGCTGTGCGGGCGACTGGCAGCCCGGCTGCGAGGCAGCCAGGCTCACCCAGCGCGCCGACGGCATTTACGCCGGTGCCTTCGATCTGCCGGCCGGTACCTACGAATACAAGATCGCGATCAACGGCTCCTGGGACGTCAACTACGGGGCCGGTGGCGTGCCGAACGGCTCGAACGTCTCCTTCACCGCGCCCGGCGGACCGGTCACCTTCTACTTCGACCCCCGCAACAACTTTTTCCAGAACACCGCGCAGGGCCCGATCGTCGTGGCCGCCGGTTCCTTCCAGGAGGAAGCCGGATGCCCCGCGGATTGGACACCCGACTGCCTCGCCACGTGGCTGCAGGACGTCGACGGCGACGGCATCCTCACCTGGAACACCAGCACCCTGCCGACCGGCAGTTACGAAGGCAAGGTGGCGCACAATCTCAGCTGGAACGAGAACTACGGCGCGGACGGCGCGCCGAACGGGGCCAACATCGGCTTCAGTGTGACAACCGGAGAAGCGACCGCCTTCAGCTACGATCTGGCCAGCCACGTACTCACCATTGAGACCGCAAGCCAACCACTGGCCGGTACCGGCGCCCAGCGGGCCCACTGGATCGACGACAAGACGCTGGCCTGGCCGCGCGACCTGCTGCCGATCAACGCCGACCCCGCCGACCTGGTTTATGCCCTGCACTCCTCGTCCGACGCCACGCTCACGCTCGCAGACGGTGCAGTGACCGGCGGCGATACCGTGGAACTCGTCTACGACACGGCCGGCCTGACCGACGCACAGAAGACGTTGTTCCCAGCGCTGGCAAACTCCGCCGTGCTGCGACCAGTCGACACGAACCGCGCCGCCGTCGAGCGGCTGCTCACCACCCAGCTGCAGGTCAGCCAGGCCGGGTCCGACGGGGTGCTCACCGCACTCACCGGGGTGCAACTGCCCGGGGTGCTCGACGACCTCTACGCGGATGCCGCGGCCTCCACGACGCTCGGTGTCACCTGGTCGAAGAAACGGCCGACCGTCGCAGTTTGGGCGCCGACGGCTCAGAAGGTGGACCTGCTCGTCTGGACCGCCGGCGATGCCGCCGAACCCGAGCGGGTCACCCTCAAGCGCCAGAAGGACGGCACCTGGGCGGCGAGCGGCGCCAAGGACTGGGCCGATGCATCCTTCGTGTTCGAGGTGACGGTGTTCGCACCCAGCACGGGCACCATCGAAGTGAACCAGGTCACCGACCCGTACTCGGTGGCGCTGACGACCAACTCCACGCGTTCGGTGTTCGTCGACCTGGCGAACAAGGATTACCGGCCGAAGAAGTGGGAGAAGGCCGAGTCGCCGACGATCGACAACCCCGTCGACCGGTCGATCTACGAGCTGCACGTTCGGGACTTCTCAATTTCCGACGAGACCGTGCCCGAAGCTCTGCGCGGCACCTATGGCGCGTTCGATGTGGACAGTGCCGGTACCAGGCACCTGGCCGAGCTGGCGGATGCCGGACTGAACACCGTGCACCTGCTGCCGACGTTCGACATCGCGACCATCGAGGAAGACCGCGCTGCGCAGGCCACGCCTGCGTGCGACCTCGAATCGTTCGGTCCGGCCTCGCCCGAGCAGCAGGCCTGCATTCAAGCCACGGCCGACACCGATGGGTTCAACTGGGGGTACGACCCGCTGCATTTCCAGGCAGCAGAGGGCTCGTACGCGGTGAACCCGCGCGGCGGGGCCCGAGTGGCCGAGTTCCGCGGCATGGTCGGGGCATTACACGAGGACGGCCTGCAGGTCGTGCTCGACAAAGTCTTCAACCACACGAACGCCAGCGGCCAGGCCGCCACATCGGTGCTCGATCGCGTCGTACCGGGTTACTATCATCGGCTGAACCCGCTCGGTGCGGTCGAAACGTCCACCTGCTGCCAGAACGTGGCCACCGAACACCAGATGGCCGAACGGCTGATGGTCGACTCGACCGTGCTCTGGGCCCGGGAATACAAGGTCGACGGATTTCGGTTCGACCTTATGGGCCACCACTCCACGGCCAACCTGCTCGCGGTGCGGGCGGCCCTCAACCAGCTCACCGAGAAGAAGGACGGCGTCGACGGCAAGGCAATCTACCTCTACGGCGAGGGCTGGAACTTCGGCGAGGTAGCCGACAACGCCCTGTTCGAGCAGGCGAAGCAGGGTCAGCTCGGCGGCACCGGCATCGGTACCTTCAACGACAGGCTGCGTGACGCCGTGCACGGCGGCAGCCCCGTCGATGGCGGCACCGTGCAGCAGCAGGGTTTCGGCACCGGTCTCGGCACCGACCCGAACGGCGCGGCCATCAACGGCACGCCAGAGCAGGCGCTGGAGAAGCTGACGCAGGCCAGCGACCTGGTGCGACTCGGGCTGGCCGCGAACCTGAGGGACTTCAGCTTCGTGACCGCCGACGGAACCGTCAAGCGCGGTGACGAACTGGACTACAACGGGTCGCCGGCCGGCTATGCCGACCAGCCAGCCGAGGTGATCAACTACGTCGACGCGCACGACAACGAGACGCTCTTCGATCTTCTCGCCCTCAAGATGCCCTCCGATTCTTCGATGACCGACCGGGTGCGGATGAACACCCTGTCCCTGTCCACCGCGACCCTGTCCCAGGCTCCGTCGCTCTGGCATGCCGGAACCGACCTGCTGCGCTCGAAGTCCCTCGACCGGGACAGCTACAACGCCGGCGACTGGTTCAACCGCATCGATTGGACCGGCCAAACGAACAACTTCGGGGTGGGGCTGCCGTCGGCGGACTCCAACGAGGACAAGTGGGACATCCAGCGCCCGTTGCTGGAGAACCCGGCACTCGTGCCAACACCGGCCGACATCGCCGCGGCGTCGAACCAGGCCAAGGACCTGCTCCGGCTCAAGCAGTCGACCGAGCTTTTCCGGCTCGGTGACGCCACGCTCATCACGCAGAAGCTGAGTTTTCCAGCCAGCGGACCCACGGCCATCCCCGGTGTCATCGTGATGCGCATCGACGACACCGTCGGCACGGATGTCGATCGCAGGCTGGACGGGCTGATCACTATCTTCAACGCGAGCCCCGAGTCGCAGACCATCACCCTGGCGGACCTGGCCGGCATGACCTACAGGCTCAGTAGCATCCAGGCCAATGGCACGGATGCCGTAGTCAAGACCACCACCTGGAACCGGGTGTCCGGCACGGTCACCGTGCCTGCCCGTACTGTGGCGGTGCTCGTGGACGACCAGAAGAAGCGTGGGAAGTGACCGGAAGCGGACGGGGCCTGGGCCCCGAACGCGGGCCCAGTTTATAGGCTGGGCCCGGGGACGGGGCCCGGGCCCCGTCCCTTAGTGCTGGCCGGTAGGGCTAGAGGGGCAGGCGCTCCCGCACCACGTCGGCGAGGGAGTGCGCCAGGCGGTCCGCCGTGGGCTGGTCGGCAGCTTCCACCATGACCCGCACCATCGGCTCGGTACCGGAGGGGCGCAGGAGCACACGACCGGTGTCGCCGAGTTCGGCTTCGGCCGCGAGTACGGCCTCGGCGATGACATCATCGGCGCCGAGACCCGTGTGGTTGACACCACGCACGTTCACCAGAATCTGCGGGTATACCGTCATAACGGATGCCAGTTCGGCCAGCGTCTTACCGGTGCGCGCCATTTCGGCGACGAGGTGAAGCCCGGTGAGAATACCGTCGCCCGTCGTGGCGTACTTGGTCATGATGACGTGACCGGACTGTTCGCCGCCGAGGGAATACCCGTGGGCGTTGAGTTCTTCGAGCACGTAGCGGTCGCCGACCTTGGTCTGCACCACGGTGATGTCGTTGGCCGCCATGGCCTTCCGCAAGCCGAGGTTGCTCATGACGGTCGCCACGAGTGTGCGGTCTTTCAGCACTCCGCGTTCGGCCATCGACACGGCGAGGATCGCCATGATCTGGTCGCCGTCGACAATGTTGCCGTCGCGGTCCACCGCGAGGCACCGGTCGGCGTCGCCGTCGTGCGCAATACCGACGTCGGCACCGTGTTCGAGCACGGCTCGGGCGAGGTTGTCGAGGTGGGTCGAGCCCACGCCGTCGTTGATATTGAGACCGTCAGGGTCGGCGCCGATCACGGTGAGGCGAGCACCCGCATCCGTGAACACCTGCGGCGACACGCCGGCGGCTGCGCCGTGGGCGCAGTCCAGCACGACGTGGATGCCATCGAGGCGGTGCGGCAGAGTCGTGAGCAGGTGTACCACGTAGCGGTCTTCAGCGTCAGCAAAACGACGGATGCGCCCCACGTCGCCGGCGATCGGCATCAGCGTGTCGCGACCGATATAGGACTCGATGCGGTCCTCGACGTCGTCGGGAAGTTTGGTTCCGCCATAGGCGAAGATCTTGATGCCGTTGTCGGGCGCCGCGTTATGGGAGGCAGAAATCATCACACCGAAATCGGCACCGATGTCGTTGATCAGAAAAGCTGCGGCGGGTGTTGGGATGACCCCGGCGTCAAGGACGTCGACGCCGCTGGAAGCCAAACCGGCCGCGACAGCAGCGTTGAGAAATTCACCGGAAATTCGCGGGTCACGAGCGACCACTGCCACGGGACGGCGGCCCGCTTCGAGGCGTGCTTGGGCACGACGACCCTTGGTCAGCACTGCGGCGCTGGCTTGGGCAAGGCTGAGGGCCAGGCCAGCCGTGAGATCACGGTTGGCCAGGCCCCGAACGCCGTCCGTGCCGAACAGACGAGTCATATCGTCGTCGGCTTTCGGGTTAGCGCTTGCTGAACTGAGGTGCCTTACGGGCCTTCTTGAGTCCAGCCTTCTTACGCTCCTTGACTCGCGCGTCGCGGCTGAGGAAGCCGTTCTTCTTGAGGATGGCGCGGTTGTTTTCTTCGTCGATCAGGTTCAAGCAGCGTGCGATGCCGAGGCGAAGTGCGCCGGCCTGGCCGGACGGGCCACCACCGGTGATGCGGGCGATGACATCGTACGAGCCGAGCAGGTCGAGCACCTTGAACGGGTCGTTGACGAGCTGCTGGTGCAGCTTGTTCGGGAAGTAGTCGGCGAACTCGCGGCCGTTCACAACGATCGTTCCGGAGCCGGGGACGATGCGCACGCGGGCGATAGCCTGCTTGCGACGGCCAACGGCTGCGCCGGGAACGTTGAGGACGGCGCGGGGCACCTTGGTTACGGTTTCGGCCGGGGTCTCGGTGGAGTAGCTCTCCGGAGCCTGGTCAATCTGGTCTGCGATCTTCGCCACGATGATGGGAATCCTTTTTATCTAAGAGTCGAGAGGTCTGGTTGCCGGCGCTACTGCGCGACCTGGCTGAGGGTGTACGGCGTGGGCTGCTGAGCGGAGTGCGGGTGCTCAGGGCCGGCGTATACCTTCAGCTTGGTGAGCTGGGCGCGACCGAGCGAGTTCTTCGGCAGCATGCCGCGAATCGCTTTTTCAACCGCGCGGGTCGGGTGCTTCTCGAGCATCTCGGAGTAGTTGGTCGCCGTGAGGCCGCCCGGGTAACCGGAGTGGCGGTACGCGATCTTCAGGTCGAGCTTCTTGCCGGTGAGGGCGACCTTCTCAGCGTTGACGATGATGACGAAGTCGCCACCGTCCATGTGCGGGGAGAAGGTGGCCTTGTGCTTGCCGCGCAGCAGGATTGCCGCGTGGCTGGCCAGACGTCCGAGAACGATATCGGTGGCATCGATGACGACCCAGTCGTGCTGGAGTTCGCTTGCCTTGGGGGTGTAAGTGCGCGTCACTGTTGTGCTGCTTTCTTTTTTTTCGAACGGAGGTGTTCGTGAATCCCGCTCCGGGTGTGTTCTCGTGAGGAGAACACTGTCGATGGAGGGCTCACGTTCGGGTGCCGCGCTGCAACGCACAAACACCAAGGGTCAACCATAGTCGGCCCCGACCGTGGGCGCAACTTGGGCACTGGTCGGCAGTGACCGACGGTTGCGCGTGTCGATGGCACGCTGCGCGAGGGAAGCGTCATCGGGGTAACCGACATCAATGAGCGTGAGGCCGTGCGCCTGCATTACCTTGAACTCGCTGATGCGGTGTTTGTCGAAGTGCAGGTGGGCGAGGGTACTACCGTCGAGGCGCCCCTCCCCCACTGCCACGCAGGCACCGACCATGGCGCGCACCATACTGTGGCAGAAGGCATCCGCTTTGATACTGGCGATGATCAGTCCATCGTCGTCGCGGTACCAGCGAAAGTCCTGAACGGTTCGAATGGTCGTAGCTCCCGGGCGCGGCTTGCAGTATGCGGCGAAGTCGTGCAGGCCCACCAATGTCGCCGCTGCGGCGTCCATCGCGGCGAGGTCCAATTTGAACGGGTGCCAGGTCGTGCGCAGGCGCTGCTGCGGGTCGTGCAGGGCCAGGGGGTCCGCGATGCGATATTCGTAGCGACGCCACATGGCCGAGAACCGGGCGTCGAAGCCGCCGGGCACGACCGTGGCGCGGCGCAGCACGATGTCGGGCTTGGTGACGAGGATGCCGCCGAGGCGGCGCAGCACGGCGGTGCCGAGGTCGACCGGCGGGCGGTTACCGGTGCCCCGCTGGATGCGCACGAGGGAGTGGGCTTGCTCGGCAGTGAGGTCGAAGTGGGCAACCTGCCCGCGGGCGTGCACCCCGGCATCCGTGCGGCCGGCGACGATGAGGGTGGGATGCGGAGGAAAGCTTTGCAGAATGCCCGCGAGCCCATTTTCGATGTCGGCCTGAACGGTGCGAAAGCCAGGCTGCCGGGCCCAACCGGTGAAATCGGTGCCATCGTAGGCGAGGTCGAGGCGGATGCGCGTGGAGCCGAGCGCTGCGTTCGCGGCGCGGGGCACGAAAAGATTCACGAGGGTAAGCCTAGGCGGCGCGCTCGGGTTATCGTTGACTCCGGCCTATGGTCTACCCCCATAAAGAGTGCCAAGAAACGCTGTGTTGCCCATGACTCGTTCCCCGCTGTTGTTCCCGTTCACCGGGAGGACTCGGTCAGCATTGTCCGCAATCGGCCCCGCGAACACACCGGTCCTGGGGCCGAAAAACGCCCCGAGCAGGGGTCGACTGGCCGGCCTCGACGGCCTGCGCGCCCTCGCCGTCATCGCCGTCGCGCTCTATCATTTCTTTCCGGCGATGCTGCCGGGCGGCTTCATCGGCGTCGACGTTTTCTTCGTCATCAGCGGTTTTCTGATCACCGGTCTGCTTGTTTCCGAGCACACTCACACCGGGCATATCTCCCTGCGTCGGTTCTGGCAACGGCGCGCCCGTCGACTGATACCCCCACTCATTCCGGTCGTCCTGATCTGCTGCACCATCGCGTTTCTCATTGGCGGCGACGTGCTCGTGGGTCTCGGCGGGCAACTGCTCGGGGCCAGCACTTTCGGCTACAACTGGGTGTCGATCGCAACCGACGCCAGCTATTTCAGCCTCAGCGAACCCGAACTGCTGCGCAACCTCTGGTCCCTTGCCGTGGAAGAGCAGTTCTACCTGGTCTGGCCGCTGCTCCTGATGGCCGTCCTGCTGGTTCGCCGTCCCCGCGTGCGACTCGCCATCGTCACCACACTGTTCGTCGCCTCGGCCCTGTGGATGGGTGTGCTCTACCAGCCCGGCACCGACCCCACCCGGGTGTACTACGGCTCGGACACACACAGTTTCGGCTTATTCGCGGGCGCCGCCCTCGCCCTGCTGCTCCGCCGCCCGAGCGGGCAGCGCAACGAACTGCCCCGGATACGTCCATGGCTCGGCGGCGGCGCGATTCTGGCGATCATCGCCTTCGCCCTCTGGCTGCCGGAAAACGGCACCATAACCTACCGCGGCGGCCTCGTCGCCGTGTCCCTGGCCACCGCCGTCGCCATCTGGGCGGGAGTGCGCGGTGGCCGGTTCGGGCGACTGCTCGATGCAGCGCCGCTCCGCTACCTCGGTGAGCGCTCCTACGGCATCTACCTGTGGCACTGGCCGGTGCTCGTGCTGATCCAGCTGCTCTGGCCGGCGTCGTCCCCGGCCGGCAGCCTGCTGCCGATCGGTCTGCTCGCCTCGGTCATCACCGTGGTGCTGGCGGGCGTGTCCTACCGCTGGCTGGAAGTGCCGATCCGGCGGATCGGCGTGCGCGCCAGTATCCGTCGAATTGGTGCGCAGTGGACCGGGCCTACCCGTCGCCGCCGCTTGGTTGCGGCGACGGCCGCCTTATCGCTGCTGCTGGTCGGCGGCACCACGGCCGCCGTCGTCGCAGCGCCGGCGCAGACCTCGGCGCAACTGCGCATCGAACGGGGTCAGCGGGCAATGGATGCTGCGGCGCGGGTCGCCGCGCAGGCTGCGGCCACCGAGGCGGCCCGCCAAGCCGCAGTGGCCCCTGCCCTGGCCGAGAGCCCGATCACCGCCATCGGCGACTCGGTCATGCTGGCCTCGGCTCCGGAGTTGCAGGCCACCTTTGCGGGAATGACCGTTGACGCGTCGGTCTCCCGCGCGATGTATTCCGCAGACGACATATTGGCGGCCCTCGCGGCGGCGGGCCAGTTAAAGCCGGTTGTGGTGATCGGCCTCGGCACCAACGGGCCGATCACGACCGATGAACTCACTGAGATTCTGCGCATTCTCGGGCCCGACCGGCGGCTCGTGCTCGTGAACGCCTACGCCGAACGCGACTGGACCGCCGCGGTCAACGCACAGCTCGCTGATTTCGCTGCCGGCAATCGTCGGGTCGAGCTCGCGAACTGGCACGACGCGATCGCGGGGCGACTCGACCTGCTGGCCGGCGATCACGTGCATCCGGGGCCAACCGGCGGGCAGGTCTACGCCGACGAGGTGCATGCCGCGCTGGAGCGTCTCGCGGCGGTGCCGCCGCTGCCCGACAACAGCTGGTTAATGCGCGGCCCCGACGCGCCCAGTTCGCCGCCGTACCGCTGAGAATCAGAACTCGAGCACGTAGGCGAGCTCCCGGTTGGTGGCGAAAAAGCCCATGCCCGTGTACAGGTCGAGCGCACCGGTCGGGCTCGCCGAGTCCACATCGAGGGTGGCGCGCTCGTGCCCGGCGGCGCGGCTGGCGGCCAGCTGCGCCGATAACAGGGCCTGCGCGATGTGCCGGCCGCGCCATCCGCTCAGCACGCCGACGAGCCCGATATAGCTGCTGCGGTAGCCGGCCGCCGCCCAGTCCTGTTCGTTGACGCTCGACATGATGAAACCGACGACGTGCTCACTGCCGTCGGGTTCTGTTCCGAACGCAACGAACGACAGCTCGTTGACGAAAGAGGGGCCGGTCACGTAGGAGTTCCAGCTTTCGTCGGGAATCGGCTGGCTGGACCAGTGGTCCCTGAATGCCGCGTCGCGTGCGGCGTGCACGGCGTTCGAGAGCTCCGGCGTATAACCAGCCAGACGGATGCCCGCGGCCAGCACGAATTCACGAATCGGGTCGACGAGCATGCGGTCGAGCGAAAGGAAGTTTCGAGTGCACGCTAGATCGAATCGTTCGTAGAGACTGACGTTCTGTGGGGCACGCTCGTCACAGGACGTGGAGATCCAGCCGGGCAGCAGCTTGTCGGACGTCGCTAGTTGCTGTTTACCGCGGGCTACCTGCCAGTTCAGCAGTTGGCGACCGATGCCGCGGCCGCGCATTTCGGGCAGTACCCCACCGCCGAGGTTGGATTTCACCAGCGTCTCCTGCCCTGGCTGGAGCAGCACGAGACCGTGGGCAACGAGGCGCCCGTCAGCGTCGAAAGCGACGAGCGTGTCGGCGTCGACGTCAATGAAGGAGAAGGTGAATGCCTCGCTCACGTCATCGCGCTCACGAACGTAGTTGGGGTGGTCGACGCGGCCGATCGCTAATTCGAGCTGCCAGATGGCGTCGGTATCGGCGGCCGTCGCCGGCCGCCACAGGGCGACATCGGCATGGTCGGGAACAGGCAGCGACGAGAGCGCAGTCACGCGCGCAGAGAGCGGAGTCGTGGGAACGGTCATGCCTCACCCTATCCACGCAACCCCGAACGCGGCCAGCGTTAGAACTCGAGCGTGTAGGCCAGCTTGCGGTGCGTGGGCACAAAACCCATGCCGGTGTAGAGGCCGAGGGCGCCGGTGGGGCTGGCCGAATCGACCGCGAGCGTCACCCGCTCATGCCCGAGAGCCTGCCCGGCCGCGAGTTGGGCAGCCAGCAACGATTGCGCGATGTGGCGGCCGCGCCATCCGCTCACAACACCGACCAGATCGATGTAGCTGCCGGTGAAACCCTGGGTGGCCCAGACGTTCTCGTTCGCGGTCGACAGGACGAAGCCGACGACCCGTTCGGTTCCGGTCGAATCGGTGCCGTAGGCCACAAACGAGAGGTCGGGGCGAAACCACTGTCCGCCGACGAAGGCGTTCCAGTTCTCGTCGCTCATCGGCTGGCTGCCCCAGTGGTCCATGAACGCATCGTCGCGGGCGGCGTGCACTTCGGTCGCGGCAGCGGGGGCATAGACGGCGATGCGGATGCCGTCGGCCGCGTCGACGACGCGCACCGGGGCATCCAGCGGTCGCTCGAGAGTGAGAAAGTAGCGCTCGAGGGTCAGGCCACCCCGCTCGAACAAGGCCGCGTTCTGCGGTGAGCGTTCGTCGGCGTAGGTGAGGATCCAACCGGGCAGCGCCTGGGTCGACGACGCGAGCTGCTGCTTGGCCCGGCCCAGCTGCCAGGCCAGGAGTTGGCGGCCGATGCCGCGGCCGCGCAGTGACGGGTGCACCCCGCCGATCGGCATCGACCGCACCAGAGTCACCTGGCGAGGCGGGAACATGACCATGCCGACCGCGACGATGCGGCCAGCCTGGTCGACGCCGACCAGCGAGTCGAGCTCCGGGTGAAAATGAGAGTAACCGAAGTCTGCGGCGATCGCGCCGCGCGCCGTGAGGTAGTTGGGGTGGTCGACTTCACCCATGGCGCGGCGCAGTTGCCAGATACCGTCGATGTCGTCGCTGGTCGCTGCTCGCCAGGTCGGGACGTCCCGGTGCACCGGAAGCACCGGCGCCGGAACGATACCGATGCGCTCACCCAGCGGAGTCTCGCGTTGATCCATTTCTCAACCCTATCTTCGGCAGCCGAGACGGACGGATACACAAAAAGGGAGGGCCAACAGCTGTTGGCCCTCCCTTGGTGGCGGTGCTACTTCTTGTCGGCCTCATCGGCAACGGCGTCATCGGCTGCTGCGTCTTCGGCAACAACGTCTTCAGCTACAACGTCGTCAGCTACGACGGTCTCGTCGACGACAACGTCGTCGGCTACAACGTCGTCGGTAACGACGTTGTCGCTTCCGACGGGGGTCGCAGCAACGGTCGCGGTCTTGGAACGCTTGACCTTGGGGGTCAGGGGCTCGAGAACGAGCTCCATCTGCACCATCGAAGCGTTGTCACCCTTGCGGAAACCGAGCTTCGTGATGCGGGTGTAGCCGCCCTGACGCTCGTTGACCTGCGGGGCGATGACCGTGAACAGCTCGTGCACGACGGTCTTGTCGGTGATCGTCGCGAGGACGCGACGACGCGCGTGCAGGTCGCCACGCTTGGCGAACTGCACCATGCGCTCGGCGAGCGGACGCAGGCGCTTGGCCCGGGTCTCGGTCGTCTTGATCGACTTGTGGGTGAACAGGGCCGCGGCCAGGTTCGCAAGCATGAGGCGCTCGTGCGCCGGGCCGCCACCGAGACGGGGGCCCTTTGTGGGCTTAGGCATTGGTAATCTCCAGTATCAAAAAATCGAAAGGCAGCGTTGAAGCGCGAGCCTTAAATGGTCTCTTCTTCGTAGCCGCTGTAGAAGTGTGCGCCGTCGAATCCGGGAACCGAATCCTTCAGGGACAGGCCGAGCTCAACGAGCTTGTCCTTCACTTCGTCAACCGACTTCTGCCCGAAGTTGCGGATGTTCATCAGCTGGGTCTCCGACAGGGCGACCAGTTCACTGACGTTGTTGATGCCTTCGCGCTTCAGGCAGTTGTACGAACGCACCGACAGGTCGAGGTCTTCGATCGGAATCGAAAGCTCGGTCGAGAGCACAGCGTCAACCGGCGCGGGGCCGATCTCGATGCCCTCGGCAGCGGTGTTGAGCTCGCGGGCCAGACCGAACAGTTCGGTCAGGGTGCGACCGGAGGATGCGATGGCGTCGCGCGGCGAAATAGCCGACTTGGTCTCCACGTCAACGACGAGGCGATCGAAGTCGGTGCGCTCACCGGCACGAGTCGCCTCGACCCGGTAAGTCACCTTGAGCACTGGCGAGTAGATCGAGTCGACCGGAATCTGGCCGGCTTCGGAGAACTCGTTGCGGTTCTGGGTGCTGGAGACGTAACCACGGCCACGCTCAATGGTCAGTTCGAGTTCGAACTTCGCCTTGTCGTTGAGGGTTGCGATCACCAGTTCCGGGTTGTGCACCTCGACGCCGGCCGGAGCCGAAATGTCAGCGGCGGTAACCTGGCCGGCACCCTGCTTACGCAGGTACGCGGTGATGGGCTCGTCATGCTCGCTCGAAACGACGAGACCCTTGATGTTCAGGATGATCTCAGTGACATCTTCCTTCACACCGGGAACGGTGCTGAACTCGTGCAGCACGCCATCGATACGGATGCTGGTTACAGCAGCGCCCGGGATCGAGGAGAGCAGGGTACGGCGAAGCGAGTTGCCGAGGGTATAGCCGAAGCCGGGTTCGAGCGGCTCAATGATGAACCGTGAACGGAACTCCGAGATGTTCTCTTCGGTGAGCGTTGGACGCTGTGCAATAAGCACTGTTGATTCCTTTCGGCTAAGTGTCCGCTATATGACACTTGCAATGACGAGAGAGTGAAAAGTGAAAGAAAAGAGTCTCGACGGGGCTCGGTAACAAGTACCGAGCCCGTCGAGATGACAGCGTGTGCTTTAGACGCGGCGGCGCTTCGGCGGACGGCATCCGTTGTGAGCCTGGGGCGTGACGTCGTTGATCGAACCGACCTCGAGGCCAGCGGCCTGAAGCGAACGGATCGCGGTCTCGCGGCCCGAACCGGGTCCCTTGACGAAGACGTCAACCTTCTTCATGCCGTGTTCCTGCGCCTGGCGGGCGGCGGATTCGGCCGCAAGCTGGGCAGCGAAAGGGGTCGACTTGCGCGAACCCTTGAAGCCAACCTGGCCGGACGAGGCCCAGCTGATGACGGCTCCGGTCGTGTCGGTGATCGACACGATCGTGTTGTTGAAAGTGCTCTTGATGTGGGCCTGGCCCACAGCAATGTTCTTCTTTTCTTTCTTACGCGGCTTCCGTACGGCCGACTTGGGTTGTGCCATGAATTTCTCCTGAATCCTAAAGGCGTTAGCGGGTTAGACCGAGGGCCTAGCGCGCCTTCTTCTTGCCGGCTACGGTGCGCTTCGGGCCCTTGCGGGTGCGAGCGTTGGTTTTGGTGCGCTGACCGCGAACGGGCAGGCCCTTGCGGTGGCGAATGCCCTCGTAGCTGCCAATTTCAACCTTGCGGCGGATGTCAGCGGCAACCTCACGGCGGAGGTCACCCTCAACCTTGAAGGTACCCTCGACGTAGTCGCGGAGAAGGACGAGCTGGTCGTCGCTCAAATCCTTGACGCGGATGTTTCCGTCGATTCCAGTGTCGGCGAGGGTCTTGAGGGCCCTCGTACGGCCAACACCGTAAATGTAAGTCAATGCAACTTCCACGCGCTTATCGCGCGGGATGTCGACGCCGGCTAGACGTGCCATTGTGTCTCCTGTTAGTGATGGAGGTCTGTAACAGCCCCTGTACACCGGCCTCCAGCCGATGGTGTCACCCCGAAGGGCTCCCGGAACTGCTATCTAGATGTGCTTATTTAGTGCGTGTACTCAGGTAGATCTCGAAACGACAAGTCGCGACGGATTTAACCCTGGCGCTGCTTGTGACGCGGGTTCTCGCAGATGACCATCACGTTGCCGTTACGGCGGATGACCTTGCACTTGTCACAGATCTTTTTGACGCTGGGCTTGACCTTCATGGTGATTCCTTGTTTTTCGCTGTCTTCGTACCCTCGGGATGCCGCGGGCCGTTACTTACAGCAGCCGTTACTTGTAGCGGTAGACGATCCGGCCACGGGTCAGATCGTAAGGACTCAACTCAACGATCACGCGGTCCTCCGGGAGGATGCGGATGTAGTGCTGACGCATCTTGCCCGAGATGTGGGCAAGAACTCGGTGGCCGTTTGACAGCTCAACGCGAAACATCGCGTTGGGCAGAGCTTCGACTACTGCGCCCTCGATTTCGATGACACCGTCTTTTTTGGCCATACCCTCACTGTCGCTCTGTATTGATTGCTGGTCATGCGGGATTGATGCCGGACACGCCCGAAAGGGCTATACCAGACACCAAGGGTCAATCTTATGGTACGAGATTGCCTTTTGGCAATTCAGTCCTATAATCCCTGCGCGCGTCGTACTTCACGCACGACAGACGCGAAGAGTGGATGCGCCGCATCGAGCCCGCAGACCTGCAGAACCACCTGCTCCGCGCTTTCGGTCTTGAGCATCCGCTGCAGCTCGACGCTCTGCTCGTCGGACGCAACGTCAAAGCTCAGCACCGCACCGATGGCGCCCACAAGAGCCTCGGGCATGAGGCCCGATTCGATCAATTCCGCGGCCGGGCCGATGAACCGTTCGTTGCGGCTGAGCTTGCGCAGCGGCTGGCGGCCCACTCGTTCGACGGTGTCGAGCAGGGCCGGGTTACTGAACCGAACGAGGATCTTCTCACGGTAGGCGCGCTGGGCGGCTTCGTCGAGCCCGTGTTTGGCGACGAGCAACGCCGACGTCTCTTCGAGCACGGCGCGGGCGGCGAGCACGACAGCCGGCACGTCCAGCGCCTCTGCGATCGTACTGACGCCGGCCCGGCTGCCGAGGTAGGCGATGGTGGCGTGCCCGGTGTTCACCGTGAAAAGCTTGCGTTCGATATAGGGCAAAAGGTTATCCACGAACGTGGCTCCCGGAATGACCGGAACCGCGTCGCCGAATGCGCCGCGTTCGATGACCCATTCGTAGAAGGCCTCCACCGTCACCGTCAGGCCGGCATCCGCCGCCTGGTTGGGCACGATGCGGTCGACGGCCGTATTCGCGAAGGCGGCGCGTGCCGAGACGGCCGGCCAGTCGGCACCGGTCACGTGGCTGTGCACGTGCTCGGCGAGAAGGTCGGTGGCGTTGATGGCGTTCTCGCACGCCATCACGGCCAGCGGCGGCAGCGACACTGCCCGGCGAGCCAGCCCCGCCGCGATGAGCGGGGCAACGAGCTTGAGGATGTTCGGTCCGACGGCCGTCGTCACGATGTCGGCCGTGGCGATCTCGTCGATCAGCGCGTCGCTGTCGGTGGCGCTGTTGATGGCGCGGAACCCCGTCACCGTGTGCTGGCGGGCCCCCTCCCCCTTCTCGTGCACCTCATAGCTGGGTGCGGCGTGCAGCGCGTCGATGAGGGTCGAATTCACGTCGGCGAAGACCACCTCGTACCCGGCTTCGTGCAGCAGGAGTCCGACAAAGCCGCGTCCGATGTTGCCCGCGCCGAAGTGAATAGCCTTCATTCTGCGTTGACCTCCTCGAGAAGGGCGTAAATTTCTTCGGCCGAGCCGGCGTCGATGAGTTTGGCCACCTCGTCTTCGTCGGAGAACACGATGGCGATCTTGGAGAGGATCTCGAGGTGCTCGTTGTTGAGCCCCGCGATGCCCACGGCGAAGCGCACCGGCTGGCCGTTCCAATCGATCGGTTCGGCATAGCGCACGAGCGACAGGGCGGAGCGCAGGATGGACTCCTTCGCGTCGTTCGTGCCGTGCGGGATGGCGAGGAAGTTGCCCATGTACGTCGAAACGGATGCTTCGCGCTCGAACATGGACGTCACGTAGTCGTCGCTCACGGCGCCGGACGCCACGAGAAGGCCGCCGGCCTCGCGAATCGCCTCGTCGCGCGTACGGGCCGTACCGCGGGCAATCAGGTTACGGGGTTCGAGGATCTGGCTCATGAGATGACTCCTTCGTTGGTCTGGTGCTCGAGCATGCCCACGACTTCGTCGTACTTCGGGCTGTTCATGAAGTTGTCGACCGAGACATGCACGGAGCCCGGTGACTTGGCCCGCGCACGGTCGGTCAGGTCCTGGTGCGTGATCACGAGGTCGGCGCTGCCGTCGAGGTTGGCGATGGCCTGGTTGGTCACCGTGATTCCCACGATGCCGGCCTTCTTGATCTTGTTGCGCAGCACGGAGGCGCCCATCGCACTCGAGCCCATTCCGGCGTCGCAGGCGAACACGATGTTGCGGAAGTCGCGAGTGGGGGCGTTGCCGCCGTCTGCGGCATCCGTTTCGGTGGAGCCGACGAGGCTACCGAGCACCGAACTGGATTTGCCCTTGTTGGCCTCGGTCTTCGCCACGGCGGCGGTCAGGTCGAGACCGGCACCATCAGCGAGGTCACGGCGACGACTGGCGCGCAGGATGACGGCGGCGATCAGGAAGGAGACCGCTGCCGCACCGATGACCGACAGGATGACACCGATGTAGCTGTCCGGCGACGTCTGGAAAAGCACGGCGAAGATGCTGCCGGGCGAGGCGGGAGCGCGCAGACCGGTGGCGAATGCCACGTTGATAGCCACACCGGTCATACCGCCGCCAATGGCGGCCAGGATGAGAATCGGCTTCATGAGCACGTAGGGGAAGTAGATCTCGTGGATGCCGCCGAGGAACTGGATGATGATCGCGCCGGGCGCGCTGGCCCGGGCGATGCCGGTTCCGAAGATTGTGAACGCGAGCAGGATTCCCAGTCCGGGGCCGGGGTTGGCCTCGAGCAGGAACAGGATCGATTTGCCGGTGTCGGATACCTGCTGCACGCCGAGCGGGGTGAGCACGCCATGGTTGATGGCGTTATTGAGGAAGAGTACCTTGCCCGGTTCGATCAGGATGCTCGCGAGGGGCAGCAATCCGTTGGCGATCAGAAAGTCGACACCGGTTTCGAGCAGTTTGCTCAGCCCGGTCACGAGCGGGGCGATGCCGACGAACGCGCCGAGGGCGAGGATGGCACCGAGGATTCCCGCCGTGAAGTTGTTCACGAGCATCTCGAAGCCGGCCTTGATCTTGCCCTCCCAGATGCTGTCGACCTTCTTGAGGAGGTAAGCGGCGAGCGGACCGACGATCATGGCTCCGATGAACATCGGTATGCTGCTGCCGACAATCACACCCATCGTGGCGATCGTGGCGATCACGCCACCGCGGGTGTCATAGATCATGCGGCCACCCGTGTTGGCGATCAGCAGCGGCAGCATGTAGATGATCATCGGGTCGACGAGGGTTGCGAACGTCTCGTTCGGGGTCCATCCGGTGGGGATGAACAGCGCGGTGATCAGTCCCCACGCGATGAAGGCGGGAATGTTGGGCATGACCATTCCGCTGAGGAATGTGCCAAAGCGCTGCACGTGCACTCGAGTGCCCGTTCGCTTGGTGTCGGCTGACGTCGTCGTCATTTCAGTACCTTTCTAGGGTGTGCTGTAGGGGAGGGTTCACACGAGAAGATGAATCAAGAAATTTGGCAGCCTGGATCGTGACCACTTCGCGGGCGGATGCCGCGTCCTCGGCTGCGAGGGCAAGCTCGGCCAACAGCCGGGCCTGCGCACTGGTGAAGTCCGCCAGGACCGCTCGCACGTCGGCGAGAGCCGAGGCTGACATCGAGAGGCTCGTTGCGCCCAGGCCGACGAGCACCACGGCGAGCAGCGGATCCGCGGCGGCCTCACCGCACACGCCGACGGGCTTGCCGAGCGCGGCACCGGCGGCACCGACCTCGGCCACCAGGCGCAACACAGCAGGGTTCCAGGGGTCTTGAAAAGCGGCCACGGAGCCGAGTAGGCGGTCGGCCGCGAGCGTGTACTGGGTGAGGTCGTTCGTGCCGATCGAGGCGAAGTCGGCATGCTGCAGAATACGATCGGCGAGAAGAGCGGCAGCGGGGATCTCGATCATCACCCCGGCGGTCCTGAGTCCGAGCTCGCGCGCGAGTGCCACGAAGTAGCGGGTCTCCTCGACGGTGGCGACCATCGGGGCCATCACCCACAGGTCAGCGTCGGTGGCGGCGTCCGCCTGGGCGAGCGCTTCCAGTTGGTCGCGCAGGATCTGTTCGGATGCGCGCAGCGCGCGCAGCCCCCGCAGGCCGAGGGCCGGGTTTTCTTCGCGGGCGTCGTTGAGGAAGGCCAGCGGCTTGTCCGCCCCGGCATCCAACGCCCGCACGACGACCTTCTTGCCGGGGAAGGCGCGCAGCATCCGCTCGTATTCGGTGCGCTGTTCGGCCACGGTCGGCGCGGTGACGGCGTCGAGGAATAGGAATTCGGTGCGGAACAGGCCAACGCCTTCCGCGCCGAGGGCGACGGCCGAAGCCGCTCCGTCGGCCGACCCGAGGTTCGACAGCAGCGGAATGGGGGTGCCGTCTGCGAGGCGGCCCGGCGACAGCGGCGCGAGCACGCGGGCAGCCCGAGCAGCCACACGTGCGTGCGCCTCAAAGAGCTGCTCGGCACTGGGCGAGGTGATCACCAGGTTGTTCGCGGCGTCGAGAATGACCTCGTCGCCATCGGTGAGGCCCGCCGCACCGATCGCGCGCACGATAGCCACGATGGACTTCTCGCGGGCCAAAATCGCGGTGTGCGAGGTGGGACCCCCGTCGAGGGTGATGAGACCGAGCACCTGGCTCAGGTCGAGGGTGGCGGTATCGGCCGGAGCCAGGTCGCGAGCCACAAGAATGAATGGATGTCCCCGGTCGGGTACCCCGGGCGCCGAGACTCCGAGGAGATGCGCGACGACTCGCTGGGAGACGTCGTCGAGGTCGCCCGCTCGCTCGGCCAGGTAGCCGCCGAGCCCGGTCAGCATGTCGCGAAAGGCCGCGAAGGCTTCGAAGACCGCTCGCTCGGCAGTCGCGCCGGCGGCGAGCCGCAGCGTGACGTCGTCAACGAGGCTCGGGTCTTCGGCCATCATGGACTGGGCCCCGAGTACCTCGCCGGCCACTCCGCCGGCCCGCGCTGCGCGGGCGAGGAGGTCGGCGGCAACGGCGCCGAGCGCTGCGGCGACCCGGTCGCCCTCTTCCGCCGGGGTCAGCGCGCTGGCCGCGGCGACGGGGTCGGGCAGCGGGTCGGGCATGCGCACGACACGGCCCACAACGACACCCTGGCCGATTCCGATTCCCTGCAGTTCCATGCTGATCCCTTAAGCGTCGTGGTCGATGAGCAGCAGCCGGGCCAGCTCGTCGAGGAGAGTCTCGGCCGTGTCACCATCGGCCGCAAGGGTGACCTCGTCGCCGTGGCCGATGCCGAGGGAGATGACGCCGAGGATGCTCGCGGCGTTCACGGTCTTGCCGCCGGTCTTGGTGAGCGTGACGGGAATACCCGCGGCCGCAGCGGCCTGGCTGAAAAGTTTCGCCGGGCGGGCGTGCAATCCGTGGGTGGATCCGATGAGAACCGTTCGTTCGAGCATTGCGGTGCCTTTCGTTGCGTCTGAGTTGTGCAGCACGGGTGGGTTTCCCCGAGTCATGAACGGGTGCCGGCCATCACGAGGACCAGGTCGAGGGCCTCTTCGCCATCGCGGGCGGTGAAGACCGTCGTGGACATCAGGCTGGCCTGTACGCCGGCCGCTGCGGCCTGCTGCTGGATCCGGGCGAACAGCGCTTCCAGATGCGGACCCACGAGAAGCACATCGATGACCGGCAGCATGCTCGCCAGATCTGATTCGCTTCCGGCGGTCACCTGAGCCGCAATGCCCCGGGCCGCCGCGCTCGTGCGCAGCCGCAGCGCCACGAACGTGCTGGACGCACCGGCGCCACACACAATATGAATCCTCATCGATTCACCCTTTCGTCGTCGACGCACAACACGCTCAGTAAAGTCTGTCGGGCACCTCGTCCGGGGGCCACCAGACGCATTTCCGCACCCCCGGAAAAGCTCGGGTTGGGCGGATAAGATCAACGTGATGGGACCGCGCACGACACAGAACACGGCACAGAACAAGGCACAATGAGCGATAAGCAATCGAGGATGCTCGACTATCTCTTCCGCTCCCCGGACTGGGTCACAGCGGGTGAACTGGGCGAACACCTCGGCGTGACTGCGCGCACGGTACGCAGCTACGTCACGAGCGTGAAGACGGCGGCGGATCCGCTCGAGGTGATCGAGTCGGGGCCGGCCGGCTACCGCGTCAACCATGAGGCCTACACGGCGTTCCGTGCAGTACCGCCGGGGCGGCACCCAGAGAACGACACGCCGCAGCGCCGTCTGTACCAGCTGGTTCGTCGCGTCATCGACTCGGCAGAAGGCCTTGATGTCTATGAGCTCGCGGCCGACACTTTCGTCAGTGACTCCACCGTCGAGGCCGATCTGTCCCGAGTGCGCGCACTGCTGCCAGGCACAGGACTCTCCCTGGCTCGCCACGGCAGCAGGGTGACCCTTCTCGGATCCGAAACCGACCGGCGCCGCCTGATCAGCCGGATGTTCCGTGAGGAGTTCGCCCGCGGTTTTCTCGAACTCGCGGCGATCCAGAAGGAATTCGCGTCCGACAGCCTCGGTGCGTTCAAGACCGACCTGATCGCCATGCTCGACGCCCAGGGTTATTTCGTGAATGAGTACGGCACCAACAATGTTCTGCTGCACGTGGCCATCGCCGTGGACAGGGTGAGCAAGCGCGCCGCCGCCCGGGCCGACGACGCACCAGCCGTCGGCGCACACCTCACGGTCGCGTTGGCCAGTCTCATCGACACTCATTTCGGCGTCGTGCTGGATGTCACCGACCTCGCCTATCTCGTGCTCCTTCTCCAGACCCGGGTGGTGACGCCCGGACATGACGAGGCCACCGACGCGATCAGCGCAACCGTTGCCTGTGCCGGGGACCTCGAGGTTGTGCGACGCATCGTGGCCCAGGCCAGCGAGGAATACCTTGTCGACCTGGCCGACGAGGATTTCATCACCCGACTCACGCTGCACGTGCGCAACCTCATCGACCGCGCCCAGGTGCGGGATTACTCACGGAACCCGCTCACCCGGTCGATCAAGACCGCTTATCCGATGATCTACGAACTCGCTGTGTTCATCGCGAGCGAACTGCAGCGTCAGGAGCAGATCCACATCAACGATGACGAGATCGCCTACATCGCGATGCACGTCGGGTCATACCTGGAACAGCATTCGCAATCCGAGCAACTCGTCTCCTGCGTGATCGTCTGCCCCAACTACTACACGATGCACGTGCAGTTGCGTCAGCGTATCGAACGGGTTCTCGGTGATGACTTGACCATCGTGGACCAGATCACGCGCAGTGACGTGCCGTGGGCAGACCTTCGCGCCGACCTCGTGCTCACCACGATCGAGCCGCCTGTTCCGGCCGACGGCGTGATCGTCATCCAGCCGTTCCTCACGGAACGCGACGTGCATCGAATCCGTGAGGCGGCCATCCGTGTGCGCCGGGTTCGTCGGCGCTCGCACATCAAGAATGACCTGTTGCAGTTTTTCGACGAGTCCCTTTACCTGCGTAACTTCACCGCCCCCGACGAGGAGGCGATGATCCGTGAGCTTGGCGGCCGCATGGTCGCGCGCGGACTCATCGACCTCAGCTACGTCGACGGTGCTATCGAGCGCGAGCGCATGTCGTCGACCGCATTCACCGACCACCTCGCCGTTCCCCATGCCATGGCCATGACCGCGCAGCAGACGTCCATTGCCATTGCGGTCAACGACTCCCCCATGCCCTGGGGCGACAGCCGTGTCAACGTCGTAGCGCTGATCGCCTTCAGTGCTGCCGGGCGGGCGTCGTTCCAGTCCGTCTTCGATCAGTTCGTCGAGGTCTTCACCGAGCGCGCCGATGTGCAGCGTCTCATCAAGCGCTCGGTGGACTTCCCGTCGTTCATCGACGAGCTCGTGCACCTCATCGACCAATAGACCCTAGCGGATCGGAACGGGAACGATGCCGAACGGGGCGAGGCCGGCGGCTCCGCCGTCTTCAGCGGTCAGTACCCAGATGCCGTCCTTGTGTACGGCGATGCTGTGTTCCCAGTGCGCGGCGGCCAAGCCGTCGCTCGTGGCGACGGTCCAGTCGTCTTCGCGGGTGTAGGTATCGATCGAACCGAGCACGACCATCGGCTCGATGGCGACGACCAGGCCCGGCTTCACGTCGGGGCCCTTCTGGCGCACGCGGTAGTTGAACACCGGCGGGGCCTCGTGCATGGAACGGCCGATGCCGTGACCGACGTAGTCGGTGAGGATCCCGTAGGTGCCCTGCGATTCCACATAGTCTTCGATGGCATCACCCACCTCGTTCAGGTGCCGGGCGGTGTGCAGTCGGGCAATACCGTGCCAGAGCGACTGCTCGGTCACGTCGGACAGCTTCTGGCGTTCGGCCACGACTTCGGGCCGTGATGGATCGGGAAGCACGACGGTGAACGCAGCGTCGCCGTTCCAGCCCTCGATGATGGCGCCGCTGTCGATCGAGACGATGTCGCCGGCGCCGAGTCGGCGTGCGGACGGGATGCCGTGCACCACGTCATCGTTCACCGACGCACACACGGTGTGGTGGTAGCCCTCTTCGAGCTTGAAATTGGGCTTGCCGCCCAGCGCCACGATCGCGGCCTCGGCCGCAGCGTCGATGTCGAGAGTGGTAGCGCCGACGACCAGGGCAGCGCGGGCAGCGCGGAGCGATGCCGCGGTGGCCAGACCGGGCGCGACCATGAGGCGCAGTTGCGCTGGATTCTTGTAGATGGAACGACGAAGACTCACTGATTTCCTACAAACTAGCTCCGAAGACGGGAGCGATATTTTATGTAACTGGCTGTTCACATGATGATGGGCCGGGCCGTGAGGCCCGGCCCGAAACGACTAAACCGGCCCAAAAAACCTAGTTCAGGTCGTGGCGGCGCTGGCGCACAGGCCTCGTTCGGTCAGCGCAGCAAGAATGCGTTCGGTGACCTCTTCCACGGCGCCGAGGCCGTCGATGGTGACCACAAGGCCGCGGGCGCTGTACACGTCGATCAACGGAGCGGTCTGTTCGGCGTAGACGTCAAGACGGTGACGGATGACGTCGGCCGTGTCGTCCGCGCGGCCTTGCTCGACAGCACGCTTGAGCAGCCGCGCGACAACTTCGTCGGTGTCGGCCGTGATCAGCACGACGACATCCAACTGAGTGCCCTCGGCAATGAGCAGACGGTCGAGTTCAGCGACCTGATCGGTCGTACGCGGATAACCGTCGAGGAGAAAACCGCCGGCAGCATCCGCTTCTTTCAGTCGGTCTGCAACGATCGCGTTGGTGAGGGTATCTGGCACGTAGGCACCAGCATCGATGAACGACTTGACCTCGAGCCCGAGCTCGGTTTTGTTGGTCACGTTATAGCGAAAGATGTCGCCGGTGGAGATGGCGGGAACTTCGCAGGCCAGCGCCAGGCGCTCGGCCTGCGTACCCTTGCCTGCGCCGGGTGGGCCGATCAACAGTAAACGCGTCATTTAAGAAGCCCCTCATAGTGTCGCTGCTGTAGTTGCGAGTCGATCTGCTTGACCGTCTCGAGTCCCACGCCGACGATAATCAAAATGCTCGCGCCGCCGAACGGGAAGTTCTGGTCGGCGCCGACAACCGAGAATGCGATCAGCGGAATCAGGGCGATCAGGCCCAGGTAGATCGAGCCGGGAAGAGTGATGCGCGTCAGCACGAAGTCGAGGTACTCGGCGGTCGGCCGGCCAGCCCGAATGCCGGGAATGAACCCGCCGTACTTCTTCATGTTGTCGGCGACTTCTTCGGGGTTGAACGTGATGGCGACGTAGAAGTAGGTGAAGCCGATGATGAGCAAGAAATACATTGCCATGTACAGCGGCTGGTCACCACCGGTGAGGTTCTGCGAGATCCACACCACCCAGGCCGGGGCTTCAGCGCCTGCTGCCGGTTGGTTGAACTGCGCGAGCAGGGCCGGCAGGTACAGCAGCGAGGAGGCGAAGATCACTGGAATCACGCCGGCCATGTTGACCTTGATCGGAATGTAGGTGTTGTTGCCGCCGTAGGTGCGACGCCCGACCATGCGTTTGGCGTACTGCACGGGAATTCTTCGTTGAGATTGCTCCACGAAGACGACGCCGGCGACCACCAGAATGCCCACGATCAGCACAATGATGAGGGTATTTGGTCCCTGCTGGTTGCCGATGGCGCTCAGCGAGCCGGGAAACAATGCCGCGATCGAGATGAAAATCATGAGCGACATACCGTTACCAACGCCGCGCTCGGTGACGAGCTCACCCATCCACATGATGACGCCGGTGCCGGCGGTCATTGTGATGACCATGAGCATGATGGCATACCAGGCGTCGTTGGTGATCAGCTGCGTGCATTCGGTGCTGGCGGATGTGCCGAACAGGGCGCCGCTGCGGGCCACGGTGATCAAGGTGGTCGACTGCAGAATGCCCAGGGCGATGGTCAAGTAACGGGTGTACTGGGTCAAGGTGCTCTGGCCCGATGCACCTTCTTTGTACAGGGTGTCAAAGTGGGGGATGACCACGCGCAGCAACTGCACGATGATCGAGGCCGTGATGTACGGCATGATTCCGAGTGCGAAGACACTCAACTGGAGCAGTGCGCCACCGCTGAAAAGGTTGACGAGCTCGTAGAGACCGCTCGTGCCCTGGTTGGCAGCGAGACACAACTGCACGTTGGCGAAGTCCACGAATGGCGTCGGAACGAACGAGCCCAAACGGAACAGAGCAATGATGCCCAGGGTGAAGCCGATCTTCTTACGAAGGTCGGGTGTGCGGAAAATCCGCGCAATGGCGCTGAACAAGAAGGCCTCCAGATTTTTACGCAGATCGACAATGCAGATCGATATAGAGCGGCACTCGACTTAAAACGATCGAGCTTGTCGAATCACACCAAACGATTGACTCGATTGACGGATTCGACAAGCTCGACTGAGCGTCTACGGACTTACTTTACAGATCCACCCGCGGCAACAATTTTCTGCTCAGCTGAAGCAGAGACCTTGTCGACCGTCACATTCAGCTTAACGGTAATTTCACCGGTTCCCAGAACCTTGACTTTTTCATTGTCACGAACTGCACCCTTGGCGATCAGGCTGGCGATGGTGACATCGCCGCCGTCCGGGTAGAGCACTTCGAGCTTTTCCAGGTTGACAACCTGATACTCGACGCGGAACGGGTTCTTGAATCCACGCAGTTTCGGGGTGCGCATGTGCAGAGGCATCTGCCCACCCTCGAAGCCAACGCGCACGCTGTAGCGTGCCTTCGTGCCTTTGGTGCCTCGACCCGCGGTCTTACCCTTGGATCCTTCACCACGGCCAACGCGCTGGCGGGCCTTCTTCGCTCCGGGCGCCGGGCGAAGGTGGTGTACCTTCAGCACGTGCTCGCGGGGCTCAGTCGGCTGCGCTGCAACAGCGGCCTTCTTGGATGTAGCGGCCTTTTTCGTGGCAGGCTTGTCGGCTACTTTGGTAGCTTCCTTCTCGTCAGCCATTAGTCAATCTCCTCGACCTTTACGAGGTGAGCGACGGTGTTGACGTAGCCACGGTTCTGCGAGTTGTCCTCGCGGATTGTGACGGCGCCAATACGTCGCAGACCCAGGCTGCGAAGAGTGTCGCGCTGGTTCTGCTTCTCACTAATTTTGGACTTGATCTGTGTGATCTTCAGCTGGGCCATCAGGCACCTGCCTTCGCGGTTGCAGCCGCTGCAGCTGCAGCAGCGTCGGCACGAAGAAAACGGGCCGGAGCCACGTCTTCGTAGGCGAGGCCGCGGCGAGCCGCAACCGCACGCGGCTCTTCGAGCTGGTGCAGTGCCTCAACCGTGGCGTGCACGATATTGATGGTGTTAGACGAACCGAGCGACTTGCTCAGTACGTCGTGGATGCCAGCGCATTCGAGTACGGCGCGCACCGGGCCACCGGCGATAACGCCGGTACCTGCTGCTGCCGGACGAAGCAGAACGACGCCGGCTGCGGCCTCACCCTGCACGGGGTGCGGGATGGTCAGGCCAACGCGAGGAACGCGGAAGAAGTTCTTCTTCGCCTCTTCAACGCCCTTGGAGATAGCGGTCGGGACCTCGCGGGCCTTACCGTATCCAACGCCAACCAGGCCGTTACCGTCACCGACGACGACGAGCGCGGTGAAGCTGAAGCGACGACCACCCTTGACGACCTTCGATACGCGGTTGATGGTGACGACGCGCTCCAGGAACTGGCTCTTGTCGGCATCGCGGCTTCCGCGGTCCTTGTTCGGGTTGCGCTCACGTCCACCACGACGAGCCTCGCGAGGCTCGTTCTGCGGCGGGGTAGTGGAGGCAGCGGTTTCAACCGGCGCCTCGGCAACGGCAGCAACAGGTGCTGTGGTTTCGATCTTTTCAGTGCTCACAGGTTCAATCCACCCTCTCGAGCTCCTTCAGCGATGGCTGCGACGCGTCCTGCGTACTTGCTGCCACCACGGTCAAATACAACGGCTTCGATGCCGGCGGCTTTCGCACGCTCAGCAACAAGCTCACCGACCTTGCGGGCCTTGGCGGTCTTGTCACCATCGAAGGTGCGCAAGTCCGTTTCGAGCGTGGACGCCGACGCAAGGGTGAAACCCTTGCTGTCGTCGACGACCTGCACGAATACGTGGCGAGCCGAGCGTGTGACGACAAGGCGCGGGCGAAGCGCCGTTCCCTCGATCTTCTTGCGAAGACGGGTGTGTCGACGTCCGCGGGCTGCGGCCTTGCTCTTGCCTCTAGTTCCGAGTCCCATGGTTACTTACCGCTCTTTCCGGCCTTGCGGCGAACAATCTCGCCGGCGTAACGCACACCCTTGCCCTTGTAGGGCTCTGGCTTGCGAATCTTACGGATGTTGGCGGCAACCTCGCCGACGGCCTGCTTGTCGATTCCGCTGACCGTGAGCTTGTTGACGCTCTCGACGGTCAAAACGATTCCGACAGGCGGCTCGACGACGACCGGGTGCGAGAAGCCGAGGGCGAACTCAACAGAGGTGCCCTTCTGCGCTGCGCGGTAACCGGTACCGACGATTTCAAGACCCTTGGAGTAACCAACGGTTACGCCGATGATCTGGTTGTTGATCAAGGTGCGGGTCAGACCGTGCAGCGAACGCGACTGGCGCTCGTCGTTCGGACGCGTGACGAGAACGTGACCGTCCTCGATCGACACCGAGATGGGGTTGGAAACGACGAGAGCGAGCTCGCCCTTCGGGCCCTTGACGGAGACGGCCTGGCCGTCAGCCACAACCGTTACCCCAGCGGGGATCGGGATGGGGAGTCTTCCAATACGTGACATTCTCAGTTACCACACGTAGGCGAGAACTTCTCCGCCTACGCCCTTCTTCTCAGCCTGGCGGTCGGTGAGCAGACCGCTGGAGGTGGACAGGATGGCAACGCCGAGGCCACCGAGAACCGTGGGGATCTCGGTTGACTTCGCGTACACGCGCAGGCCGGGCTTGGAAACCCGCTTGATGCCTACGATGGAACGCTCGCGGTTCGGACCGAATTTGAGGTCCAGCGTGAGGGTCTTGCCTACTGTTGCATCCTTGACGGTCCAGGCGGAGATGTAACCCTGAGCCTTGAGGATGTCAGCGATGTGCGCTTTCAATTTGCTATGCGGCATGGACACGGTGTCGTGATACGCCGAGTTCGCGTTGCGCAGTCTGGTCAACATGTCTGCGACCGGATCTGTCATTGTCATTTTGTGGTGCCTTTCTCGCCTGGTTTCGCCCATCCGTTACACGAATGACGACCTGTGGTGGTGGGGAAACCGATCGGTTGATCAGCTTCCGGGGTGAAAATCTGTGTGCGCCCGGCTTACCCTGTGTTTATGCACTGGATGCGGGCGGGACCAACCTGGGTTGGGAGCCTGCTAAGCGCAAGCTCCCAACTCTAGTTGAATTTGTTCCGGTGTAGTTGGACTACTTCTGTGCGTCGTCCGACTTGAACGGGAAGCCGAGCGCCTTGAGCAGCGCGCGACCCTCGTCGTTGGACTTCGCGGTTGTGACAACCGTGATGTCCATACCGCGAACGCGGTCGATGCGGTCCTGGTCGATCTCGTGGAACATGACCTGCTCGGTCAGACCGAAGGTGTAGTTGCCCGCACCGTCGAACTGCTTGTCGGACAGACCACGGAAGTCACGGATACGAGGAAGGGCCAGGCTGAGCAGCCGGTCCAGGAACTCCCACATGCGGTCGCCACGAAGAGTGACGTGGGCGCCGATGGGCTGTCCCTCACGCAGTTTGAACTGCGCGATGGACTTGCGAGCCTTGGTGACCTGCGGCTTCTGGCCGGTGATCTTGGTGAGGTCAGAAACCGCACCGTCCATCACCTTGCCGTCGCGTGCTGCTTCTCCGACACCCATGTTGACGACAATCTTCGTCAGGGTGGGGATACGGTGCACGTTGGTGAAGCCGAGTTCCTCGGAGAGCTTGGCACTGATCTCATCGCGGTACTTCTGCTTCAGACGCGGCAGGGCCTTGACGGGCGCGGCGCCCGTAATGGTGTCAGTCATTAGAGGTCCTTCCCTGACTTCTTGGCGTAACGGATGCGGACCGTCTTGGTGACGCCGTCCTTCGTTACATCTTCCTGGCGGAACCCGACGCGGGTCGGCTTCTTGGTCTCCGGGTCGACGATGGCAACGTTGGACACGTGGATGGGGGCTTCGAAGGTCTCGATGCCGCCCGTCTTGGTGCCGCGCTGGGTCTGGCCGACGCGAACGTGCTTGGTCACGAAGTTGATGCCCTCAACGAGGACTCGGTTCTTCGTGGCGTCGACGGAGATGATCTTGCCCTGCTTGCCACGGTCTCCGCCGCGAGCCTGGCTGCGGCCGCTGATGACCTGAACGAGGTCACCCTTTTTGATTCTGGCCATGATTAAATAACCTCCGGTGCCAGCGAGATGATCTTCATGAACTTCTTGTCGCGAAGCTCGCGACCGACCGGTCCGAAGATTCGGGTGCCGCGGGGGTCACCGTCTGCCTTCAAGATCACTGCAGCGTTCTCATCGAACTTGATGTAGGAGCCGTCTGGACGACGAGTCTCCTTCTTGGTGCGAACGATGACAGCTTTGACGATGTCACCCTTCTTGACGTTGCCGCCCGGGATTGCATCCTTGACCGTGGCGACGATGACGTCGCCCAGGCCGGCGTAACGACGGCCGGAGCCACCGAGAACGCGGATGGTCAAGAGTTCCTTGGCACCGGTGTTGTCGGCAACCTTGACTCGTGATTCTTGCTGAAGCACTTTATAACTCCTTTACGTCAAGTAAGCGCGAGGCTTACTTGGCCTTCTCAAGAATCTCGACCAGGCGCCAGCGCTTGGAAGCGCTCAGCGGACGGGTCTCACTGATCAGGACCAGGTCGCCGATGCCGGCGGAGTTCGCCTCGTCGTGCGCCTTCAGCTTGGATGTACGGCGGATGACCTTGCCGTACAACGGGTGCTTCACGCGGTCTTCGACCACGACAATGATGGTTTTGTTCATCTTGTCGCTGGTCACGTAACCACGCAGCGTCTTGCGGTAACCGCGTACGAGCTCGGTGGCTTCGCCCGCGACGACCGTTTCGTCAGTCTTCGCCATGACTAGGCCTCCTTCGTCTCGGCGGCCTCGACTGCAGCGTCATCGGTGGACTCCACTGCTGCCTTGGCCTTCTTGGTCTTCTTTTCAGCCTTCTCAGCCTTGGCCGGAGCCGGGGCTGCGATGGGCGTGGCACGAATGCCCAGCTCGCGCTCACGGAGAACCGTGTAGATGCGAGCAATGTCGCGCTTGACCGCGCGGAGGCGGCCGTGGCTCTCAAGCTGACCGGTAGCCGACTGGAAGCGCAGGTTGAACAGCTCTTCCTTGGCCTTCTTCAGCTCTTCGAACAGCTTTTCATTGTCAAAAGTATCGAGCTCGACTGGGGCGAGCTCCTTGGTGCCGATCGCCATTATGCGTCGCCCTCCTCGCGCTTGATGATGCGTGCCTTGAGGGGCAGCTTGTGAATTGCGCGGGTCAGCGCCTCTTTCGCAACGGCGTCAGTGACACCGCTGAGCTCGAACAGAACGCGACCCGGCTTGACGTTGGCAACCCACCACTCGACCGAACCCTTACCGGAACCCATGCGGGTTTCGGCCGGCTTCTTGGTCAGCGGACGGTCGGGGTAGATGTTGATCCACACCTTCCCGCCACGCTTGATGTGACGCGTCATGGCGATACGAGCGGACTCGATCTGACGGTTGGTCACATAAGCGGGGGTGAGCGCCTGGATGCCGTACTCACCGAAGGACACCGTGGTGCCACCGGTAGCGTGGCCGGTGCGACCCGGGTGGTGCTGCTTACGGTGCTTGACTCTACGTGGAATCAACATTATTTAGCCTCCGCGACCGCTGCGACGGGAGCCGCTGCCGGCGCATCTGCACGAGGTGCACGACGCGGTCGATCGTCACGACGCTCGGGGCGGGACGACTTAGCGTTGGCCTGCTCGCGAGCGAGTTCCTTGTTGGTGATGTCGCCCTTGTAAATCCAGACCTTCACGCCGATACGGCCGAAGGTGGTCTTGGCTTCGTAGAAGCCGTAGTCGATGTTCGCGCGCAGGGTGTGCAGGGGCACACGACCTTCGCGGTAGAACTCGCTGCGGCTCATCTCGGCGCCACCCAGACGGCCAGACACCTGGATGCGGACACCCTTGGCGCCGGCGCGCTGTGCACCCTGCAGGCCCTTACGCATCGCGCGGCGGAAGGCCACACGTGCGGAAAGCTGCTCGGCAATACCCTGCGCGACGAGCTGGGCATCCTGCTCGGGGTTCTTGACCTCGAGGATGTTCAGCTGGATCTGCTTGGCGGTGAGCTTCTCAAGGTCTGAGCGGATGCGCTCGGCCTCCGCACCGCGGCGACCGATCACAATGCCCGGACGGGCAGTGTGAATGTCAACGCGAACACGGTCACGAGTGCGCTCGATCTCGATGCGGCTGACGCCGGCACGGTCAAGGCTGGTGCTCAGCAGGCGACGGATCTTGACGTCTTCTGCGACAAAGTCAGCGTAACGCTGACCCGGCTTGGTCGAGTCAGAGAACCAACGCGATACGTGATCGGTGGTGATTCCCAGACGGAAGCCATAGGGGTTTACTTTCTGACCCATTACTTCGTACCCTCCTCAGGAGTGGTGAGCACAACCGTGATGTGGCTGGTGCGCTTCTTGATTTCGAATGCGCGACCCTGGGCACGAGCCTGGAAACGCTTGAGGGTCGTACCCTCGTCAACGAATGCCCGGCTGATGAACAGGTCCTGCTCGTCCAGATACGTGTTGGCTGCATCTGCCTTGACCCGGGCGTTGGCGATGGCCGAGGCCACCAGCTTGTACACCGGATCGCTCGCGCCCTGGGGCGCGAACTTCAGAATTCCCAGCGCTTCGTGCGCCTGCTTGCCGCGGATCATGTTGACAACGCGACGAGCCTTCTGGGGGGTAACGCGGATGTGACGCACGCGTGCGATCGACTCCACCATTTCTTCTCCTCCTTCACGTCACCGCGTTAGCGGCGACGGCCCTTCTTGTCGTCCTTCACGTGTCCACGGAAGGTGCGGGTAGGTGCAAACTCACCGAGCTTGTGACCGACCATGCTCTCGGTGACGAACACCGGGATGTGCTTGCGTCCGTCGTGCACTGCGATGGTGTGTCCGAGCATGTCGGGGATGATCATCGAGCGGCGCGACCAGGTCTTGATTACGTTCTTGCTCTTGGCTTCGTTCGCCGTGAACACCTTGCGAAGCAGGTGGTCGTCAACGAAGGGGCCTTTCTTAAGACTTCTTGGCATCGTCTACTCCTACTTACGCTTCTTGCCGACGGTACGGCGACGAACAATGAGCTTGTCGCTTTCCTTATTCGGGTGGCGGGTGCGCCCTTCCTTCTGGCCCCAGGGGCTGACGGGGTGACGTCCACCGGACGTCTTACCCTCACCACCACCGTGCGGGTGATCGACCGGGTTCATGGCAACACCACGAACGGTCGGGCGAACGCCTTTCCAGCGCATACGTCCGGCCTTGCCCCAGTTGATGTTCGACTGCTCGGCGTTGCCGACCTCGCCGATCGTCGCGCGGCAGCGAGCATCCACATTGCGGATTTCACCAGACGGCAGACGAAGCTGGGCGTAGACGCCCTCCTTCGCGACGAGACGAACCGACGAACCGGCGGAACGGGCCATCTTGGCGCCACCACCCGGACGCAGCTCGATCGCGTGGATGATGGTACCGGTGGGGATGTTCTTCAAGGGCAGGTTGTTGCCGGGCTTGATGTCAGCCCCGGCTCCCGACTCGATGATGTCGCCCTGGCTGAGCTTGTTCGGCGCGATGATGTAACGCTTCGTGCCGTCGATGAAGTGCAGGAGCGCGATGCGCGCCGTGCGGTTCGGGTCGTATTCAATTTCAGCGACGCGGGCGTTGACGCCGTCCTTGTCGTTGCGCTTGAAGTCGATCACGCGGTACTGGCGCTTGTGGCCACCACCGATGTGACGGGTCGTGATGCGGCCCTGGTTGTTGCGTCCACCGGTCTTGGAGAGCGGACGCAGAAGCGACTTCTCCGGGGTGGAACGCGTGATTTCCGCGAAGTCGGCAACGGATGAACCGCGTCGACCCGGGGTCGTGGGCTTGTACTTACGAATAGCCATTAGTTATCCCTCTGCCTGTCGCTTAGCCGACGGCCGTGAAGATGTCGATGGAGCCAGACTTGAGCGTGACAATGGCACGCTTGGTGTCCTTGCGCTTGCCCATGCCGAACTTGGTACGGCGAGTCTTGCCCACGCGGTTCAGGGTGTTGATCGAAGCGACCTGCACCTTGAAGATCTTTTCGATCGCGAGCTTGATCTCCGTCTTGTTCGAACGGGGGTCAACGATGAAGGTGTACTTACCCTCGTCAATCAGGCCGTAGCTCTTCTCAGAGACAACCGGAGAGATGATGATGTCGCGGGGGTCCTTGTTGGTCGCGATAGTCATTATGCGGCCACCTCTTCCTTCTTGGTCTTGCTCTCCACGAACGCGTTGAACGCGCCAGTGGTGAAGACGATGTCGTCGCTGACGAGCACGTCATAGGCGTTGAGCTGATCCCACGAAAGGATGTGCACCGTCGGGATGTTGCGAATGCTTCGCAACGTGGTCTCGTCGGTACGCTCGAGGACAACCAATACGTGCTTGCTCGTGGCGATCTGCGTGAGCAGCTCCAGGGCAACCTTGGTGTTGGGGGTCTCAGCCGTGAACAGTGCCTCGACGATGTGCAGGCGGCCACCGCGGGCGCGGTCGCTCAGTGCACCCTTGAGGGCTGCGGCGATCATCTTTTTCGGGGTGCGCTGGTCGTAGCTGCGCGGGGTCGGTCCGTGGACGATTCCACCACCGGTCATCTGAGGAGCACGGATCGAGCCCTGACGAGCGCGACCGGTTCCTTTCTGCTTGAACGGCTTGCGGCCGGCACCGGAAACTTCTCCACGGCGCTTGACCTTGCTCGTCCCCTGGCGTGCGGCAGCAAGCTGCGCGACAACGACCTGGTGGATAAGCGGAATGTTGGCTGGAACGTCGAAGAGCTCGTCGGGAAGCTCAGCAGAGCCTGCCTTCTTGCCCTTGGCGTCAATGATGTCGAGTGCTGTAGCCATGGTGACTAGGCTCCCTTCACTGCGTTGCGAACGAATACGAGGCGGCCACGAGCACCGGGAACGGCACCCTTGACGAGCATGAGGCCCTTGTCGGCGTCGATAGCGTGCACCTTGAGGTTCAGCACGGTTACGCGCTCACCACCCATACGACCGGCCATGCGCATGCCCTTGAAGACACGGCTCGGGGTCGAGGATGCGCCGATGGAACCGGGCTTGCGGTGGTTACGGTGCGAACCGTGAGAGGAGGAGACACCCTTGAAGTTGTGACGCTTCATAACACCGGCGAAACCCTTACCCTTGCTGGTGCCCATGACGTCAACCTTGGTGCCGGCAGCAAAGACACCGTCAACGGTGAGTTCCTGGCCCAGGTTGTAGTCAGCGGCGTCCGCGGTGCGGAGCTCGGTGATGTGGCGACGCGGCGTGACGCCAGCCTTGTCGAAGTGACCGGCGAGAGGCTTGTTGACCTTACGCGGGTCGATCGGGCCAGCGGCGATCTGAACGCCGTTATAGCCGTCCACTGCCTTGGTGCGAATCTGCGTGACAACGTTCGGCGCGATCTCGATGACGGTAACGGGAACAAGCTTGTTGTTCTCGTCCCACACCTGGGTCATGCCGAGCTTCTTGCCGAGGAGACCCTTGGTGGTCTTGGTATCGGAGTAAGACATCGCGGGCCCTAGAGCTTGATCTCGATGTTGACGTCGGCCGGAAGGTCGAGGCGCATAAGCGAGTCAACAGCCTTCGGGGTCGGGTCAATGATGTCGATCAGGCGCTTGTGGGTGCGCATTTCAAAGTGCTCCCGGCTGTCCTTGTACTTGTGAGGTGAACGGATGACACACACCACGTTCTTCTCGGTCGGAAGCGGCACCGGGCCGACGACTGTAGCGCCCGCACGGGTCACTGTGTCTACGATCTTGCGCGCCGAAATGTCGATGACCTCGTGGTCATACGACTTAAGTCGAATGCGGATCTTCTGTCCCGCCATGTCGAACTCTCTCTCTGTCGAGGCGTCTTACAGACAACGGCACGATTTGCCGAGGTTGCATTGGACGCCGTAGTAGCACTGCTGCCATTAGCACCACTGTTCATATGTCAATTTCGAATCGCGTACGAATAAACGACGCTCATCGTCAACGTCGACTCCCAGAAGCAGAAGCTGGGGGACGGCACGGTTTTGCCCACGCCGACCAGATCGTTGATTTGTGCTGCGCTCTGCTCCCTGCGGCCTAGCCTGCAATCTGCGCTCATCCGACGATGTGTTTTTCGAAAGAGCGTGACGCGACTATGCACTGCCTGGCAGTGATTCCGGC
Source organism: Cryobacterium lyxosi (assembly GCF_004403345.1). NCBI lineage: Bacteria > Bacillati > Actinomycetota > Actinomycetes > Micrococcales > Microbacteriaceae > Cryobacterium > Cryobacterium lyxosi. Next base: position 478,362 of record NZ_SOGT01000012.1, read on the forward strand.
GACGCGTAGCGCACACCGAAAGTGTTGAACTAGAAGAGTCTGCCACACAATTGCCACTTCATGCAACCCGGGCGTGTCGCACGCTTCTCGGCGGCCCGTGCGTGACGGCCGCTATGCCGACGAATACCCGCGTGCAGCCGACCGTGGGCATCGACTTGGCCGCAACTCCAGCGACTACCCGGTGGCGATGCCGGAGGCGACGCGCGAGCTCTGGTCGGGGCAGCTCTTCGCGGTGGAGTCGGTCAAAACGCGCTGGGCCATGATCTGTCGGGATTTCTCAGATAAGCCGGTCGTTGGGTACTCGGCAAGCACCTTGCTGATGATCTCGGGAATCGACTGGGAGGCGTACTGCGTGAGGCTGTCGCAGACCAACACGCTGTACACACTGACGGTACTGGCCACGATGCTGTCGAGAATCTGCTGTTCAGACTGAGCGGTAGGCGTGGGCGTCGGGGTGGGCGTGTCGATAGGTGACGGACTGGGAGTCGGAGTCACCTGGGCGATCGTGGATTCGGTGACGGGAGCAGACCCGACCAGGCGCGGCACGATCACCACGGCCAGAATGGCGATCACGACAACGGCAATCCCCATCAGGATGCGCATTTCCAGTTTCGATATCTGCATGCGGAAACCATAACCGGATAAAGCCATTCTCGCCGCGGCCGACCACATCTGAAGACATGCTCTGGAATCAATGGCGGTTGCAGCAAGAGAGTAGGGACGCCGGGTACCAAAAAAGGGGCCGGGCCCGAAGGCCCGACCCCTGTTCAGGAGATCAGTAGATCAGTAGATCAGTAGATCAGTAGAGAGTGACTACTTGATGATCTTGGTCACCGTGCCGGCGCCGACGGTGCGGCCACCTTCACGGATAGCGAAGCCGAGGCCCTCTTCCATGGCGATCGGCTGAATCAGCGCGACAGTCAGGTCGGTGGTGTCGCCAGGCATGACCATCTCGGTGCCCTCGGGCAGCGTGATGACGCCGGTGACGTCCGTGGTGCGGAAGTAGAACTGCGGGCGGTAGTTCGCGTAGAACGGGTTGTGACGCCCACCCTCGTTCTTGCTGAGGATATACGCGGTGCCCTCGAAGTCGGTGTGCGGCGTAACCGAACCCGGCTTGACGACGACCTGGCCGCGCTCAACGTCTTCGCGCTTGGTGCCACGAAGAAGAAGTCCACAGTTCTCGCCGGCCCAAGCCTCGTCGAGCTGCTTGTGGAACATCTCAATACCGGTAACCGTGGTCTTCTGCGTCGGGCGGATGCCGACGATCTCGATCTCGGAGTTGATCTTGAGGGTTCCACGCTCGGCGCGGCCCGTAACAACGGTGCCACGACCGGTGATCGTGAAGACGTCCTCGATCGGCATCAAGAACGGCTTGTCCTTGTCGCGGATCGGGTCGGGAATGAAGTCGTCAACGGCCTGCATGAGAGTCAGGATGTTGGCGGTCCACTTCTCGTCGCCCTCGAGCGCCTTGAGTGCAGAAACCGGAACGACGGGGGCGTTGTCGCCATCGAAGCCCTGGCTCGAAAGCAGCTCACGAACTTCGAGCTCGACGAGCTCCATGATCTCTTCGTCGTCAACCATGTCGGCCTTGTTCAGCGCGACGAGCAGGGTCGGAACGCCGACCTGCTTGGCGAGAAGAACGTGCTCACGGGTCTGAGCCATCGGGCCGTCAGTAGCGGCAACCACGAGGATTGCGCCGTCCATCTGAGCAGCACCGGTGATCATGTTCTTGATGTAGTCAGCGTGGCCCGGAGCATCGACGTGCGCATAGTGACGCTTGTCGGTCTCGTACTCAACATGTGAAATGTTGATCGTGATGCCGCGCTGGCGTTCTTCCGGAGCCGAGTCAATCGACGCGAAGTCGCGCTGAACGTTGATCTTGGACGGGAACTTATCGGCAAGAACCTTGGAGATCGCTGCAGTCAGCGTGGTCTTTCCGTGGTCAACGTGACCGATCGTTCCGATGTTTACGTGCGGCTTTGTCCGCTCGAACTTGGCCTTGGCCACTGTGGGTCCTCCTCAGGACTCGCGTGCAAATTCACGGCCGCCGTTATGAGCGGCCGGTATGCGCTGGATGTGTCTATTTATATTACTCGGGCCAGGTGGCCTAAGCGATTCAGGCCCGAAGGCCACCTTAGGGCTATTCGCCCTTGTTCTTGTTGATGATCTCGTCGGCAACTGCCTTCGGGACCTCCGCATAGCTCTCGAACGTCATCGAGTACACCGCACGGCCTGAGGTCTTCGACCGCAGGTCACCGATGTATCCGAACATCTCCGACAGTGGAACGTGAGCGCGAATTACCTTCACGCCCTGCGCATCCTCCATGGTCTGGATCTGCCCACGACGCGAGTTGAGGTCTCCGATTACGTCACCCATGTATTCCTCAGGGGTACGAACTTCGACGGCCATCAGCGGCTCGAGCAGAACGGGGTTCGCCTTACGAACGGCTTCCTTGAAGCCCATCGAGCCGGCGATCTTGAAGGCCATCTCCGAGGAGTCGACGTCGTGCGCAGCGCCGTCAAGCAGGCTGGCTCGAACGCCCACCATCGGGTAGCCGGCCAGGATGCCTACGCGGAGCGCATCCTGGATTCCAGCATCCACCGAAGGGATGTACTCACGCGGGATGCGGCCACCAGTGACCTTGTTGAGGAACTCGTACGACTTCTCAGCAGTGATTTCCATCGGCTCGATCGCGATCTGAATCTTCGCGAACTGGCCGGATCCACCGGTCTGCTTCTTGTGCGTGTAGTCGTGACGCTCAACGGACTTGCGGATCGTCTCGCGGTACGCCACCTGGGGCTTGCCGACGTTCGCCTCAACGTTGAATTCACGCTTCATGCGGTCGACGAGGATATCCAGGTGAAGTTCACCCATTCCCTTGATTACCGTCTGGCCAGTTTCCTGGTTCTGTTCGGTACGGAAGGTGGGGTCTTCTTCAGCGAGCTTCTGAATAGCAAGGCCCAGCTTTTCCTGGTCCTGCTTGGTCTTGGGCTCGATAGCGACCTCGATGACCGGGTCAGGGAAGGTCATGGACTCGAGTACGACCTGCTGGTTCGGGTCGCACAGGGTATCGCCCGTGGTGGTGTCCTTGAGGCCGATGACCGCGTAGATGTGACCGGCGGTAACGAAACCGACCGGGTTCTCCTTGTTGGCGTGCATCTGGAAGATCTTGCCGATGCGCTCCTTCTTGCCCTTGGTCGAGTTGATGACCTGGGCTCCGGAGTCGAGACGGCCCGAGTACACGCGCACGTAGGTGAGGCGACCGAAGAACGGGTGCACCGCAACCTTGAACGCGAGAGCCGTGAACGGCTCCTCGGCATCCGGGTGACGCATGATGACCTTCTCCTCATCGCGAACGTCGTGCGCCTCAATGGCGGCCACGTCGAGCGGGGTGGGGAGGTAGTCAACGACAGCGTCGAGCATCGGCTGGACGCCACGGTTCTTGAACGCAGAACCGCAGAGAACCGGGTAGATCTCACTGTTGATGGTGAGCTTACGGATGGCGCCCTTGATCTCGGCAACCGTCAGCTCTTCGCCGGCGAAGTAACGCTCCATGAGGTCGTCGTCGGTTTCGGCGACGGTCTCGAGCAGGAGCTTGCGGTACTCGGCGGCCTTCTCCACGAGGTCGGCGGGGATCTCTTCGATGGCGTACTTCGAGCCCATCTCCACGTCACCCTTGGAGTCGCCACGCCAGGTCAGCGCACGCATCTGAACGAGGTCAACGACACCCTCGAACTCAGACTCTGCACCGATCGGCAGCTGGATGACCAGCGGCTTCGCGCCGAGGCGCTTGATGATGGTGTCGACCGTGAAGTAGAAGTCGGCGCCGAGCTTGTCCATCTTGTTGACGAAGCAAATGCGCGGCACGTCGTACTTGTCGGCCTGACGCCATACGGTTTCGGACTGAGGCTCAACGCCCTCCTTGCCGTCGAACACGGCAACGGCACCGTCGAGAACGCGGAGCGAACGCTCCACCTCCACGGTGAAGTCCACGTGTCCGGGGGTGTCGATGATGTTGATCTGGTTGTTGTCCCAGAAACACGTCGTCGCAGCGGAGGTGATCGTGATGCCACGTTCCTGCTCCTGCGCCATCCAGTCCATCGTCGAGGCGCCGTCGTGGGTCTCGCCGATCTTGTGGTTGACACCCGTGTAGAACAGGATGCGCTCAGTTGTGGTGGTCTTGCCAGCATCAATGTGAGCCATGATGCCGATGTTGCGGACCTTACTCAGGTCGGTGAGCACGTCAAGTGCCACGGGGGTCCTCCAGCGGGTAGGGGTGGGAATGCGGAACGAGGCCGTGAGCATCCGCTTTTTCAGCGGTCAGGCGCGTGCCGACGCAAGCCGGAACGCGCCTGAACCGATGATCAGGAATGCTCGAGAGCCGAACTACCAGCGGTAGTGAGCGAAAGCCTTGTTCGCTTCAGCCATTTTGTGAGTGTCTTCACGACGCTTGACAGCGGCACCGAGGCCGTTGCTCGCGTCGAGGATCTCGTTGGTGAGGCGCTCGGTCATGGTCTTCTCGCGACGCGCCTTGGCGTAGCTGGTCAACCAGCGAAGGGCCAGTGTGTTGGCGCGGTGCGGCTTGACCTCAACCGGAACCTGGTACGTGGAACCACCGACGCGGCGCGAACGCACCTCGAGGGTCGGACGAACGTTGTCGAGTGCCTTCTTCAGCGTGACAACGGCATCCAGCTCGTTCTTGGCGGAGACACCGGCGAGGGCATCGTAGACGATGCGCTCGGCGAGGCCCTTTTTGCCATCGAGAAGGATCTTGTTGACGAGCTGGCTGACGATGGGTGCACCGTAAACCGGGTCGGCAATGACAGGGCGCTTGGGAGCGGGTCCTTTACGGGGCATTACTTCTTCTCCATCTTTGCGCCGTAACGGCTGCGAGCCTGCTTACGGTTCTTGACGGCCTGGGTGTCCAGTGCGCCGCGAATGATTTTGTAACGCACACCGGGGAGGTCCTTAACACGGCCTCCGCGCACGAGCACCATGGAGTGCTCCTGCAGGTTGTGGCCCTCGCCGGGAATGTAGGCGGTGACCTCGGTGCCGTTGGAAAGCTTGACACGGGCGACCTTGCGCAGAGCCGAGTTCGGCTTCTTCGGGGTGGTCGTGTACACGCGCGTGCAAACGCCGCGCTGCTGCGGGTTGGATTTCAGGGCGGGAGCCTTGGTCTTGGTGACCTTGGGGCTACGGCCCTTCCTGACCAACTGCTGAATGGTGGGCACTAATTACTCCTTGTTATTGCTGCACGGTGACAGCTTTGTGATGGTTAGCATTCGACCTCTTCTTTCGAATTGGTCGAGTTCATCTGGACCCGCTTGAACCCACACGATTGCTCGCGCGTGTTTTGGTGGGTATGCCGTGGGGGCTTGCTCGAAGAGCGAACCCTGCATGTGTGGAATCTTGCCCCGACCTGGTGCTTCCTCGATGCGAACATCGCGAGGGCATAATTCAGGCGCACGACAAGCGCACACCCCACAATTCTAGCCCGACGCAGCCACGCTGGTCAAATGGGTTGCGCCCCGTCTCGATCCCGCCTGGCGCCCATTTTCGTATCGCTTATGTGGACGGGGCCCGGGCCCCGTCCACGGGCCCAGTTTATAAACTGGGCCCGTGTTCATAAGGTGGGCCCGGTCGTTGAGGAAGCGGATGCCACGGCTCAGCTAGGGATTGCGCGGCCAAAGCGGGGAATCAAGCGTGCTCCCGAGGTCGACGAGCAGAGCCTGCACCTGGGGCTCGACGAATTGCGCGATCGCGGTGAGCAGACGGGGCCTCCGCTGGGTGAGTTGGGCGCAGACCCGCAGGCCTACCCGGGTCGCGAACTCGTCGGCAAGCTGCATCTCCGCTTTGAGCGCTTGTTTTTCTGCGGGGCTGAGCGGCGGGAGGGGGTCGGAGGGCGCGGGGGCACTGTGCTCGTGCTCGTGCTCGTGCTCGGCGCTGTCGGATTTGGCGCTGTCGGATTCGGCGACAGGTGGGGGCGGTGATTGCCCGGCGGGGAGCTGCTGGTCGGCGAGTTCGCTGAAGGTGAAGAGATAGGGGGCATCCGCTGCCGGTTGCGGGTCGAGGTCCAGGCCGCGAAATTCCGGGTCCAGGCCCTCGGCGGGCCGGTATGCCTGAGCCGATTCGCGGCGCTCACTCAGGTTGAGCTCGTGCGCGAGCCGGGGCAGGTTGAGTTCGGTGTATTCGTCGACGGAAGCGTCGATCACGATCTTCATCCGCATCGACAGGGCGTGCTGCACGACGTGGGGTACGTCGACCGCGAGTCCGGCGGAAGCGATGATCGGCGATCCGAAGCACTGACGGCACAGTCGCGCCCGGCCGCGGTGTGTCGCGGGGCGCCACTGGGTGATCCAACGTAGCCAGTTCTCAACCTCGTGGTTGACACGCGACTCGATGGACCTATCCATACTGAATAGGGTACCCGTAACGCTTCATGCGCGAGATGCCAACATTGCACCGTCGTCGCGGGCTAGTTATTGTCGTTTTTCTCCCAGGGCCACTCGGGGGCGCCGGACCCTGCAGGCTTGGCGAGGAGTACGAGAAAGAACAGAAACGCGATGAGCCATCCGCTCACGGCGATGGCAATGGCGAACGGGCTCGTCATCTCTGCGCCGATGAAGGTGACCGACCGAAAGAGTTCGCCGGCGCCGAGGCTGTAGACGACTCCCCCGGAGATGCAGTAGCCGAGATAGGCCGCGATGCCCGAGACGAAGATCGGCAGTGGGGGAATTTGCGTCAGTCGCTCTGGGGACCGCAACACGGCACTAAGGATGACCCAGACCAGAGCCAGGACCGCGGTGGTGACCATGATGGGGCCGAGGAGGGCACCGGCATCCGCTTCGTTGATGACATCGCGATTGAGCAGCAGGCTCAGTACGCCGAACGCTGCCACGATGAACGCGGCGTAGAGCGCGGCCGAAAAGGCCGCCATGGTGATTGCGTACTTTCGGTATTCCCGCATGGCTCCAGCGTAGGCCCGTCTGGGTGAAACGTGCCGCCCGGGGACGGGGCCTGGGCCCCATCCGCGGGCCCAGGTTAGATCATGGGCCCGAGTTCCGGGCCCGGGCCCCGTCCACAAGAGGGGGCGCGGGACTCGGGTTAGGGGCGGGTGACGTGCGGGCCGTCGGCGAGGAGGCGCTCGTACTCGGTGCGGGCCTCGAGGTTCCTGGCGGTGACGCGGCGTCCGCGGCGGGCGATCCAGGCTCCGGCCCAGATCGGCACCTCGCGGGCGATGATCGCGGCAGCGATGGCGTAGGGGTTCAGCCACAGCGACGCAACGAAGCGACTGACGTCGGCCTGGCTGAGCCCGTCGGACGTGCCGTCGAGCATGAGGCCGAGGAGCGCGGCACCGATGAACGAGAAGTACACGATCACGGCAACGACAAAGCCGAAGAGCACATAGGCCCACCAGCCGCCCCGATTGACCAGGGAGATCAGCCCGGCGAAAGCGAGGAAAAAGAACAAAACCGGCACATAAGAGATTGGCAAGGAGGCGAAGAGCAGGAAGCTGCTCAACGTCACGGCCATGGTCGTGCTGGTCATCCCGATAATGATGAATGCCGCGACGGCGTACAAAATGGCGAACACGACGGTAGCGAGAAGGGCGATCAGAATGCCGCCGCCACGGTTGCTGCGGTTTTTCGGCTTGGTCGGCGCCTGCACGTAGATCGGCGACTGGGCCGGGGGCGTGTACGACGGCGCGACCGCGACCGGCGCGTCGAGCGGAGCATCGACCAGGGTGTAGTCGATCGGGGTGTAGTCGATCGGGGTGGCGTCGATCGGGGTGGCGTCGATCGGGGTGGCGTCGATCGGGGTGGCGTCGCTCGGGGTGTAGTCGCTCGGGGACTCCGCGGCGACGGTTCCCACGACGAGCGCGACCGGCACAACCGGCGACGTCGGCTCGGAGTCACCAGCGGCACCGGCGGCACCCGTGGCGGGAACCGTTGCGGCGGGCGTATAGGAGTCGGCGTAGTCGTCGGTGAGGCTCGGTGCGGCGGCATCTGTCGATGCGACCGGAGTGGCCGTCGACATGGGTGCCAAGTTGCGGGCTGCGGCCGAAGCGGATACCGCGTCGGACCGCTCGGCCGCACTCAGGTTGGCGTTGATGGCGTCATAGTCGATGACGATGGGTTCCTGCTCGGGTTCCTGCTCAACCGAAGATTTCGCCGAGGCCGACTCCGCTTCGACCACCACCGCGGCGTGCTCGGGGGCACCGTCCTGGTCGGTGGGAACCTGCTCTGACACGGTCAGATCAGGCGCTACGGCAGCATCCGTTTCCGGGTTCTTCTTGCCGTCGGTTGGCGTATTGTCGCTCATGCTGACTCCTCGGGGCCTTCGCCGTGATTGACTCCCACTGTACCAAGGGCACGGCAAATGCCACGGAGACTCGGCGCGGCGGCCGTATTATCCCGCCGTTGCCACCACGGGCGCAATCGGCCTCGCGAAGGCGGAAAGCGAACCGCCCTGAACAGATGCTGCGCCATGGAATTCGCGCCCAAACTCATTAGATCACCCCAAATGTGGGGACGGTGACCGCATGTTGTCGCCCCCCATATTGGGTAATGCATTGCGCCACGGATACCCATACGTTGTCATTCGCCGAGCGACTACCTAGGTCAGCTCCACACAGAATGGAAAACCCGTGAAGTTCTATACCAAAATCCAGGCCCTCATGAACAGCATGCGCAACGACGAAGAAGGCGCCACAGCGGTGGAGTACGGCCTGATGGTCTCACTCATCGCCGTCGCGATCATTGCGGCAGTCGCATTGATCGGCACCAATCTTGACCTCATGTTCGATGGTGTTGGCAACAAGCTCACCCCGCCCGCCGCGTAAGCATAACCCTCCGCAACACTTGGCCAGCCCCTCGGCCGACCGCACAGCGACGGTGGCTCCCGCTCCGGAAGCCACCGTCGCTTACACCAACTGCCCACCCGAAGGGGCACCGCATGATATTCAAACGCAGCAAACCAGGCGAACGCGGAGCAGCAGCCGTTGAGTTCGCGCTGATCCTCCCCATTCTCCTCCTTCTCGTGCTCGGACTCGTCGAGTTCAGCCGCGTCTTCAACGTGCAGATCTCCCTCAGCAATGCGGCCCGAGAGGGCGCCCGGGTGATGGCGATCGAAAACAACCCGGGGCTAGCCAGGTCCGCGGCCACTGCCGCCGCGCCGTCGGTTAATCCATCGGTTGCTGAGGGCGACATCACGGTGAACAACTGCACCGCCACCATCACTACCGTGACCATGACCATCGACTACGACGTCGACCTCCTCACCGGGTTCTTCGGGGAGACGCTCCCACTGACCGGAACGGGGGTCATGCTGTGCGGTGGTTAAATTCCCTATATCGCTCGGAACGCGGCGCGAGCGCCGTCTTCGTTGCCATCCTGCTGGTGCCGCTTATCGGCTTCCTGGCCATTGCACTCGACGTCGGCGCCCTCTACGCCGAACGTGCCCAGCTGCAAAACGGGGCGGACGCCGCAGCCATCGCGGTCGCCCGCGATTGCGCAGATGGTGTCTGCAACAACCCGGCAAGCCTGGCAGCCGACTACACCGATGCGAACGCCAATGATGACGCCGCCAACGTTGACCCGCCAATCATCGACCTGGATGCCCGAACCGTTACGGTGTCTGATTCGACCCGCACCGACACCGGGGAGGATGCCATCCAGCATCCGTTCGCCTCGCTCATTGGAACCGACTCGACGACCGTGGGCGCCACCGCCACCGCGGAGTGGGGCCCACCCGGCGACGGCCCGGCAGTTCTGCCGCTCGCACTCTCGTACTGTGAGTTTCTGCTGTTCGGCGCGCTCAACGACGAGGTCAAGATCACGATTCGTTACGACGAAAACCATCCGTGCAGGCGGGATGGCGCTGAAATCCCGGGCGGGTTCGGCTGGCTCGACCAGATACTAGGCCAGTGCGAGGTGCTGGTGGACCTCGACGCCGACGTGGTGCCGAGCCGGCCCGGTAACAGCCAGCCTGTTGACTGTGAGGAGACTCTGGCCGACCTCGAGGGCCGAACGATCCTCATTCCCATTTTTGATTCTTCCACCGAGACCGGCGCCAACGGGGTCTTCCACATTTACGCCTTCGCCTCCTTCAAGGTCACCGGGTGGAAATTCGCCGGTGGAAACCGCATGCCACTCGTGAACGTCGATAACTACCCGGGGTGTGGCTGCACTGGTGGCAACTCTCGATTCATCCAGGGTTACTTCCAAGACTGGGTGTCCGTGGACAGCGCCTTTGAACTCGGCGGACCCAACCTTAACGCCGACGTCGTCAGACTTATAATTCCGCCTGAACCAATGGAGATGCCATGAAAACCCGCCTCATTGGAGCAATCCTCGCGATCGTGCTGGCCGTGGTCGGCACTGTCGTGCTCACCGGTTATGTGCGAAGCGCAGACGCCCGTGCCACCAACGGCGCCGAGATGGTATCCGTCTATGTCGTGACGGAAGAGATCCCCGCCGGCACCGCCGCGGAGGAGATTGGCGAGCTCATCGCCGAGAAGAAGATGCCCGCGGTTGCCGCGGTGCCCGGTCGCGTCACTAAGCTGAGCGCCCTCGCTGGCCGGGTGGCGGACACTACCCTCCAGCCCGGCGAGCAGCTCCTCACCTCCCGCTGGGTGAACTCGGCCGAGCTCGCCGCGCGCGGCGACGTGAAAGTTCCTGATGGCATGCAGTCCGTCACCATCGCCCTGCCCGTCGAGCACGTCGTCGGCGGCACGATCAAGGCCGGCGACACCGTCGGCGTGGTCATCACTGCGTCGATGAAGCCCGCCGGCGGCACCGAGGAGCAGCCGGTGAGCAAGCAGGTCTTTCACAAGGTGCTCGTGACCTCCGTACAAGCGGGAACCATGACGTCGCCTGCGAAGGGTGAGGAAGGAGCCGATGCGGCGTCCGAGCCGGTCAGCTCGGTCATGGTCACCCTCGCCCGCAGCACGCTCGACATTGAAAAACTCGTCTGGGGCCAGACGTTTGGCTCGGTGTGGCTCACCCTGGAGACCGAGGAAGCCGACGAGACCGGCTCGCGCATCGTTGACGGCAACGTGGTCTTCGAATGAGCCGCCTACTGCTCATCGGCAACAGCCATGGCTTCGAGACCCGCCTGCACCTTCTCTTTGGAGCCGCCCTCAGCCTGGTCAAGGGACAGTTTCTGGCCTTTGGGCCTTCGGCCGTGCTCGGTCGACTGCACGCGGCAGACCGACCGGACGTGGCTCTGCTCGGCTCGACTCTCTCCCACGGGCAAACAAGCGCGCTCTCGACCGGACTCGCCACCCTCTACCCCGGGGTGGGCATCGTGATCGCGCACGGACACCAGGCGGGAACCGACCGGTGGGTCTCCGACCGGACCATTCACGCAGTCCTGAGCCCCCGCGACGAGCAGGTGGTCCTACTCACACCGACTCGTGCCCGGTACACCCGGGCTGAACCCGACAGCGTGCGAAAAGCGCACCGGCCAGACGCGGAAAAAGTACCAGAAGTCTGGCTCGGGTTCGAGCCTGAGTTGGAATCGAACGCCTTTCCAGCTTCGGCCGGGGATCCCGACGTCTTCATCCTCCCTCCGCCGGCCATCGAGACGGTCGCCGCGGCCGCCGGCATCCGCTGCCAGGTCATCGCCGTCGTGTCGGCGAAGGGCGGCGTCGGCAAGACCACGGTTGCCACCAACCTCGCCGTCGGGCTGGCCAGGCTGGCCCCCCTATCGGTGGTTCTCGTCGACGCCGACGTACAGTTCGGCGACGTCGCCACCGCGCTGTCACTCACGCCGGCGCACACCCTGCCCGACGCGGTCACTGATGCTGCAAAGCTCGACACGATGGTGCTCAAGACCTACCTCACCCCGCACGAAAGTGGTTTCTACACCGTCTGTGGTGCGGACACCCCGGTCGACGGCGACCGGGTGTCCGGCGAGCAGCTCAGCCATTTAATCAGGCAACTCTCTGAAGTGTTCCGGTTCGTCGTGATCGACACGGCGCCCGGTCTCGGCGAGCATGCCCTGGCCGCCCTGGAGCTGGCCACCGACGCCGTGATCGTCTGCGATATGTCAGTGCCGAGTGCACGGGGACTCCGCAAGGAGCTGGCCGCGCTGGCGAGTATCGGCATTGTGCCGCCCACTCGCCATGTGGTGTTGAACCTGGGCGACCGCTTCAGCGGCCTGTCCGTGCGCGATATCGAGGCGACGATCGGCGTACCGGTAGATATCGCCATCCGGCGGTCCAAGTTGATGGCGCTGTCGACGAACCGAGGCGTGCCCATCCTGGCAGACGGCTCCAGAAACTCCGCATCAAACGCGCTCACCGCATTGGTGCGCCGATTCGACCCGACGGCGGCGCGTAAACACGGCCGCCTACACCGAAGGGTGGTTGTGGCATGAAACTGACCGAACGAGTGGACGCGGTGCGAGAAAAAGGCCCCCACCACCGCTTTGACAAAAAAGCTCCGGAACCAGCCCTGGTGAATTCAAACGCTGTCCCGACGGCTTTGGCGAACGCTTCTTCCCTGCCCCCTGCATCGTCGCTATCATCGGTGACAGCTGTGCCCGTGCCATCCCCGGCGCCGATAGCCGCTTCACAACTTCCTGTTGATCCACTCGCCGATATCAAGGAACGCGCCGCCCAGGAGCTGTTCGAACGCATTGGAACACGCCTGAACGACCCCAGCCTGAGCGAAGAGCAGCTACATGCCTACGCAAGAGCCGAGTTGGGCAACATCGTTTCGGCCGAGCAGGTACCGCTCAGCGACGACGAGCGCGACCGACTCATCGCCGAGATCGGTGCCGACGTGCTCGGCTACGGTCCGCTCGACGTCTTGCTCGCTGATGAAGCCGTATCCGAGATCATGGTCAACGGCCACGAGCAAATTTTCGTCGAAAGAAACGGACGCCTCAGCCTCAGCCCCTCCCGTTTCACGAGCGAAGCGCAGCTGCGTCGAGTGATCGAGCGGATCGTCTCCAAGGTCGGTCGGCGCATCGACGAATCGTCACCGCTGGTGGATGCGCGCCTCGCCGACGGCTCGCGAGTGAACGCGATCATCCCGCCACTTTCGGTCGATGGTTCCTCACTGACTATTCGTAAATTCTCTCGCGAACCGCTCACGGTCAGAGACCTGATCGGATTCGGCACACTGAGCCCGGACATGGCGGAGTTGCTTGATGCCTGCGTAAAAGCAAAGCTCAACATCATCGTCTCCGGGGGAACCGGAACCGGCAAGACGACCCTACTCAACGTGCTGTCCGGCTACATTCCGCCCGACGAGCGCATCATCACGATCGAAGACGCCGTGGAGCTGCAGCTGCAACAGGAACACGTCATCCGTCTCGAATCACGCCCCGCGAACATCGAGGGTAAAGGTGAAATCACCATCCGCGACCTGGTGCGCAACTCCCTGCGCATGCGCCCGGATCGGATTGTGATCGGTGAGTGCCGCGGCGGCGAAAGCCTCGACATGCTGCAGGCCATGAACACCGGCCACGACGGTTCCATCTCGACGGTGCACGCCAACTCACCGCGTGACGCGATCGCGAGGCTGGAAACCCTCGTGCTCATGGCTGGGATGGACCTGCCGCTGCGCGCTATCCGGGAGCAGATCACCTCGGCAATCGACGTGATCGTGCAGATCAGTCGGCTCAAGGACGGCACTCGCCGCATCACGCACGTCACCGAAGTGCAGGGTATGGAGGGCGAGATCGTCACCCTGCAGGACGCCTTCATCTTCGACCACGGTGCCGGCACCGACGCCGACGGACATCTCCTCGGCCGCGCAGTCGCCACCGGGGTACGACCACGGTTTGCCGACAAGTTTCGCGATCTGGGCATCGAGCTCTCGCCGGGTGTGTTCCAGGCTGAACTGATGACACGAGCACAGCGATGAACGAGGTCATTCTCTACGTCGGGGTCGGGGCCGGTTTGATCGCGCTCCTGGTTCTCGTGTTCCTGGTGATTGCGCCGTCGGCGCCACGCGTGCCCTTGGAACGCCGACGCGCGCCCGGAGCGATCGAGACGTCGACCCTGACCAAGATGACCGACCGCACGGTCGAAGTGATCGATGGCGCGCTCCGCCGGGGCGGCCGGGCTCCGTTCAGCGAGGCGGAACTGGAGCAGGCGGGCATCCGGATGCAACCCTCGGGCTTCGTACTCATGGTCATCTCTGCCGCCATCGTTCTGTCGTTGCTCGGGCTGATCCTCGGCACCGGCTCGTCCTGGGTCGTGCCGCTCATGGTCACGTTCGCTGCGCTCGCCCCGATCGGTGCCAAGGTGCTGATCAGCCTGCGCGCCGGGCGCAGGCGAGCCAAATTCGCCGAACAGCTCGACGAGTCGCTCACCCTTCTCGCCGGTTCGCTTCGCGCTGGCCACAGCCTGCTCCGCGCCGTCGACGCTTCTTCGCACGAGACGGAGTCACCGACGTCCGATGAGCTCGCCCGAGTCGTGAACGAAACCCGCATCGGGCGCGATCTGGGAGACGCCCTCGACAACACCGCGATGCGGATGCGCAGCGACGACTTTCAATGGGTCGCCCAGGCGATCGCAATCAACCGTGAAGTGGGCGGCAACTTGTCTCAGGTGCTCGACCAGGTGAGCCACACCATCCGCGAACGCAACGAAATTCGGCGGCAGGTGAAAGCGTTGGCCGCGGAGGGCAAGATGAGTGCCTGGGTGCTGATCCTGCTGCCCATCGGCGTCTTCACCTTTCTCTTGTTGACCCAGCCGAGCTATTTCGGCGGCTTCTTCAGCAGCATCTGGGGAATCGCCGCCCTCGTCGTCGCCGCCATCCTGCTTGGGATCGGTTCGCTGTGGATGATGGTCGTCGTCAAAGTGAAGTTCTAGGAGAATCCCATGCCCCCACTCATTGCCATCCTCGCCGCCCTGGCCATTGCCGGCGGGCTCGGAGCTCTCGTCGGCATCCTGGTCGGAGGTCGCGGGCCGCGCGAAGTCACCGCGGGCACCGGCGCACCCTCGGGTTCGCTCTTCACCGGCGGTTCGTTCATCACGGGCGTGCGCGACGCCGCCCCCAAGGGGTATCTCGGCATGCTCGATCACCGACTCGCGCTCGCCGGGCGCCCGCCCGGGTGGACGATCGACAAGATCCTCATTGCAAAACTGGTCCTGGCCGCGTGTGGTGCGCTCCTCGCCCTGTGGTGGATCAGCGGCGACCCCGTCATGCTGCGGTTCGGGCTCGGCGGTGCACTCACTGTGCTCTGCTTTTTCGTGCCCGACCTGCTCATTCAAAGTCGGGGGCAAGAGCGGCAGGAAAAGATTCAGCTCGCTCTCGCTGACACCCTCGACCAGATGACGATTGCGGTGGAGGCGGGCCTCGGCTTCGAGGCGGCCATGGCCAAGGCCGCGACGAACGGCAAGGGGCCGCTCGCCGAGGAATTCATTCGCACTCTGCAGGACATGAGCATTGGCCGCGCCCGCAAAGACGCCTACCAAGCTCTGAGTGGCCGCACCTCGTCACCGGACTTGCGCCGGTTCACGCGCTCCGTCATCCAAGCCGATACCTACGGCATCGCGATCGCCGACGTGCTCCGGGTGCAAGCGGCGGAAATGCGGCTACGCCGTCGCCAGCGGGCCGAGGAGAAGGCGATGAAGATCCCGGTCAAGGTGCTGTTCCCGCTTATCTTCTGCATCCTGCCGGTGTTGTTCATCGTGCTGCTCACACCCGCCGTGCTCAGCATGGTCGCGGCCTTCTCCTAGGCGAGACCGGCCTACCGTGCCTAGAGCCAGGTCCGGAGCAGAATTGCGATGAACGCACCCAGCAGCATGGACGGGCCGAACGGAATCGAACTCCCTAGGGTTGTCTTTCGCAAGGCCAAAGCGAGCAAGGAAATAATACCGCCGATCAGAAAGCCCGCGAACAGGCCGAGGAGCACCGTGCTCCAGCCAAGATAGCCGAGTGCGAGACCGATCATGACGGAAAGTTTCACGTCGCCCATGCCGATGCCGTCGGGCGACACGAGCACCAGCACGAGGTAGACGCCGAAGAATACCGTGCCACCGAGCAGCGCGCCGAATAGCGCCTCCAAGTGGTCGTCGAGCAACGCGGCCAGTGCAAGCGAGACCAGGACCGCTGCGGTGGTAGGGAGCACAATCACGTTAGGGAGTCGCTTCTCGACCAGGTCGACAATGCAGAGCACCACGGATGCTGTCGCAAAGATCAGAAATGGCGCCAACTGGGGGCTGAAGCCAAACTGGCCGGTCAGGAACACGAACAGCGCCGCGTCCGAAACCCCGGCCGTCGCACGAGTTCTCCACCCCAATCGGCGAGGGCTTTGTAGCATTCGCTCGGCCAGAAGGGTTATTGGCACGCCCAGCGCCAAACCAAGCGCGCCCGCCAGGATCACGAGCAGAGAATCAGAGGTCACTCTACGGATTTTTGCGCATTTAAGCCCGAATGCATACTCCCATTTTGGGGGTACTGGGGGCACAACCGGCGGCGCAGCCGGTCTCGCTCCAGTGCGCATCCTGCCGGACGAGCGACTTTACCGCAGCAGCGGATGACGCTGCCTAAAGCACCGCGCGGGCGAACCCGACGTTGTTGTCGGCGTCGTCGTGGCCGGAGTCGTACCCGGCGCCGACCGCAGCGAAGGTAAAGGCCCCGGCCACCGGTTCGGTGCGGTGAATGAGCAGTTCCAGTCCGGCAATATCGTGGGCCTTGGCCAGCGCGGCCGCGCGGGTGATCTGTCCCGTGTTGACCAGTTCGGCGAGGTGCTGGTCCATGGTGTGCATGCCGCGCTCCCGACCGGTCTGCATCATCGACTCGATCTGGTGCGTTTTGCCCTCGCGAATGAGGTTGGCGATGGCCGGAGCGGTGACGAGAACCTCCGTCGCCGCGACCCGGCCGGCCCCGTTCGCCCACTTCACGAGGGTCTGGCAGACCACGCCCTGCAGGGTCTGGGCCAGCTGCGCCCGCACCTGGTTTTGCTGGTGCGGCGGAAAGACGTTGATGATCCGGTCGATGGTTTGCGCCGCGCTCTGTGTGTGCAGCGTCGCGAACACGAGGTGACCGGTCTCGGCGGCGGTCAGCGCTACCTGGATCGTCTCGAGATCGCGCAGTTCACCAATGAGAATCACGTCGGGGTCCTGCCGCAGCACGTGCTTCAAAGCGGATGCAAAACTCGCCGTGTCCTGTCCCACCTCGCGTTGGGTCACCAGGGACTTCTTGTGGGCGTGCAAAAACTCGATCGGGTCTTCGACGGTGACGATATGGTCGGCCCTGGTGCTGTTCACGAGGTCGACGAGGGCTGCCAGCGTCGTGGATTTTCCCGAGCCGGTCGGCCCGGCCACGAGCACCAGCCCGCGAGGCAGCCCGGCGAATGCCGACACCGATTGCGGGATTCCCAGGGCTTTGAGGCCTTTGATCTCGTGCGGAATGAGCCGAAAGACCGCACCAACGGTGCCGCGCTGCTGGTGCACGTTGACCCGAAATCGACTGGACACACCGGTGACCGCGACATCCTCCAGCGTGTAGGCGAAATCGAGTTCATGGTCTCGATCGAAGATGACCTGCTGGGCCCGGGTGAGAATGCTGCGGATGGCCCGGTCTGCTTTCAGGCTCGACCAGGCTGGGCCGGCGCCGACCGGGCCGAGATCGCCGTCGCGGCGAATGCACGGCGGAGCGGCGACAGAGACGTGCAGGTCGGACGCCTGCCGCAGCACCACCTCATGGAGGGCGTCGATCAGGTCGACGTCGGGTACGCCGAGCACATCTACCGCCGGATCGACACCGCGCGGAATCCAGTCGCCGGGACCGCTACGGGGTGCCACGCGCGTGCGCCGACGATTGGTGGGCAGCACACGAATTTCATCGTGATGGGTGGCGCTCACTGCGGCGCTAGCCGATACCGGGGTGAACCCCGCGAGCTCGCCGGGCATGCGGGTGTCGTTTGGCGACAGGGAGGTTTTCGGGTCGTCCATGAGCGATTCCTTCTCGGAGCAAGCGTGTCGGGTACTGATTGCCGCGAACAGGCACGGCCGTTCGGGTACGCGACCACTCGCCCAGGGTGCGACGAACGGTCGTTGCAGGCCTCGCGAGAATGGAGTCAGGGTAAGTCTTGTTCGCGGGAGGTCTACGCCACGCGCAACGTTATTGAAGCTCGTTTCGCGGCGGTAGCCCGCGATCTGGGGGTGTGCCCCTTAGTGCTCGAGCGCCACACCATCTGGATCCAGCAGAACGTAGATCGTGCCGAGAACGGTCATATCGTTCACGATCTCTCCCGCACCGGTATCGGTCGCCACCGAGGAAATCGCGATGCTGCGCTGGCCGTGCTGAAGGCCGGCCACGAAGTCGAAAAGATTACTGTGGGCACCGGCGATCGTCAGTGCAACGGTTATCGCCAGATAGTTTTCCGGGATGAGTGCCGACGATGTGGCGGGAACAGCGGATGCGACGGCTGCGGAATCCGCTCCCGCGCCTGACGCCGCCACAGCACCGCTGTCGACTGCCGGTTCCACGGCGGGCTGAAAGGCAACGGCATCGCTGATAACCAGCGAATCCAATGTCACGCTGTTCTGGCGGGCAATGACTTCCAGCTCATCGAGAAAGTCGGGGATGCCGGCATCTAGCGGTACCCCGCTCTGCAGGGTGGCGAGGTAGGTGCGAAGCTCCGCGATTCCGGCAAAGTCCTGTTTCAGAACGATCAAATCGGCCTCGTGCTCTGCATATTTCGCCAGTATGACCTCACGTTGCGCCGTTGTGGCCTGAATCTCTTCCAATTTTGGCGCGATCCCCAGCATCCCGCCGAGAACCACCGCCGTGCCGATGATCAAGATCAGCACGGCACCGAATAGTCTGTTGCGCGTCATGGCGTCACTGTCCCCCAGCGATGCGATTTGATCGCGCATCTTTATTGATATTGATGACCAGTTCGACGACGTACTGGCCGGTTTCCGTGCGGGTCACCGAACCGGGGTGGGCGTCCGCGTAGCCGGGAAGCGTGCGCAGGTTCGTCAACCACATGGGAACAGCGGGCAAGGTCGGACTGGTGAGGCTCAGCGTCAGGCTGGCGACACGCGGGTTGTACAGGGGAACGCTGCTCTGCTCGTATTCCGCCCACGGCGTGCCGGATCCGACGGTGATCGCCTGGATGGTGACATCAGAGGGCAGACTGGCCCGGACGGCCACCAGGTAAGCACGCCAATCGACCTCGGTGGCAGCAGCCAGCTGCCGCGCCGCCGTTGTCAGGTCGATTTGATTCTGCACATTGCGTACCTCCGAATATTTTGCAGATTCCAACAGCAATTCAGTGGTGCGGACCTCGGATGCGTCGAGCCGGGACTGTGCCCGCCCCGCCTCGAGGGACACGGCTGCGACGGCGGCAATAACGACCAGCACGATGCCGGCCGCAACGATCGACATGATTCGGCGGAGCAGCCGGCCCTGGCGGGCGGCCTTGAGTTCGGGGGGCAGCAGGTCTGCGCGTGGCTCCCCGCCGAGGATCAGCTCGTGGCCATCCGTTGTGCGTTTCATGCTTTACTCCCGAGAGCGAGGCCGAGCGCAGCTACGAACGTACACTGGGAGTTTTCGAGATATTCCTGGCTGACATCGGGACCGAGCTCGAGTGCGCCGTACGGTTGCGCCGGAACCACCGGAAAACGGGTCAGCTCGCTGAGCGCGGCACCGAACCCTTCGAGCCGAGCGCCCCCGCCCATGAGCACGATGCGGCCGATAGGTAGCTCCGGACGACTGTTCGTGAAGTAGGCAATGGTATTGCGCAGGCTTTCCAGCAGTTCCGAGGTGATCTCCCGAATGATGGTGGCGGCTATTTCATCTTCTGGTGCAACCTCATCCAGTAAGCCCAGCCGCGTCTTGAGCAACTCCGCCGCCTCTTCGCCAAGGCCGAGGCGCACGCGCAGCGCCTTGGTGAACTCATTGCCGCCGGAGGGAATCACCCGCACGAACTGCGGCACGGCATTCGAAGAGATCAGTACGCTCGACGAACCGCCACCGATATCAATCTGCACGATCACCTCGGGGGCGGTCACCGCACGGTTGATGGCACGACTGCGAGCGAATGACATGATGTCAACGGTGACGGTGTGCAGTCCAGCCAGCCTGGCGGCCTTGATATGCGACTGCACGACTCCTTTCATGGCTGCGATCAGCAGCCCGGAAATTTGCGGGCCAGACTCGCCCTCGCTGTCGACCTCGGCAATGGGGTAGAAGTCGAGCAATGCCTCCGCGGTGGGAAACGACAGCAGGTCCTGCACTTGGAATGGCAGCGACTCCCGAATGCGGCGCAGCGACATCTTGGGCACCGTCAGGTTGCGCACGACCATGCGATGGTAGCCCATACCGAGCACGACGTCCTTGGTCGTGAAACCGCCGCTCGACCACATCCGTTTCAGCGCCGCGGCGACGATAGCCGGTTCGAGTACCTCACCGCGACTGACCGCGCCAAAGGGCAGCGGCTCCTCATAGCAGCGCACGAGCACGGGATGATCCGTTTCGGCATCTCGCATCTCTACGGCGCGCACGGCGGTAGTGCCGATGTCGAGTCCGACCACACGAGTAGTCATTTGTTTCCCCCAGTGAGAATTTGATGTGTAAGCGGTGGTCGAGGAGTGGGCCTGGCGGTGACAATTGCCACTTACGCGAGGCCGTACAGCGTGAGGTAGCCGATCGCTATCTGGTCACCGAAAAAAACGCCAAGCCAGGCAGCCAGGAGCATCCACGGGCCGAACGGGATGCCACTGCGGCGCTTGGCCTTGTGGGTGGCGAGCAGAATAAGCCCGAACACGCCGCCGAGCAGAAAGGCGCCGAATGCCCCCACGATCAGGGGTCCCCACCCCAGATAGCCGAGGTATAAGCCGAGCAGCCCGGCAAGTTTGACGTCACCGAGCCCCATGCCGCCGGGACTGATCAGCGCCAGGGCCAGGTAAAGACCGAACAATGCCGCCGCCCCAATGAGGGCGGTCAGCACCCGACCCGGTTCGCCGGCCACGAGGGCGGCAGCGGTGAGTAACACGGCGGCGACCGGATAGGCCGGCAGCAGAATCTTGTTCGGCAGGGTATGAGTGTCGAGGTCGATCATGGCCAGGGCAACGCTGATCGCCGCCAGGTAGAGGAACGCCACGAGCGCGATGAGCTGAATCGCGAGGGTGTTGTCGTTGGTAGTGACACCCGCCCAGCCAAAATCAGCGGTCGAGAACACCCAGAGGGCGACGATCGCGAAGACGACCCCGGTGCCGAGTTCCACCATCGGGTAACGGGGCGAAATCGGCGCCTGGCAGTCGCGACATTTACCGCGCAGCACGAGCCAGCTCACAACCGGAATGTTGTCGTACGGCCGAATGCGCGCGCCGCAGCTGCTGCACGAACTCGGCGGGGAGACGATGGAGCGGCCGGCCGGTATGCGGTAGATCACCACGTTCAAAAAAGAGCCGATGAGGGCTCCCAGGATGCCGAATACCCCCGCGATAGTGCTATCCATTCAGGTCTCGAATCGAAACACGTGCGCCGAGGTGTGCGATCGATTCGCCCGCGCCCGGTGTCATTCCCGTGGACAGGTCGACTCCGGGGATACCCACTGGTGCGTAGTGCAGCGTCGCTGTCCCGGCCATGCCGACGGTGCCACCGTAGAGCTGGCCGCGCCACTGCGCCGAAAAATCGAGGTCGATCGAGCACGGCGTGTAGAGCATGGCCGTCACGGGAGCCTGCACGATGAAGACATGTGTAATGTCCGAATAGTCGCTGGGATTCCGGCACGTGGGCGATCCGTCAGCCGTCTCATCGGGCGAGATCAGCCATAATTTGCGAGGCGTGGCTCCCGACGCATCGATCTGCGCGTCGAGGCCGATTTCGAATCGATCCGCAAAAATCGCCAGGTCCTGTGGCAGGCTCAAGGTCACGTTATTCTCCTTCAGGAAAACGCCCTGAGGGCACTCGCGGGCATCGATGATTCCCGGACCCGTGAATAAGTTTGCGACTGTTTGTATGTCTGCGAGCCTACAGCCACTGTTCATCGTCGCCACCTGAAACCCGGGCCAATCGGTCAGGTCATAGTCGACATCGACCCAGTCGGGCACAAATGGTGCCGGAGCCGGTGCTGAACCCGCTCCGGGACCGACCGCAACCACTGTCGTGCCGCCGGTGATGACGCCGGGCCCGCTGTTGGCGAGGGACTGAGTCGTCAGGTGACCGGTGATCACGTTCGTGCTGTGGCCGATGGTCGTCTCGCCGGCAGACCAGGCGTCGTGGTCGATTTTTGCGCTGTTGATCATGCTCAGCGAACCGGCCGTGACCGAACCCTTGATCCACGCAGAAGATTCCAGCACCGTCGCCCCCGTGGTCCAGATGCTGCCGTAGATGATGGTGTCGTCGGTGAACTCTGTGCTCGGCGCCACGACATTGCCGCGCACCTGGGCTAAATCGTGCAGGGCGACAGGTTCGGTGGCCCAGACGTCGCCGACGATCGTGCAGGTTGCCCCGACTGCGAGCCCTCCGTCCGCGATCACTAGATCGGCGTTGAGAATGCTGGTATCAGCCCTGTGGGTGCTGTCACAGGAAACGTTGTCGTGGCGCACCTGCACCACAGGCTCAGACCCGTCGACGGAGTTCAACTGGCTTGAGCCCGCGAAGGTTCCGAAATTGTGGGAGTAGAGGGCGGAGCCTGCGCCGGTAGTGTCGGTGTCAGCCGGCACGTAGGCGTAGATCGCTTCGACCGTGCGCGCGTCGCCCGTGGTATTGCCCCCGACACCGACATCGACAGCTTCGCCGGTCGCCAGAATTTTGACCCGAACCGCTGCCCGTGATGGGCACGCGCTGATCCAGTTGTCGGAGGTGGCACTGGTGGAGTAAGAGACCAACACCGCCGCAGCCGGGCTGCTGGTGCTCCAGTTCGCCACCGTGCAGGTGTTGTTGGTCAACTTGAGAAGGGCATCGTCGATGCCCGCTTCCGCCGCCGATTGCGCCTGCACTCCGGCGCGGGTCGCGCTGCTCACACCGAGAGAGTTCATGGTGGAACCAGCAATGGCGACGGTGGCCACTGCCGCCACGGCCATGAGCCCGATCACGGCGAGCATGCTGCTTCCCGTCTCGCCAGCCAGGAGAAGGAAGGTCTTGCGAACTAGAAACATGTGGGCTCCGTGGGGGGTGCCGCGCCCTGGCGGCTCGTGACTTTGGTCGACATCAGCGCCGGGCTGCTGTCACCACCGGCGTTGATTGTGAAGTTGACGGTGACGGCCCGGCGGTCGGGAGTGACATCAGGGTTGAAGACGGGTTGGGCGAAGGCTGCAGACAAGCCGGTACCCAGCAGGGTCCATCCGCTCATGTCATTGGCGAGGGCGTCCGGCGTGGGGGCAACGAAGGTTTGCGGAGCCGCTGCGCGCCGGTAGAACATGGCGCCGCCGTTGGACTCGGTGTAGAACCAGGCTTGGCAGACCCGCTCGGTCGCCAGGGCTTTCGGATCGCTGCTCACGGCTGTGATCACAAAGAGCTGGTCATCGATATCGGGATTCGCGCTATCGGTGACCTGAAGCGCCGTGGCATTGCGCACACCGGAGTGTACCGACGTGGAGATCAGCTGACTGACGGCATTTGCGTCTGCGCTCCCCAGTACCTTGGCTTTAGACGTCAGGGTGTTGAGCAGCATGCCGCCCACGATGGTCAGAATGATCACGAGCAGGCTCGAATAGATGAGCAGTTCAATGAGGCTGTAACCGCCTTCACCGCGCTGTCGCCGCTGGTTCGCCCCGGTGCCCGACGCGACATCGTGCTGGTGGTGACGTGCTCTCGCAACCATGCCCAGGCCTAGCCGTTCACGAAAATGCTCGTCGTCGCTTCGGCCAGAATTTCACTGGTCGATACCTCAGTCACGAAGACGTGCACCGGCACTGTAGCCGGGTAGGTGATCGGGCAGGTGATCGGATCGAAGCTGGGCTGCAGGGCACGGCCGTCGGGGTCGAAGGCGGCTGGCGGCGTGGCAGCATGCGAGCGGAGCGGCGCGCAGGTTGTGCCGATGGAACGGATGTTCTCCATCTGGGTGGCGACGAGCTGGGTGGCCGAGGCGAGGGTGGCATTGGAGACCGAGACTCGCAACGACGTGACGAGCATCGGCAGAAAGGCGATGGCGAGCAGGGAGAGCAGCAGCATCGACACGACGATTTCGATCATGCCAAAGCCTGCCTCGCCGGGTCGCGAATTAGTCACGGAGCGGTGTCCGACTCGCACTAGTTCCCTTTCACTACGGGCGATTTTCGACCATCGGTGGGGCGTCTGGGACGCCCCACCGATGAAAAGACGGTGGGCAGTGCTACCCCACAGCGTCGGACGACGCGGCGGCAGGCACCGGACCTTCTACCGCAGCGCCCTTTTCGGTGATGTAATGATCGTGATCGAGGTCGGTAATCGGACCCCAGCTACCGGTAATGATGAAACTCGTCGAAGAAGTTACCTCCATGGCGACTGAAATTTCATCACTCGCGGTGTACGCGGTGAGGCGACTCGGAAAATCGGTGTCGAGGGTGGAGAGCTCGGTTCCTTCAACCAGTTCCGCGACAACGGCCGTCTTCGCGTTGGTGATAGCCGCCTCCACAGCGCTGTCCTTGGCCTTGTCCTGCTGGCCCAGGTAGATCGGGATGGCGATCGCGGCGAGAACGCCGAGAATAAGTACCACCACGAGAAGCTCGATGAGCGTGAAGCCCTTCTCCTTCTCGCCGAGGGCCGTGCGCTTATTGACCAGGGCTGTTGTGAAGAAGCGGTTCATATGTGTGTCCTTTGCGTTGTTCAGCAGGTAGCAATGCAGTGGCTTGCCCGTTTTCAAGCCTAAGTTGGCCACCACGGTGTACCGCTGTTTTTTCGGCGGTCGGACTACCCCCAGTGGGAGTGCAGCCTAAACGGGGGTTGTGACTCCTGGCGGCTATTTGACGTAGTCGAAAACGCTGAACATGGGCAGGTAGAGAGCCACGACCATGCCCCCGATAATCACGCCAATGACGGCAATCATGAGTGGCTCGATGAGTGCGGTGAGCTGCTCAGTGGTCGACTGCACTTCCTGGTCGTAGAAATCGGCGATCTTGGTGAGCATCTGCTCGAGCGCACCGGCATCCTCTCCCACGGCGATCATCTGCGTGACCATGGCCGGAAAAATCGGCTCGAGGGCGAGCGGTGTTGCGATGGAGCGGCCCTGGCTCACCGATTCCTGCACCTTGCCGAGGGCAGACTCGATGACGTAGTTACCCGAGGTCTCGCCGACGATCTTGAGCGAGTGCAGTATTGGCACGCCGGCGCCGATCATGGTCGCGAAGTTGCGGCTGAACCGTGCAATGGCCAGCTTGGTGAGCAGTAGGCCGAACACGGGCAGCTTGAGCTTGAACGGGTCGACCACGCGGCGCACGGCCAGGCTGTGCTTGTTCTTGCGCCACCACACCGAGAAAACAATGACGGCAATGAGTAGTACCGGGGCCACCCAGATCATGCCGTTGGAGAGCACGACGAGCACTTGAGTGGCCGGGGGCAGATCGCCGCCGAGACCCTGGAACATCTTCTCGAAAACGGGAACGATAAAGATGAGCATCCCCACCACGGCGAGAAGCGCCATGACCAACACGATCACCGGGTAGGCGAGCGCGCTTTTGATCGTGTCGCGCAGTTTCACCTCGGACTCGAAGTTGTCGGCGATGGAGTTGAGGGCGTCTCCGAGAAAACCCCCGATCTCCCCCGCGCGCACCAGGTTGATCATAATCGGCGGAAACACCACGTCATGCTTATCGAAGGCCTCTGAGAGGGACACGCCGGTCTCGACGTCGCCGCGAATGACTGCGAGCACCTGGGCGAGCTGCTTATTCTCGGTCTGCCCCGAGAGAATATTCAGTGTGCGCAAAAGCGACAGCCCGGCCTGGGTCATGGTCGCCATCTGACGGCTCATCACTGCGAGGTCGGTCAGGCCGATGGGCTTCTGAAACCCCGGAATGCTCAGATCTGCGTGAAGCCTCGTGAGCTCGCGGGCCGGAGCGATTGTAATGGGCGAGAGTCCCATGGCGCGCAATTGGGAAAGCGCTGCCCGCTCCGACGCCGCATCCAGACGGCCTTTGACCACGCGGTCGCGGGAGTCCCGACTGGTGTAGCTGAAAGAGGTTTCGATGGACATCTAACGCCTCCCGGGCGAAAACGAATCGTTGAAGTCAATTTCGCCAGCGCTCAGGCGGCCCACCGAAACATCTGTCGGATCAACCCGGTGCACGAGCTGCCTGAGCACCTCGACGTCCATTGCCTTCTCCTCGGCGGCCTCACGGGTGATCTGGCCGGCGTCGACGAGTTCGGCCAGGTGCTGGTCCATGGTGTGCATGCCAAGCGATCGCCCCGACTGCAGCGCCGAAGCTATCTGGTGCGTCTTGCCTTCTCTCACGAGGTTTGCGATGGCTGCAGTGGTCACCAGAATTTCAGTCGCGACCACGCGTCCGCCGCCGATCTTGCGCACGAGCGTCTGGCAGACCACCCCGCGCAGGGTCGCCGCTAACTGCGCGCGCACTTGCGCCTGCTGGTGCGGCGGAAAAACGTCGATCATGCGGTCGATGGTCTGGGCGGCATCCTGAGTATGCAGGGTGGATAAAACGAGGTGGCCGGTCTCAGCGGCGGTTAAAGCGACCGAGATCGTCTCGAGGTCCCGCAGCTCGCCGATCAATATAACGTTGGGGTCCTGGCGCAGCACGTGCTTCAGAGCGGATGCGAAGCTGTGCGTATCCTGCCCGACCTCACGCTGGCTGATCATCGCTTTCTTGCCCTCGTGAATGAACTCGATCGGGTCCTCCACCGTCACGATGTGGTCGTCTCGGGTGCGATTCACCAGGTCAACCATTGCGGCCAGGGTCGTGGTCTTGCCGGAGCCGGTGGGACCGGTGACCAGCACGAGGCCTCGCGGGAGGTGTGCAAACCGTGCCACAGATTCCGGAATGCCCAGATCGGCCAACGATTTGATCTCATTCGGAATGAGACGAAAGGCGCCACCGACCGTGTTGCGCTGCTGGTAGAAGTTGACCCGAAAGCGGGTGTACCCCACCGTGTGGGCGAAGTCGAGCTCGAGTTCCCGATCGAATTCCTCCCGCTGCCCGGGCGAGAGAATACTCCTCAGAGCGGAGGCGACCTTCTCGGGCGACCAACGATCCCACCCGGGAATCGGCCTCAGAAAACCGTCAACGCGCATGCTTGGCGGTGCACCGCCAGAAATATGCAAGTCGCTCGCTCCCTCGTTCAACACGAGCCGCAGTGCCGTGAGCAGATCGGGATCGGACATCGGCGTGCTGAATTGAGCCGATGATTCGGACCGCATAAGCCTCCTGGCACGGATATCAACGGTAGAGACGGGCGCGGCAGCGGCCGGCTCCCCGTATTGGATGTCATCGGATTCCTGCACGGCATAACCGAAGTCGGGCGACCTCACTGAGGTACCTGCGCGGTCCGTCGGTGACCAACCGCGCCATCCCAGACGCTAGGAAACCACACGGAGCACCTCGTCGATCGAGGTCAGCCCGAGGGCGACCTTGGCCCAGCCGTCTTCACGCATGGTGATCATTCCCTGCTTGCGTGCCGCGGCTGCGATCTGCGCGCTCGAGGCGCGTGCCACGGTGAGCCGCTCGATTTCTTCGGACACCGTCATGACCTCGTGAATGCCGAGTCGTCCGCGGTAGCCCGTCTGCGAGCAGCTGGCGCACCCGGCGGGCTTATAGATGATGGTGCCTGTTGTGGTGGGATCTATGGCCGGACCGATCTCGGGCATGACCATAGAACGGTTCGAGACGTAACCCACCGTCGGATTGACCACAAAACCCAAAGAGGCCAGGTCGGTGCGATCATCGGGTACCTTGCAACGGTCGCACAGGCGCCGGGCCAGCCGCTGCGCCACAACGCAGTCCAGTGCCGACCCCACCAGAAACGGCTCGATACCCATCTCGATCAACCGGGTCATCGCGCTTGGCGCGTCATTGGTGTGCAGGGTCGACAGCACGAGGTGACCGGTGAGCGAGGCCTCAATGGCGATCTTTGCGGTCTCCTGGTCTCGAATCTCACCGAGTAGCACGACGTCGGGGTCTGCACGCAGAATGGAACGCAGCGCCACGGCGAAGGTGAGGCCCGCCTTGCGGTTCACCTGCACCTGGTTGACCCCGTGCATGCGGTACTCGACCGGGTCCTCGACGGTGATCACATTGATCTCCGGCCGGTTGATAGCCTGCAGTGTCGTGTAGAGGGTGGTCGACTTGCCCGAACCGGTCGGCCCGGTGACCAGAATCATGCCGTAGGGCTTGGTGTACGCCATCGCGTACTCGTTGAAGTTATCGGTGAGCAGGTTGAGGCCCTCCATACTCATCGACGAGGTCGCGTTGTCAAGAATTCGCAGAACGACCTTCTCACCCCAGACCGTGGGCAGAATGGCCACCCGCAGGTCGACCGTACGACCGTTGTGGTGCACGGACATGCGGCCATCCTGAGGTTTGCGGCGCTCGGCGATATCGAGGTCGCTCATGATCTTGATGCGCGAGGTGACGCCGCCGGCGATGGTTGACGGCGCCTTCTGCATCTCGTGCAGCACGCCGTCGATGCGGTAGCGTACGCGCACGTCGTTCTCGCCGGGTTCAATGTGAATATCCGACGCTTTGTCCTGAATCGCCTGACTGACCAGCAGGTTGACGAAACGCACGATCGGTGCTGCGTCATCCGTTTCGGCAGGTGTCGTCGTATCGTCGGGCTCCTCATTGTCGGCCGTGAGGGTGGTGCTGAGGTCGATCAGCTCGTTGTCGGCACGATGGTAGCGGGCGATGGCCGCTTGCAGATCGGACGGCTCGACGACGACCGGGCTGACCCGCATGCGGGCAGCCTCGCGCACGTCGTCCACGGCGAACACGTCGCCGGGGTTGACCATGGCCACTACGAGACGACCGTCTTCGAAGCCGATGGGGAGCACGTTGGCGCGGCGGCAGACGGCGGCGGGCACTTTGGCAACGGCCAGACGGTCAACGGGATAGTCCAGCAGCTCGACAAACGGCAGGTTTTTCTGCTCGGCACGCGCCTTGGCGAACTGCAGCTCGGTGATCGTGCCCACCTCGACCAGGTTGCGCACCATAGCTTCGTCAGCGCGGTCGTTCAACCGCACGGTGTCGAGCCGCTCGGTTGGGAGCAAACCGTGCACGATTAAAATTTCGGTCAGGCTGGTCACGTATGCGCGGCTCCCCCGGAGTTCTCAGTCAGCTCAATGTGCCCCCGTGGAGGCACACCGCAGTCGCGGCACGACACTGACTCCTTACGTTATCGCGGTGGGCGACGGCTGAACCCGTTCCCACCGGTGGTACCGCCCCCTATAGCGGACCCAGTTCAGGGGTAACTTTGCCCATGATGAATCGCGTGAGAGATCGTTCGTCCACCCCCGTTGCGGTGTATCTCGCGAGAGCGGGTCAATCGTTGCTTCCAAAACAACCATTTTTCCGCGCTCGTTGATGAGAAGAAACTTCTGATTTGACATCACTTTTATGCTGAGATTTACTCGCCTTAGTGGTCGATTCGGGCTATAATTGTGGGTGAAGGAGGCACTGACGCCATGACCCTCACCGCCCCGCCCACTGCAACTGGCTCCGTGCCGGAACCTGAGGGTTTTCGGGTTGCGGCCGTTGCAAAGGCCGGTGCGATTCTGGCTTTGGCGTTTGATGGGGTGCAGTTTGGGCAGCTCGA